>DASZWR010000029.1:0-15565 GCA_035546215.1 Gaiellaceae bacterium | reverse complement strand
GTCTGACACCGGTTCGGTGTCAGACCCCCCGCTTCGGACCTAGTCCTCCTTCAGCTTGTCCGACGCCGCGTCCGCCATGTTCGAGGCGGCGTCCTTCGCGTGGCCGACGGCGTTCTGGGCCTTGCCCTCGGCCTCGCGATCCTTGTCGCCGGTGAGCTTGCCCTCGGCCTCCTTGGCCTTCCCTTCGAGCTTGTCATTCATCGTTCGACCCCTCCTTCTCGGTCTCGGGCTCCCAGTCGACGTCGACCGGGCGGTCATCGGTGCCTTCCTCGTCCAGGCGCTCCTGCGTCGGATTCCGATCGTGTTCATGGGTTCCCATGGGGGTACGGTGTCCGGTGTGGACGTCCTCGACACCTTCGGCCGCCCGCTCCGCGACCTCCGCATCTCGGTCACCGACCGGTGCAACTTCCGCTGCGTCTACTGCATGCCGAAGGAGGTCTACGGCCGCGACCACCGCTTCCTCGACCGGAAGGAGCTCCTCACGTTCGAGGAGATCGCGCGCGTCGCGCGCGTGTTCGTCGAGGGCGGCGTGCGGAAGCTCCGCATCACCGGCGGCGAGCCCCTCGTCCGGCGCGACCTCGAGCACCTGATCGCGCAGCTCGCAGCGCTCGGCGACCTCGACGTGACGCTGACGACGAACGGCTCGCTGCTGCCGCAGAAGGCGCAGCTCCTCGCCGACGCCGGGCTGCGGCGCATCACGGTGAGCCTCGACTCGCTCGACGACGCCACCTTCCGCGCGATGAACGACGTGGACTTCCCCGTCGACCGCGTCCTCGAGGGGATCGAGGCCGCAACGGCGGCGGGCCTCCCGGTGAAGGTCAACGCGGTCGTCAAGCGCGGCCTGAACGAGGATCAGATCGTCCCGATGGCGGCGTACTTCCGCGAGCGCGGGCACATGCTCCGCTTCATCGAGTACATGGACGTGGGCCACACGAACGGCTGGCGCCTCGACGACGTCGTCCCGGCCGCGGAGATCGCGGCGGCCCTCGACGCCGCCTTCGGCGTCGAGCCCGTCGACCCGGCCTACCGCGGCGAGGTGGCGAACCGCTGGCGCTACCGCGACGGCCGCGGCGAGGTCGGGATCATCGCCTCGGTCTCGCAGCCCTTCTGCCGCGACTGCACGCGGGCCCGCATCTCCGCCGAGGGGAAGCTCTTCACCTGCCTGTTCGCCCTGCGCGGCACCGATCTGCGGGCGATCGTGCGGAACGGCGCGAGCGACGAGGAGCTCGCCGAGAGCATCGCCGGCGTCTGGAGAGCCCGCAAAGACCGCTATTCCGACCTCCGCTCGCAGGCCACCGAGGGCCTCGAGAAGGTCGAGATGTCCTACATCGGGGGGTAGAATCCGGGTGTGACCACCGTCGTCGCAGTTGGGCGGCGTCATTTGCCGCGCGGTTGGGCCGATTTCGGGCGTCAGCTGCTGATCTGGTTCGGCTTCGCCGTCCTGTATCAGCTGGCCCGGGGCCTCGCCGACCGCAATCCCTCGAAGGCCTTCGCGAACGGCTACCGCGTCGTCAACTTCGAGACCGACGTCGCGCACCGCCTGTACGAGCTGACGTTCCAGAACTTCGTCGACCAGCGGCACCTGCTCGAGACGGTCGTCTCCTGGACATACTGGAACTCGGAGTTCACGGTGGTCGGCCTCGCCGTCCTCTGGGTCTACCTCCGCCGGCACGACGCGTTCGTGGGCTTCCGGAACTCGATCCTGCTCGCGAACCTGATCGGGCTCCTCGGCTACGTCTTCGTCCCGACCGCGCCGCCGCGCCTGCTCGGCGTCGGCTTCGTCGACACCCACCGCGACGGCCTCGTCAGCCTCGCGGCGAACCCGTACGCGGCGATGCCGAGCCTCCACTCCGCCGACGCGCTGATCGTCGGGGTCGTCCTCTTCACCGTCTGCCGGCGCTGGTGGGCGAAGGCGTTCTGGGCGGTCTGGCCGGCCTGGGTCTGGTTCTGCGTCATGGCCACCGGCAACCACTTCTGGCTCGACTGCGCGGCCGGCATCCTCGTGGCGCTCCTCGCGATGACCGCCGTCTACGGCCGGCGCCTCCGCGGCTCGTTTGCCGCTCATCGGGCGTAACCGACCGCCTGCCGACCCGGGGCGGGGCGGCGGCGAGAACGGTGCTACGTTCGCGCCGGTGAGCAGAGCCGCAGCGATCAAGCACGGCTACACGACGGGCGCACGCGGGATCGCCTCCCGTTCGGTGACCGGCCTCACCAGGACTCGCATCACGCCGAACGCGCTCACCGCGAGCGGCGTCAGCCTGTGCGCGATCGCCGCGGTGATCGTGCTCTTCGAGGGGCGCAACGAGATCCTCTTCTACTGGCTCGGCGCCGTCGTCTTCGTCCTCGGCTCGCTGCTGGACATCCTCGACGGCGCCCTCGCCCGCGCCGGCGGCAAGACCACGCCGTTCGGCGCCTTCCTGGATTCGACGACCGACCGCATCAGCGAGGGCTTCATGCTGACGGCGATCGCCTGGGTGCTCGCGCGGCACCACCACCCTGCTTTCGTCGCCGTCGCGATGGCCGCGATGGCGGGATCGTTCCTCGTCTCGTACACGCGCGCGAAGGCCGAGACGATCGGCCTCCGCGGCGACGTCGGGATCGGGTCGCGCGCAGAGCGCGTCGTCGTCATCACAGCGGGTCTCGTCCTCGCGCCGTGGGGCGTGCTGCCCTGGTCGCTCGTCCTCCTCGCGTGCACCGCGTGGGTGACGGTCGGCCAGCGGGTCCTCCACGTTCGCAAGCAACTGATGGAAAGGAACTGAGATGGCAGACCGCCAGCAGGAAAAGGTCCGCGTCGCGCTCATCGGTGTCGGCAACTGCGCGAACTCGTTCATGCAGGGCCTCACCTATTACAAGGACGCCAACGCGGACGACTTCGTCCCGGGCCTCATGCACGTCGACCTGGGCGGGTACCACATCCGCGACGTCGAGGTCGTGGCCGCGTTCGACGTGGTCAAGGGCAAGGTGGGGAATGACCTCGCCGAGGCGATGTGGGCGCACCCGAACGACACGATCAAGTTCGCCGACGTGCAGCGCACCGGCGTCACCGTCTCGCGCGGCATGACGCTCGACGGCATCGGCAAGTATCTCTCCCAGGTCGTCGAGAAGGCCGACGGCCCCACCGACGACGTGGTCGGCATCCTCAAGGAGCGCCAGGTCGACGTGGTCGTCAACTACCTGCCGGTCGGCTCCGAGGACGCGACCCGCTGGTACGCCGAGCAGATCATGGCCGCGGGCTGCGCGATGGTGAACTGCATGCCGGTGTTCATCGCGCGCGAGGACTACTGGAACAAGCGCTTCCAGGAGGCCGGCGTGCCGATCATCGGCGACGACATCAAGTCGCAGGTCGGCGCCACGATCACGCACCGCGTGCTCACGTCGCTCTTCCGCGAGCGCGGCGTCCACCTCGACAAGACGATGCAGCTGAACGTGGGCGGCAACTCGGACTTCCTCAACATGCTCGAGCGCGAGCGGCTCGAGTCGAAGAAGATCTCGAAGACGAACGCCGTCACGTCGATGCTCGACTACGACCTCGGCGACAAGAACGTGCACGTCGGCCCGTCCGACTACGTGCCGTGGCTGACCGACCGCAAATGGGCCTACATCCGCCTCGAGGGGTCGAGCTTCGGCGACGTGCCGCTGAACGTCGAGATGAAGCTCGAGGTGTGGGACTCGCCGAACTCCGCCGGCATCGTGATCGACGCCGTGCGTCTCGCGAAGCTCGCCCTCAACAACGGCATCGCCGGCTCGCTCGAGGGCCCGAGCTCGTACCTGATGAAGTCGCCGCCCCGGCAGATCGCCGACGACGACGCGTACGAGCTCGTCGAGGAGTTCATCGAGCGGAACCGGCGCGGCGCGCGCCGCTCGATCGAGGTCTAGTCGAGGCCTGGACCGGCACCCGGTACCTGTCCAGGTACCGGGTGCCGGTCGTAGAATCCCCGCGTTCAAGCGAACAAGGGGGAACGTATGCAGAAGCTGTTCCTGGTCGCAGCGCTCGCAACGCTTGCGATCATCGCCGGCGCGGCAACCGCGTCCGGCGACTCGGGCCGGGGCCACGGGGGGAAGGCCGACGGCCGGGCCTTCGATCACGTGTTCGTGATCATGCTCGAGAACCACTCGCAGTCGAGCGTGATCGACGACGCGAACGCGCCGTTCATCACGTCGCTCGCGCACCAGTACGGGCTGGCCGCCGACTACTACGGCGTCACGCACCCGAGCGAGCCGAACTACGTCGCGTCGATCTCCGGCTCGAACTGGGGCCACAACGTCGACGACCCGTCACTCGTCTACGACCACCTGAACATCGTCGACGAGCTGGAGTCGCACCACCTCACGTGGGGCGCCTACATGGAGTCGATGCCGAGCGCGGGCTTCACCGGCCAGCAGTACCCGGCGAGCGCGGCGCTCTACGCGAACAAGCACAACCCGTTCGTGCTGTTCCAGGACGTGCTCTCGAGCCCGTCGCGGCTCGCGAAGATCAAGCCGTACTCGGACTTCGCGACGGACATGAAGTCGCGGGACATCCCCAACTACGTCTGGATCTCGCCGAACCAGTGCCACGACATGCACGGCGGCGTGTACTCGCAGATCGCCTCCGACGGCAGCGACGGCACGCCGTGCCCGTACGGCTCGACCAAGGACGACGCGAACGACGCGGCGCTGAAGCAGAAGGCGGATGCGTTCGTGAAGGGCGCCGTCGGCACGATCATGTCGACGCCGGCGTGGCGGAGCGGCCGCACGGCGATCTTCATCGTGACCGACGAGAACGACTTCACCGGCAACTCGGCGACGGACGGCTGGGAGTCGGCGGACGGCTGCTGCGACTCCCCGTACCTCGGGCCGGGCACGCCGTTCCTCGGCGGCAACGAGCAGCCCGACGGGAACGTGTGGACGGGCGGCGTCTACGGCGGCGGGAAGATCCCCGCGATCGTGATGACCGCGCACGGCAGGTCCGGCTACGTGAGCCAGACCCCGTACAACCACTACTCGATGCTCTCCACGATCCAGTGGAACTGGGGCCTGCCGCCGCTCGCGAACACGGCGGACACGCTCAACGTGCAGCCGATGACGGAGTTCTTCACCGGCCGGCACTAGCCCTCGCGGCAGGGGTCTGACCCCCATTCCGGGGTCAGACCCCTGCCGGGCCCTGGCATGCTTGGGCCATGCGGGTCTGCCTGGTGACGCCCTTCGCGTGGTCCCAGCCCCATGACGTGAACGACCACGTGGCGGGCGTCGCGGACGCCCTGCGGCGACGCGGCCACGAGGTGACCGTCGTCGCGCCGTCGGCCCGCGCAGCCGACCTCCTCGCCGGTCGACGAGCCCTCGCGGGCGGGACGCGCTCGGAGGTGATCGCGGTGGGGCCGGCGATCCCGGTCTCCCGCCGCTCGCAGCTCGGGGTGCCGGTCGGGGTGCAGGCGAACCTCCGCCAGGCGCTGCAGCTCGGCTTCGACGTGGTGCACGGCTTCGAGCCCGCGCTCCCCTCCGTCTCCTACCTCGCGCTCCGCGACGCCGACGCGCTCGCCGTCGCCACGTTCGTCTCGCCGAACCGGCTCGGCTACCCGCCCGCCCGCTCGGCCCGCGAGAAGCTGCTCGCGCGCATCGACGCGCTGGTCGCGCTCTCGCCCGAGGTGCGCGAGGCGGCCGAGGCGCGGTTCCCCGGCGACTACCGGCTGATGTCGCCGGGCGTCGACACCGCCCTGTTCGCGCCGGCGGCGAAGCGGAACCTGATCGTGCTCGAGCTGCGCCCGAACGAGCGCGACGTCGCACGCTCGGCGATGCGCGCGCTGCGCGAGCTCCCCGACTGGGAGCTCGTGCTGCTGCGGACGCGGCCGCTGATCGGCCGGCCGGCGATCCCGCGCGACCTCGCCGCGCGGGTGCACGTACGCACCGCCCGCGACGCGCCCTCGCGCGCCGAGCTCCTGAACGAGGCCTCGATCTTCGTGCCGGGGATCGCCGGCGTGCGCCGCGTCACACTCGAGGCCCGGGCGGCGGGCTGCGCGCTCGCCCGCCCCGCGGGTGTCGAGACGCAGCCGGAGCTGGCGGGCGCCGCCGTCGCGCGGCTCGCCGAGGACCCCGCGCACCGCGAGCGCGAAGGCGCGGCCGGCCGCCGGGACGCCGAGTCGCAGACCTTCGACGACGTCGCCGCCGAGCTCGACGCGCTCTACGCCTCGGTCGGCACCCGCCGCCGCAGGCGCCGGCCGGCGGAGCCGCTCGCCGACCGCCCGTGGATCGTCGCCGACCTGCACATGCACACGAACTGGTCGCACGACTGCTCCACCGACCCGGCCGAGCTGATCGACCACGCGGAGGCGGAGGGCCTCGGCGCGATCGCCGTCACCGACCACAACGTCTTCGGCGGCGCGCTCGAGACGGTCGACCTCGCGCGCGACCGCGACCTGATCGTGATCCCGGGCGAGGAGGTGAAGACCAACGCGCAGGGCGAGGTGATCGGGCTGTTCCTCGAGCAGGAGATCCCGCGCGGGCTGAGCTTCGCCGACACCGTCGCCGCGATCCGCGAGCAGAACGGGATCGTCTACGTGCCGCACCCGTTCGACCGGCTGCACGCGATCCCCGACCCGAAGACGCTCCACCGCCACCTCGCGGACATCGACGTGCTCGAGGTCTACAACGCGCGGCTCCTCTTCGAGGGCTTCAACGACGAGGCGCTGCGCTTCGCGACGAAGTACAACCTGACGATGGGAGCGGGCTCCGACGCCCACGTCCTGCAGGGCGTCGGCACCGGCGCGCTCCGCATGCGGCGATTCGAGGATCCCGAGGAGTTTCTACTGTCGCTGCGGACGGCCGAAATCCTTCGTCGGCCGAAGTCCCTGGCGTACCTCCAGTCGCTGAAATGGGTGGCCCAGGTGAAGGAACGGGTCCGCTAGGAGAAGGTCCGCGGGTCCCGAAAGGTCCCCCTGCCGCGTGGCCTCCATCGTGACAACAGACGAGATCTACGAGCGCTACCTCCGCAAGGCGATCACCGAGATCAATCGCCTCTCGCACGAGATCGCGCAGGCCGCGGACGGGGCTCCGACGGCCCTGCCGACCGGGCATCCGCTCGCCTCCGTGTTCCTGCTCAAGTACGGGCCGCAGGCCCAGGAGCTGCAGGAGGGCGTCGCCTTCCACGGGCGCGCGGGGCAGGCGCTGATCAAGTCGCTGCAGCGGCTGCACGTCGACCCGCTGGAGGTCTACGGCACGAACTGCGTCAAGTTCGCGGGCTGCGACCTGCACGTCGCCGCCGAGTGGCTGCGGCGCGAGCTGCGGATCGTGGAGCCGAAGCTGCTCGTCGTGATGGGCGAGGACGCGCTCGAGTTCCTGAACGGCGTCGAGTTCCCGCTCGCGACCGAGATTGCGGCGACGCTCGGCGAGCTGCAGCGCTTCTCGCCGTCGATCGAGGCGCTCGTCGTCCCCGACATCGACCTCTCGCTGGACGAGGCGGCGGCCAAGACGGCCTTCTGGAACGCGTTCAAGGCGCTGGGCCCGTGGTGGGCAGAGCTCCCGCCCTACTAGCGCTCGGGGGCGCGATCCTCGCCGCCCTCCTCGTCTACTACTCCACCTCGACCCACTGGTTCCAGCTCGGTCTCTGGGGCGACGTCGCGTGGATCGCCTGTGTGCTGATGCCGCTCACGTTCGCGCTCGTCGCGTGCGCGCTCCCGCTCCGTAGCTCCCGCCGCCTGCTGCCGGCGGGGCTCGCGTTCGTGCTGCTCGCCGTCGTGCTGACGGTCGCGCACGTCGAGGTGCTCGCGAACTTCGCGCGGCTCGGCGCCACCACGTTCCTCGGCTGGTGGTTCCTCGAGTTCTTCGAGGAGGTCTCGTGGGTCGTGCTGGTCGCGGTGATCATCCCGTGGGTCGACGCGTACTCGGTGTGGCGCGGCCCGACGAAGCAGATCGTGAACCACCACGAGCACGTGTTCGACGTGCTCTCGTTCGCGTTCCCGGTGCCGGGAGAACACTCGGCGGCGCAGCTCGGCGTGCCGGATCTCCTCTTCTTCGCGCTGTTCCTCGGCGCCGCGCACCGGTTCGGGCTGCGCGTCGCGTGGACGTGGCTCGCGCTCGTCGGATGCCTCGGGCTGACGATCGCCTCGACGGTGTGGTTCGACCTGAGCGGCCTCCCCGCCCTGCCGGGGATCGCGCTCGGCTTCCTCGTCCCGAACGCCGACCTGCTGTGGCGTGCGACGCGGCGCGGGTCAGCCGGCGCGCTCGAGGAGCGCGACGCACTCGACGTGCGGCGTGTGCGGGAACATGTCGACGGGCCGGGCGCGGACGAGTGAGTAGCCGTAGTCGTCCGACAGGCGCTTGAGGTCTCCCGCGAGCGTCGTCGGGTTGCACGACACGTAGACGACCCGCGGCGCGGCGATCTCGCCGAGCCGCTTCAGCGCCTTCCCGGCAAGCCCCGCCCGCGGCGGGTCGACGATCACGACGTCCGGGTCGCCCGCGCGGTCGCGCAGGTCGCGCAGCACCTCGCCGACGTTGCCGGCGAAGAACGCGGCGTTGCCGATGCCGTTCAGCTCCTGGTTCTCGATCGCGCACGCGACCGACTCCTCCGAGATCTCGATCCCCCACACGGTCAGCGCGTTGGCCGCCAGCGACAGGCCGATCGTGCCGATGCCGCAGTAGAGGTCGTAGACCGTCTCGCCGCCCTGCAGCCCGGCGAACTCGCGCGCGATCCCGTAGAGCCGCTCCGCCATCTCGGTGTTCGTCTGCAGGAACGCGTTCGGGCGCACCCGGAAGCGCAGGCCGCCGATCTCCTCCTCGATCGCGTCCTCGCCCCACAGGAGCTCGGTCGGCAGGTTCGTCACCTCGGCGACGCCCCGGTTCACCGACCAGTGGATCGACTTCACGGCGGGGATCGCGGTGAGCACTTCGATCAGCCGCTCGCGGTCGAAGCGCTCACCGCGCGTCGTCACGAGCTGCACCAGCGCCTGGTCGGTGTTGCGGCCCTCGCGGACGACCAGGTGCCGCAGGTAGCCCTCGTGCGTCTCCTGGTCGTAGGCGGCGAGCTTCTCCTCCCGCGCCCAGTCGCGGACGGCGTTCCGGATCGCGTTGCCGGTGTCGGAGGTGAGCCAGCACTTCTCGATCTCGAGCACCTCGTCCCAGCGGCCGGCCCTGTGCAGGCCGAGCGTCGGCCCGTCCTCGAGCTGCGTGAACGAGTACTCCATCTTGTTGCGGTAGCCGAACTGCGACGCGGCGCCGACGATCTCCTCGAGCGGCGGGTCGGCGAGCCCCGCGAGGCGCTGGAACGAGTCGGCGACCCACTGCGCCTTCGCCGCGAGCTGCGCCTCGTAGGCGAGATCCTGGAAGCGGCAGCCGCCGCACGCGGGGTAGTGGGCGCACGGCGCCTCTACCCGCTCCGGGCCGGCCTTGACCACCTCGGTGGCGAGCGCCTCGGCGTGGCGGCGCTGCACCTTGGTCACGCGTGCCTTGACGGTGTCGCCCGGCAGCCCGCGGCGCACGAAGACGACGAAGCCGCGCCCCTCCTCGGACACCATGCGCGCGACGCCGTTCCCGCCGTAGGCGAGCGAGTCGATGGTGAGCTCGAGCTCCTGGTCTCGCTGGACGGGGGCGGCCACGTCGAGCAGGGTAACGACATGCTCCACGCCCTCGACCTGGTTGGCACGTTTGCCTTCGCCCTCTCGGGCGCGCTGCTCGCCGCGCGCAAGCGGATGGACGTGTTCGGCGTCGTGGTGCTCGCGATCGCCGCGGGCCTCGGCGGCGGCATCGCCCGCGACCTGCTCATCGGGGCCTTGCCCCCGCGGGCCATCACCCACTGGGCGTACCTCGCCACCGCCGCGGGCGCCGGGCTGGTCGGGTTCGCGCTGCCTGCGCACCTGCGCCGGGCCCGGCGCGCCGTCCTCGTCGTCGACGCCGCCGGGCTCGGCGCGTTCGCGGTCGCCGGCGCGGCCAAGGCGATCGACCACGGCGTCCCCGCGCTCGGCGCCGCCGTGATCGGCGTGGTCGCCGCGGTCGGCGGCGGCATCGCGCGCGACCTGCTCGCCGGCGACGTGCCGGTGATCCTCCACTCGGAGATCTACGCGACGCCGGCGGGTCTCGCGGCCGCGATCGTCGCCTTCGGATCCCGCGGCTCCGCCGTCGAGATCGGCGCCGCCGTGCTGGCGACCGCGATCCGCCTCGCGTCGCTCAGGTTCCGCTGGACGGCGCCTAAGCCAAGACTGTGACGTACACGGTCCGCGTGCGCGGGCCGTCGAACTCGCAGAAGAAGATCCCCTGCCACGTGCCGAGCGCGAGCTCGCCGTCGTCGCGCAGCGGGATCACCACCTGCGGGCCCATCAGCGAGGCGCGCGGATGCGACGGCGCGTTCTCCTCGCCCTCCTCGATGTGCTGCCAGCCCCAGTCCTCCGGGACGATCTTCTCGAGGGCCATCTCGAAGTCGCGGGCGACCATCGGGTCGGCGTGCTCGTTGATGGTCAGGCCCGCCGTCGTGTGCGGCACGTAGACGAGGACGGCGGCCCCGCTCTGGCCCGCGATCGCCTCGCGCACCTTCGCGGTGATGTCGAGCACCTGCGTGTGCCGCTCGGTTGGGATCTGCAGCTCGTGCACCGGGCCGTATCCTACGGACCCGTGCCCAGCGACATCGACGCATACCGCGAACGCGGCGACGGCTTCACCCGCGACCTGCTCCAGGAGTACTACGACCACTTCGCAGGCTTCAAGGAGACGCTCGACGTCGAGCGGGTCTACGAGGAGTACGAGGACCTGACGACCCTCGAGCGCGCGCAGGGCCTGCGCGAGGCGCCCACGGAGCTCTGGCGGTTCGCCTGCGAGGGCTACCTCGGCAACCTGACGCGCGAGCACCAGAGCCGCGCCGCGGAGGTCGAGGCGAGCCTCGAGGCGACGGTCGACGGCCGGACGATCCCGTACCGGATGCTGCGCGTCGCCGTCTCGAACGAGCCCGACCGCGGCACGCGGAAGCGGCTGCACGAGGAGCGCGTCCGCCTCCTCGACGAGCACCTGAACCCGGTCTACCTCGAGGCGAACGCGATCGACCGCGAGGCGGTTCGCAGCCTCGACGCGCCGAACTACTACGAGCTGTACAGGCGCTTCGGCTTCCGGCTCGACGAGCTCGCCGACGAGTGCCGCGAGCTGCTCGACGAAACCGAGAAGCTGTGGGAGCGCGAGGGCGACAAGCTCTTCCGCGCGCGCCTGCAGATCGGCCTCGACGACGCGCAGCCGTGGGACGTGCCACGCCTCTTCCGCGCGCCGGAGCTCGACCAGCTGTACCCGTCCGAGCAGATGCTCCCGGCGCTCGAGTCGACGCTGACCGACCTGGGCATCGACCTGCGCGCCCAGGCGAACGTGCACCTCGACCTCGAGTCGCGGCCGAGCAAGTCGCCGCGCGCGTTCTGCGCGCCGATCGAGGTGCCCGGGAAGGTGATGCTCGTGATCCAGCCGATCGGCGGGAAGGACGACTGGGAGGCGCTCTTCCACGAGGCGGGCCACACCGAGCACTACGCACACACGAGCGAGAGCCTCGGCTTCGAGGCGCGCCGGCTCGGCGACATGGCCGTCACCGAAGGCTGGGCGATGCTGATGCAGCACCTCGTCACCGAGCCGGCGTGGCTGAACCGGCGCCTCGACGTGCCGCACGTCGACGACCTCGCCCGCGACGGCGCCGTCTCGCTCCTCTACTTCGTGCGCCGCTACAGCGCGAAGCTCCTCTACGAGATCGAGTTCTTCCAGGCCGACGACCCAACGACGATGCGCGGCCGCTACGCCGAGCTGCTCTCCGACGCGCTGAAGCTCCCGGTCGCTGCCGAGAGCTATCTCGACGACATCGACGGCAGCTTCTACGTGATCGGCTACCTGCGCTCGTGGGCGTTCGAGGCGCAGCTGCGCGAGTTCCTGCGCGGCGAGCTCGGCAACGACTGGTTCGCGCGCCGCGACGCCGGCGACTTGCTGCGCGAGCTGTGGTCGCTCGGCCAGGGCCCGACCGCGGACGAGCTGCTGAAGGACGTCACCGGCGCGAAGCTCGAGATGGCCTCCGTCGCGGATCGCATCCGCGAGGGGCTCAACTGATCTGGAGTGAGGTTTGTCAAGTCGGCACGGCTTGGAGGCCCGCTTTCGCGGGCCTTCCTCTTCGGCGGGGAGAGCGCAGCGGCAGTCGTCGACGCGTCGTGTCGCGGCTGATATGCGCGGGTCGGGACCGCATGAGCGGGTGTGCGAGGTGAGGAGCGGTGCCGCTCTCTAGAATCGGGCGTCGCCTGGTCGGGCGGCTCGTCGTTGAACCGCGGGTCGCTCCTCGCGTCTTTGCGCCGGTGCGCTCTCCTCGCCGAGCCGTTGCGGGTTTGGCTACATCGTCGCGAGCGCCGAGCAGTGACCGGCGCGACCGTGCAAGCGATCCCCGCCGCCGCGCAGGCACGCGCCAACCCATACCCGGTCGAGCGTCCGAAGCTCACCCGCCGCGGCATCGAGCAGGCCCGCCATCGTCTTGCGAGCGTGCGCATCCGAACCGACCCACGTACCCTCAGACATACCGGCGCCTCCCGTAACTTGCGGCTCTACCGCCGCGCCAATCGCGACGGCAACCCGCGCCAACGTACGAGCGAGGCGCCGGCAACTCCATACGGTCTAGTGCGGCACCACGAATAGGCCTGCGATCCCGAGCCCGAACACCGCGAGCGCGAGCAGCGAGTCCGGGCCGAGGCGCGCGTGGCAGCGCGCCGGACGGCCGATCACGCCGAAGCCGTAGATGCCGGTGAGGGCGACGCCGAGCGCGGCGAGCCAGGCGTTCAGCGGGCCGGCCGAGGGCAGCACGGGCTGCTGCGCGACCAGGTCGGCGACGAGGAAGAGGCACACCTGGAACGCGTTGCCGCCGAAGATGTCTCCGATCGCGAGCGCGTTGTCGCCGAGCCTGACGGCCGCGATCCCGGAGCTGATCTCGGGCAGCGCCGTGGCGGCCGCGAGCACCGTGGCGCCGAAGATCACGCCGTTCACCCCCGCGCGGTTCGCGAGGTCGTTGCCGGCGATCTCGAGCACGACGCCGGCGACGAGCGTGACGGCGCACGCGAGCCCGAAGAGCAGCGCGACGCGGCCGGTGCGGGCGCTCTCGTACGGCCGCGGCGCGGTCGGGTGCGGCGCGTGCCGGTGCTTCCGGCCCGGGTGCGAGCCGGGCATCGAGACGTTCCAGCGCGGGTCCTTGCGCGCGCGGTCGATCACGTAGAGGCCGATCCCCCAGACCACGACGATCGCGACGGACGCCGGGCTGACGACGCCGCCGATCGCCGTGGTCGGCCGGAGGAGCGCGCCCATCTCCACGCCGGCCACGACGATCACGACGAGCAGTCCCTCGAGCACCGGCGTCAGGGCGCCGACGAGATAGGTCAGCGGCCGCTCCGGGCCGGCGGCGAAGTCGCAGACGAGCAGCACCATCGTCTGCATCGCGATGCCGCCGATCAGGTTCCCCGCGGCGAGCCCGAGGTTGCCGGACGCGGCCGCCGAGATCGTGATCGCGAGCTCGGGCAGGCTCCCGGCGACCGCCAGGAGGAGCAGCCCGCCGAGCTCCGCGCCGAGCCCGAGCCGGGCGTCGAGCGCGTCGGTGGTCTTCGAGAGGACGCCGCCCGCCGCCCACGTCGCCGCGGCCGCGACGCCGAAGAGCAGGACGAGCAGCGCGGCGGCCATCCGCCAACCGTACGACCCGCACGGGACGGATGACCGCCGCGCTTCCGGTTACTGCTCGATCGTCGGCTGCTCGCCGGCGACGTCGATCTGGACGCGCTTCGGCTTCGGCAGCTCGGGCTTCGGCACGCGGATCTCGAGCACGCCCTGGTCGTAGGAGGCCTTGATCGCGTCCTCCGAGACTCCCTGCGGGAGACCGACCGTGCGCGAGAAGGTGCCGTGCCGCCGCTCGTAGCGGTGGAAGCCGTCGCCCTCGGACTTCCGCTCGCGCTCGCGGGTCGCCGTCACGGTGAGCGAGCCGTCCTCGACCTCGACCGTGATCTCGTCCTTGGGGACGCCGGGCAGGTCGAACGCGTAGACGAGCGCGTCCTCCTCCTCCCACACGTCGAGCGTGGGCACCCAGGTCCGGGTCCCGTGCCCGTTGACCGGCGCCTCGAACAGGCCGTTCATGAGGCGGGAGAGCTCGGTGTGCATCGCGGCGACCTCGCGGAGCGGGTCGAACCGAACCAGTGTCGTCATGGTTCACCTCCTTGCCACATACCTGATACGCCAAAAGAATAAAACCTGAGCGTGATTATGTCAAGTCGTGAATACGCCTAGGATCGTGCCGGTGATCCCGCTCTTCGACCTGGCGCCGACGAGGCGGTTCGCGCTCGTCACGTACCTGCTGATCGCCGCCAACTTCGCGGTCTGGCTCTGGGAGCTGCGGTCGCGCGGCGCCCGGATCGAGCACTACGCGTTCTACCCCTGCGCGGTCAGCGGCCCCTGCACCGGCGCGGCGCGCGACCACCTGCAGTGGGCGGCCGGCGTCGTCGCCTCGATGTTCCTGCACGCGAGCTGGTGGCACATCGGCGGGAACATGCTCTTCCTCTTCATCTTCGGGAACAACGTCGAGGACGTGATGGGCCGGCTGCGGTTCCTCGTCTTCTACCTCTGCTCGGGGTTCGCGGCGGCGCTCGCCCAGACGTGGGCGACCCTCCACTACGCGGGCGTCGAAGCGGCGAGCGTCCCGAACGTCGGGGCGAGCGGCGCGATCGCCGGCGTCCTCGGCGCGTACATCGTGCTGCTCCCCCACGCCCGGGTCGTCGCCCTGCTGGGGTTCTTCCCGCTCCCGTTCTCGGCGTTCTTCTTCATCGGGCTCTGGTTCGTCCTCCAGCTCTGGCAGGGCGGGTTCTCGCTGACCCACCCGCAGTCGGGCGGCGGGGTCGCCTTCGCCGCCCACGTCGGCGGGTTTCTGTTCGGCGTGGTCGCCGTCCGCCTGTTTCAGGTGCGCCCGCCCCTGGGACTCAGACGGTGACGGAATAGGACCTCGACGTCGGTCGTTCTGATGGGCATGCGAACGCTGAATGAGATCAGGCAGGACATCGACCAGCTCTCGGAGCAGCGGCTCCGTGTCATGCGGGAGCTGGCCCAGGGACACAATCCCACTCTCGCCGCCGAGCACCAGAGGCTCGAGGACGAGATCGCGCTGCTCTGGGAGGAGCAGCGGACGGCCCGCGCCAACCTTCGGTTCGGCGACCGGGACGTGATCATCCAGCGGGCGCGCCAGGAAGAGCGGCTCTCCCGCGCAGCCTAGGAACTCTCCGGCTCCGGCCCGGCGCCTGCCGGGCCGGAGCCGTACCGGGCTAGACTTCCCGCCCTCGGGGCGTTAGCTCAGCTGGGAGAGCGTCGGCTTTGCAAGCCGAAGGTCACCGGTTCGATCCCGGTACGCTCCACTGAACTTGGATCAAGACGAACTGCGGTGTCCGCTATCCTTACTTCTACATCAGTGTAAGGAGAGACAATGGACGTGAGCGCGCAGCTGTCGTCGAAGGGGCAGCTAACCGTACCGAAGGCAGTTCGTGACGCCCTCGGGCTCGTCGAAGGCGATCAGGTCGTCTTCCGCGTCGAGGGGCGTCGCGCGGTGCTCGCGCGGACACCGAAGCTGCTCGACCTC
>DASZWR010000028.1:0-106431 GCA_035546215.1 Gaiellaceae bacterium | reverse complement strand
GCTCGGTAAGGACATCAAGAAAGGTATCGAGGCCGTACCTGACTCGTCCCTGCGGCCCTCGCTGTGGGCAGGCACTGCCTGGCCGAGACAAGACAGTTGCTATCTCGCTCGCGCTCGTTCCCGAGCTCGTAGAGCAGCTGGAGAGTTCCGTCCCAAAACGACCGCGACCGGCTCGATGGCCGGTCGCAGGAACCCCTTCATAGCGGGGGCAGGATTTGAACCTGCGACCTCCGGGTTATGAGCCCGGCGAGCTACCTGACTGCTCCACCCCGCGTCGCGGCGACCATTTTAGCACCTTTACCATCCACGTTCGTGCTGCTCTGGCTCCCTCTCGCCTTCCTGATCGTCGCGCTCCTGGGCTCGCTCGGCTGGGCCGCGCTGGGCGGCTGGCGGCTGTGGCTGGCGTTCCGCGGCGTCTCCGACCGGCTCGTCGAGGCGACCGGCCGCGTGGTCGAAGCCGGCCTGAAGGCGGAGGAGCGCGCGACCTCGCTGAGCGCGAACGGCGAGCGGCTCGCGGGGGCCGTCGAGCACCTGCAGGCGTCGCTCGAGCGGCTCGCGGTGATCCGGGCAGCCGTCGCCGAGAGCGCCTCTGCGTTCGGCTCGCTCCGCAGCAACGTGCCGCGCAAGTGATGCGCGTCGCGGCGGTCGACCTCGGCACGAACGCGACGCGGCTCCTCGTGGCCGACGTCGACGGCGGGCGCGTCGACGAGGTGCAGCGCCGCACGCGCATCACGAGGCTCGGCGAGGGGGTCGACGCTCGCAAGCGGCTCCTCCCCGTGCCGATCGCGCGCGTGCGGAACGTGCTCGCCGAGTTCCGCCGCGAGGCGGAGGAGCTCGGCGCCGAGCGCGTGCTCGCCGTCGCGACGAGCGCCGTGCGCGACGCGGAGAACGGCGAAGCGTTCCTCGGCGAGGTCGAGTGGTCGTACGGCTTCGCGACCCGCCTCCTCTCGGGCGACGACGAGGCGGCGCTGACGCTCAGGGGCGTCGGGCCGCTCGAGCCGGGGACGGTCGTCGTCGACATCGGCGGCGGCTCGACCGAGCTGATCACCGACGACTTCCGCCTGAGCATGAACGTCGGCTCCGTCCGCCTGACCGAGCGGCACGGCGCGGACTACGACGCGATGGCCGCCGACGTCCGGGCCGCGCTGCCGGAGCTCCGCGCCGAGCGGGCGCTCGGCGTCGACGGCACGACCGCCGAGCTCGCGCACCTCGCCGGCGAGGGCCGCACGGTGCGGACCGGGTTCCTCGAGGAGACGCTCGAGTGGCTCGCCCACTCGAGCGAGGCGGAGCGGCGCTCCCGGCTGCTCGAGCCCGACCGCAGCGAGGTGCTCGCCGCGGGCGTCGTCGTGCTCCGCGAGACGCTCGCGCGCCTCGGGGTCGACCGCGCCGAGGCCTCCGACAGGGACCTGCTGAACGGCGCCGCGCTCCTCGCCGCCGAGCTGCCCGAGCCCGACGAAGGCGCCGCCCCGCCCGGCGCCTACACCTGTTGCTGACCGTAAACTTGCGCGCGCAAGTGTTTGTGCTAAGATAGTTGCGTCATCAAGTTTTGTGAGCGCAAGTTTCCAGGAGGAGCACAACAATGAGCACGATCGAGCAGCAGACGACGGAAGTCCCCACCGGCACGTTCACGGCGGACACCGTCCATTCGAACGTCGGCTTCGAGGTGTCCTACGCGGTCGCGACGTTCAGCGGCACCGTCACCGACTTCGAGGCCACCCTCGCCGACGGCCACCTCGAGGGGTCGGCGAAGATCGAGAGCCTCCAGACCAAGGAGGAGAACCTCCAGGCGCACCTGCTCTCCCCCGAGTTCTTCGACGCCGAGCGCCACCCGACGGTCACCTTCTCGGGCGACCTCCAGCGCGACGGCGACAAGGCGACCGTCGACGGCCAGATCACGCTGAAGGGCATCACCCGCCCGGCCGTCCTCACCGGCACCATCGTCGGTCCGGCCGTCGACCACTTCGGCGCGACGCGCGTCGGCCTCAAGCTCGAGACGACGATCGACCGCACCGAGTTCGACATGAAGTGGAACATGCCCCTCCCGAACGGCGAGCCGGCCCTCTCGAACCAGGTAACGCTGAAGGCCGACCTCACGCTGGTCGCGCAGGACGCGTAGCGCACAATGCGCGTCCTCGCGATCAGCGGCTCGCTCCGCCGGGCGTCCAGCAACACGGCCCTCCTCCGCGCGCTCGCGGAGGAGGCGCCGCCCGGCGTCGAGGTCGAGCTCTGGGACGGGTTGAAGGAGATCCCGCCGTACGACGCCGACGACGACCTCGCCCCCGGCCCGGAGCCGGTGGAGGCGTTCCGGTCGCTCGTGCGCGACGTGGACGCCGTCTTCTTCGCGACGCCCGAGTACAACTCGTCCGTCCCGGGCGCACTCAAGAACGCGCTCGACTGGGCGTCGCGGCCGCTCGCCACGAACGTCTTCCGCAACAAGCCGGTCGCCGTGATCAGCTCGAGCGCCGGCGCGTTCGGCGGTGTGTGGGCGGCGGCCGAGCTCCGCAAGGTGCTCGGCGCGATGGGCGCCCGCGTGACCGAGGTCGAGATGGCCGTCGGGCACGCACACGAGAAGCTCGACGAAGGCGGCGAGCTCGCCGACGCCGAGGTGCGCGGGCAGCTGCGCGAGGCGCTCGACACGCTGATCGACCAGGTCGCGGCCCGCGAGGCCGCCCTCGCCTAGCTCGGCTAGCTCTCGACGGTCTCTGCGGGAGGCTCGTCCTCGGCGAGCCGCCGTTGCACCGCCGAGCGCGAGAGCACGCCGACGAGTCGACCGTCCTCGACGACCGGCACCCGCTCGAGGTCGTGCTCCTCGAGGTAGGCGAACGCGTCGTTCAGGAGCATCCCGCAGTCGATCGTCGCGAGCGGCGGCTCGGCGATCTCGCCGAGCGTCGCCGTCTTCGGGTCGAGCCCCTTCGCGACCGCTTCGCGGACGAGCGTCTTCCGTGTGACGACGCCGGCGAGCCGGCCGTCGGCGGTCACGAACACCGCGCGCACGTCGTCGCGCGCCAGCGCCTCGCCGGCGCTCTGCAGCGGCGCCGTCGCCTCGAGCGACAGCGGCTCCGGCACCATCGCGTCGCGCACGAGCTGCTCGCTCATACCCACCTCACGGATAGATCCCCCGCGCCTCGAGCGCGCCGGCGACCTCGCGGATCGCCGCGACGAGCGCCGCGTCGCGAAGCGTGATGCCGCGGTCGCCCGCCACGTTCCAGACGCGGTCGAACGCGTCGGACATCTTGTCGGCGAGCCGCCGGCGGATCTCGTCGCGGTCCCAGAAGAGCCGGCCGAGGTCCTGCACCCACTCGAAGTACGAGACGGTCACGCCGCCCGCGTTCGTGAGGATGTCCGGGAGCACCGGGATGCCGCGGTCGGCGAGGATGCGGTCGCCGTCGACCGAGGTCGGTCCGTTCGCGCCCTCGACGACGAGCTTGCAGCGCAGGTTCGCGGCGTTGTGCACCGTCACCTGGTCCTCGCGGGCGGCCAGCACGAGGATGTCGCACTCGGCCTCGAGCAGCTCCTCGTTCGTGATGCGCTCGACGCCGCGCTCGTAGCCCTCGAGCGACCCGTTCTCGGCGACGTACGCGTGCAGCGTCGGGATGTCGAGCCCGGCCGGCGCGTACACGCCGCCCGAGATGTCGGAGACCGCGATCACGCGGGCGCCCTTGTCGTGCAGCTCGGTGGCGGCGATGCCGCCGACGTTGCCGAAGCCCTGCACGACGCAGCGCTGGTCGGCGAGGTCCCAGCCGAGCCGCCGGCACGCGCGCTCGACCACCATCACGACGCCGGCGCCCGTCGCCTCGTGCCGGAAGAGCGAGCCGCCGAGCGAGACCGGCTTGCCCGTGACGATCTCCGGCACGGCGTAGCCCTTCTGCATCGAGTAGGTGTCCATCATCCAGGCCATCGTCTGCTCGTTCGTCGCCATGTCGGGCGCCGGGATGTCGAGCTGCGGGCCGATGAACGGCGCGAGCTCGGCGGTGAAGCGGCGCGTGACGCGGGCGAGCTCGTTCACAGAGAGCGCGCGGGCGTTGCAGCGCACGCCTCCCTTGGCGCCGCCGTACGGGAGCCGGAGCAGGGCGCACTTCCACGTCATCCACATCGCGAGCGCCGCGCACTCGCCGAGATCGACCGCCTCGTCGTAGCGCACGCCGCCCTTCGTCGGCCCGAGCACCGACGAGTGCTGGACGCGGTAGGCGGGGAACGACGCGAAGCTCCCGTCGTCGAGCTTCACCGGCAGCGTCAGGATGACGGCACGCTCGGGATGGCGCAGCCTGGTCGAGACGAGATCGGAGACGTCGGCAAGCGCGAGCGCGCTCTCGAGCTGCGTGCGCGCCTGCTGGTAGAGCGGGGTGTCCCACTCGAGCTGCCCGGGGTGGTGGACGGCCTCCGCCACGGCGTGAGGGTAGTGGAATTGCTGGGCCGAAGCGGCCGGAACGATGGGCCGGGCGGCTCATGCGACGGCCCCCGATCGCGGCCAGGATGGGGGAATGAGGCATCCGGAGCTCCTGCCCGCCTTCGCCGCGGGATTCGCCGTCGCCTTCGCGCACCTCCGCTGGGTGCTCCTCACGCAGTGGCGCTGCCGCCGCTGTGGCGATCAGCACCTGCACTGCGAGTGCAAGCCGCGCTGGGTGCGCGCGCTCCTCTAGTCGAGAAGCGCCCGGAACACGGCGCGCTCGTGCGCGCTGTGGTTGAGGTACGCCGCGCGGATGACCGACCAGGCGCGGATCTTGAAGTCGTCGAGGCCGGCGGCGACGAACGGCGCGATGCGCGCCTCCGCGTCGTCGCGGGTGACCACGTACTCGCGCGGGTTGTAGAGCCAGGTGTAGACGTCGTACTCGCGGTCGGCGAGGTACGGCTTCGGGTCGATCGCGATGTAGCGCTCGCCGTCGCGGAGGACGTTGTAGTGGTGGAAGTCGCCGTGGACGAGCCAGCTTCCGACCTCGAGCCCGGCGAACAGCTCCTCGGCGAGCGGCGTCAGCTCGGTCGGCGTGTTCCGGAGCCACCGCGGGACGTAGTCGGCGACCGGGCGAAAAGGGGCGCCTGCGGGCCGCCAGAGCCGGCGGCCGAGGTCGACGGCGACCGCGATCACCTCCTCCTGGGGAAGCCCGCGGAGGTCGTCGCCGGGGCGGACGCGCTCCTCGAGCAGCGCGCGGCGCGACCGGTCGGAGCGGAGCACGCGCACGGCGATCTCGGTGCCCCACACCTGCAGCGCCTCGGCCTCGTCGAGCGACTCGTCGTCGCCCGCCCAGCACACCTTCAGCACGGCGTCGTCGCCGGCCGCGACCACGTAGGACGCGTACGAGAGCGGGAACGGGTCGCCGAGCTCGAGCCCCCACTCCTCCGCCACCCGGCGCGCCGTCGCGCGTGTCTCCGTGTGGTCGATCTCCACGGCCGAACGTTAGTGGTGGGCCGGGGCTGCGGCACCCCGGCCCACCAGTCCGGCCGCCGGAGCAGCCAGCCGTTGCGAGCCTAGCGGGATCGAGAGCGGCGCCCGGCGGTTCCCGCGTCCTCCCCAGGGATGATTCGCCGGTCGTTTGCAGGGATGACGCGGCTCCGTCACGGCGGAGCTACCGTCCGATTCGTGCACGCTCTGCTGCGGCGGCTCCGTGGCCACACCGTCGAGGTGCTGGCACCCGTGTTCGCGGCTGCGTCGGTCGCCGAGGCGCTCCTGGCGGGCGGGGTGCACGACCGCGCGGGCGTCTCCGTGTGCGCGCTCTTCTGGTCGCTCCCGTACGCGCTCCGCCGCTGGAACCCCGCCGTTCCGCCGTTCGTCGCGGCGGGCGCGCTCGTGGCGCTCGGCCTCGTCGGCGGGGAGGGAACGGCAGACCTCTCGATGCCGTTCCTCGCGGCCCTCCTCACAGCCGTCTCCTTCGGGCTCATGCCGGACGAGCGGCAGCGGATCGCCGGCTGGTGCGCCGTCGTCGGTGCGGCGGCGGTGATCGACTACGAGTCGTCGAGCGCGTTCTCGGACTTCTTCTGGACGACGCTGATCCTCAGCATCGCCTGGTTCTTCGGCGTCGCGCTGGGCAAGCGGACCGCGCAGGCGCGCGAGCTGCGCGCACGCGTCGAGCGCGAGCGCGGGCGCGTCGCCTCGGCGGCGGAGGAGGCGGCCGCCGAGGAGCGCACGCGCATAACGCGCGAGCTGCACGACGTCGTCGCGCACTCCGTCTCGGTGATGGTCGTGCAGGCGTCGGGGGTGCGCAGGCTCCTGACGCCCGAGCAGGAGCGCGAGCGCGAGGCGCTCCTCGCCGTCGAGCAGATCGGCCGCGAGGCGCTCGCCGAGATGCGTCGTATGTTGGGCGTCATGCGTTCCGGCGAAGCGCAGCCGCCGTCCCTCGCGCCCCAGCCCGGGCTGAAGAGCCTCGACCACCTGATCGCGCAGATCGAGGAGGCCGGCCTGCCGGTGACGCTGCACGTCGAGGGCGAGCGGGCGGTGCTGCCGCCCGGCATCGACCTCTCCGCCTACCGGATCGTGCAGGAGGCGCTGACGAACGCGCTGAAGCACGCGGCAGGCGCTCATGCCGACGTCACGGTTCGCTACGGCTCCGACCGCCTCGAGCTGGAGATCGCCGACGACGGCCCCGGCAGCGCGAACGGGAACGCGATGGAGGGCCACGGGCTTGTCGGCATGCGCGAGCGCGTCGCGCTCTACGGCGGCACGCTCGAGGCCGGCCCGCGCGACGGCGGCGGTTTCGTGCTCCGCGCGCAGCTTCCCGTGGAGGCGTGCTCGTGATCCGCATCCTGCTCGCCGACGACCAGGCGCTCGTGCGCGCCGGATTCCGGATGATCCTCGACGCGGAGCCCGAGATGGAGGTGGTCGGCGAGGCCGGCGACGGCCGCGAGGCGATCGACCAGGCGCGGTCGCTGCGCCCCGACGTGGTGCTGATGGACATCCGCATGCCGGAGCTCGACGGGCTCGAGGCTGCGCGCCGCATCCTCGACGGCGTCGCCGACGAGAACGGGCCGCGCATCCTCATGCTCACCACCTTCGACCTCGACGAGTACGTCTACGACGCGCTCCGCGCCGGGGCGAGCGGGTTCCTGCTGAAGGACACGCCGCCCGAGCAGCTCGTCGCGGCGATCCAGGTGGTCGCCCAGGGTGACGCGCTCCTCTCGCCGTCGATCACCCGCCGCGTGATCGGCGAGTTCGTGAAGGGCAACGGGCCGAAGCCGCAGGCGCAGTTCCCGCGGCTGAACGACCTCACCGCGCGCGAGCTCGAGGTGCTCACGCTGATCGCGCGCGGCCTCTCGAACGCCGAGATCGCCCGCACGCTCTTCGTCTCGGAGACGACCGTGAAGACGCACGTCGCGCGGATCCTGATGAAGCTCGGCCTCCGCGACCGCGTGCAGGCGGTCGTGCTCGCCTACGAGGCGGGCGTGGTCTCGCCGGGCGACAACGCGGACGTGTAGCGCGCCGGCGCAGGACCGCGGCAGCGCCGGGCGAATACCATCTCTCCGAGAGACGGCCGATGGACGAACACTCACTTCCCAAGCTCCGCCGCAGCTGGCTCTCCGGCTACCGCGTCGCGGACGTGGAGGTGCTCCGCGCCCGCCTCGAGCTGACGATCGCCCACCTCACGCACGAGCTCGAATCGACGCGGGCGCGGCTCGCCGAGTCGGAGCGCGAGCGCGACCGCCAGGCAGCCGAGCTCGCACGGGCCGCCGCCACGCGCGAGGAGAGCGCCGCGCGCGGCCGGCAGGAGGCCGACGAGCTGATCGAGGCGGCCCGGCTCGACGCCGCCCGCATCCGCGCCGCAGCGGCGCTCGAGGATCAGCGGGCGCGCACCCAGGTCGCGGATCTGATCCGGCTGCGCGACACGCTCGCCGCGACGGTCAGGAACGTCACGCGCGAGTTCGAGCGGACGATGGCGGGCGTCGACCCGGAACCGGCGCCGGAGCCGGCCCCCGAGCCGACGCCGCTCCCTCCGCCGACGCCGCCGCCTCCGCCGCCCCCGCCCGCGGCGCAGCAGACGATCGAGCTCGAGGTCGGCCCGTTCCGCGACTTCGCCTCGCTCTCCGCGTTCGAGGAATCGCTCGGCCGGCTCTCGACGATCGACGACGTCTACGTGCGCCGGTTCGAGGGTGACCGCGCGACGATCGAGTTGACCCTCCGCGAGCCCACGGCTCTCCTCGACGAGATGACCTCCGCCCTCCCGTACACGCTGAGCGTCGACCGCGCGGACGCCGACCGCATCGCCGTCAACGTAGAGGCCGGATGACCGACCGCGACCTCCTGACCGGGCTCGCGAACGACCTGATCGCACAGCTCGAGGACACCGGCCACGCGCGCGTCGCCGGACTGCTCGACGCACTGCCAGCGCGCCCCGGCGAGCGTCCGGAGGAGCTGCTGCTCGACCTTCGCCTCGTCGACGACCGCCGGCTCGCCCTCGCCCTCGCCCTGCGCGCGGGCCGCCGCTTCCAAGGCCTGCGCGGCGTGCGTCTCGACCACCGGCTCTTCCTCTACCTCCCGCTCGCGCTGGCGCAGCGCGAACGCATGGTGCCGCTGTCGCTCGTCGACGACACGCTCACCGTCGCGGCCGCGTCGCTCGACCCCGACCTCGGCTACGTGCGCGAGCGCTTCCCGAGCCTCGACATCGACCTCCTCGTCTCGCCGCGCAACGAGATCCTCGTGGCGCTCGGCCGGGTCGGAGCCTGAAGCATGGAGACGCCCGACTTCTACCGCCGCCTCGCCGAGCACGCACGGCTCGCGTTCGTCGACGACGACGCGCTGTCGGCGATCGACACGCCGATGCTCACCGAGGAGGCGCGCCGCTACTTCGGCGTCGTCCCGATCGCAGACGACGGCGAGACGCTCGTGCTCGCGACCGCCGACCCCGTCAACGCCGACACCACCGCGCTCGCGGCGCTCACCGCGCGCGAGATCCGCCTCGCCGTGGCGACGCCAGAGGCGATCGCCCGCGCCGCCGCCGCTCCGGCCCCACCTGCCCCGCCCGCACCCGCGCCGGCGGTCCCGGCCACGCCGTCGCCCGCGCCGGCCTCCACATTGCCCGCCGCTGCGCCTACGATGCATGCGATGACCGAGTTCCGCCGCTCCTTCCGCGGCTACCGCCGCGCAGAGGTCGACGTATTCGTCGCGACCGCGGCGGCGGCGGCCGGCCGGATGCAGCAGGAGCTCGACGCCGCCAACGCCCGCAGCGCGGCGATGCTCGTCGAGATCAAGGACCTCCACGAGCGCGTCGACCGGCTGCGCGAGCGCGAGGAGTCGGTGACACGCCAGCTGGACGAGCTGCGCGACCGGCGCGAGCAGCACGAGCGCGACGCGCGTCGCCAGGCGCAGGAGCTCGTGCAGGAGGCGCAGGAGCGCGCCGTGCTCCTCAAGTCGGAAGGGCTGAGGCAGGTCGGCGAGCTGCAGTCGCAGGTCGAGCAGCTGATCGGGATGCGCGCGGGGCTGACCCAGGCGCTCCAGCGCCTCGGCGAGGATCTCGCCGCCGCGATGGCGCGGCTCGCATCGTCACCCGCGACGGGGATCGACCGCCCGATCGAGCACCACGTCGAGCGCTGGCAGCACGAAGAGCGCTAGCCGCGCAGGCACAGCGCCAGGCCGTCGACCCCGAGCACGTCGCGCCACCCGGCCGGCACCACGACCCGCGCACGCGGGTCGACGGCCCCGGCGACCAGCACCTCGCCGCCGCGCATGAACGCGCACACGCCGTCGCCGAGGTCGACGCGCTCGTACCCGCCCGCGAACGCTGCTGCGTGCTCCGCGCGTAGTCGCAGCGCCTTCCAGGTCACGTAGAGCTTCAGCGTCCGCTCGTCCGGAGCCGCGCCCGCCTTCAGCTCGTCGAGCGCCTGCTGCCGCGCGCGCCAGTCGACCGGCCGGCGGTTGTCTGGATCGACGAGCGAGAGATCCTCGAGCTCGTCGCCGCGGTAGATGTCGGGCACACCGGGAGCGGTCAGCTTGAGCAGGAGCTGCGTCAGCGCGAGCCTCCGCCCGAGCGTGCGCACTTCGTCGAGGAACGGGTCGCGCTCGACGAGCTGCGCCGCCCGCCACGCCCACTCCTTCACCGTCTGCTCGTGCTCGACGTTCGGCGTGAGCCAGTTGGTGTTCACCTTGCCCTCGCGCAGCGCCTTCTCGAGGTAGCCGTCGAGTCGTTCCCGGTCGATCGGCGCCGCGCCGACGAGCGTCTGCAGGACGAGCAGCTCCTCGCGCGGGTCCGCGAGCTCCCCCAGCTCGGCCCGCCAGGCGGCCAGCCGCTCGCCCCACCGCTCCGCGAGCCACGTGAGCGCGACGATCCGGGCGCGCACGTCGGGCGAGCGCTTCGTGTCGTGCGTGTACGTCGTGAGCAGCTGCAGCGGGAGCCGCGCCGCCCGCTTTTCGTTCGCCTCGTGGAACTCGTCGACGCTCAGCCCGAACCGGCCCGGGTCGCCGCCGACCTCGTTCAGGGCGGAGAGGCGGAAGTAGCGGTAGAACGCCGTGTCCTCGACACCCTTGGCCATCACCGGCCCGGTCGTCTGCTGGAACCGCACGACGAATTCCTCGTTGCCCGGCTCCTGCAGGAAGAGGATCCGGCGGAGCTCCTCCGAGACGCTCGCCCGGCCGATCTCGTCGCGGTCCTCGTCGGCGATCTCGCCCGCGTACGGCCTGATGTACGTGCGGTAGACGTGGAACGACGCGAGCGCGAGCGGCAGGCTCTCGATCTCCAGCTCCTGGTAGAGCCGGCGCAGCTCGGGCTCGAAGATGTTGACTGCGACCTCCAGCTTCGAGAGCTGGACGAGATCCTCGAACCGTCGTATATCACCGGTATACGACTGATATATCTGGGTGAGCGCGCCTTCGGCGGCCCGGTTGACGCACACGGCCATCGCGTCGTTCAGGAACTCGTAGCCCGTCGTTCCCTCGACCGGCCAGTCGCGGAGCTCCTCCCCCGGCTCGAGGATCTTCTCGGCCCAGACGTGCTCGACGCCGGCCTCGGCGAGCCGCCGGAAGTACTCGGCCGGGTCGGCGAGGCCGTCGGGATGATCGACGCGGACGCCGTCGACGACGCCTTCGCGCACGAGCTCGATCACCTTCGCGTGCGTCGCCCAGAAGACCTCCCAGTCCTCCTGCTTGAGCCCGCCGAGCTCGCCCACGTCGAAGAAGCGCCGATGGAAGCCGGTGCGGAGGTCGACGTCGAAGAACATCTCGCGCAGCCGGAGGTCGCGCCAGAACTCGTTCTCGTCGACCGCCGCCATGTGGTTCGGGACGATGTCGAGGACGACGCCGAGCCCGGAGCCGGCGAGTCGGCGGAACTCCTCCTCGCCGCCGAGCGCGTCGGAGATGCGCCGCGGGTCGACGACGTCGTAGCCGTGCTGCGAGCCCTCGCGCGCCTGGAGCGACGGCGAGAGGTACAGGTGCGAGACCCCGAGCTCGCGCAGGTACGGCACGAGCTCGCGGGCCTGCGCGAAGCCGAGCTCGGGTGTCAGCTGCAGGCGGTAGGTCGCCCGGAAGTCATGCGGCACGGCGGAACACCGCGATCGAGCGGCTCTCGATCGCCACGTCGGCGCCGGGCACGAAACGCTCGCCCTCGACCTTGCCGGTCGAGAGGACGAGCTCCCAGCGGGTGCCGAACCGCCGCGCGGGCAGCCGGAACGACAGCTCCTCGAAGTGCGCGTTGAAGAGGAGCAGGAACGAGTCGTCGCGCACGTCCTCCCCGCGCCGCGTCTCCTTCAGCTCGTCGCCGTTCAGGAAGACACCGATCGCGCGCGACTCGAGGTTGTCCCAGTCGCGGCGCGTCATCCGGCGTCCGTCGGGGCGCATCCACCACACGTCCGGGAGCAGCTCGCCCTTCCCCTCGAAGAACTTCGTGCGGCGGAAGACGGGGTGCGTCCGGCGGAGCTCGATCACGCGCCGCGCGAAGCCGAGCAGGTCGTCGTCGGCCTGCTCCCAGTCGAACCAGGAGATCTCGTTGTCCTGGCACCAGGCGTTGTTGTTGCCGCCCTGCGAGCGTCCCCACTCGTCTCCGCCGAGCAGCATGGGGACGCCCTGCGAGAGGAAGAGCGTGGCGAGGAAGTTCCGCTGCTGGCGCGCGCGCAGCGCGAGCACCGCGGGGTCGTCGGTAGGCCCCTCGACGCCGCAGTTCCACGAGCGGTTGTCGTTCGTGCCGTCGTTGTTGCCCTCGCCGTTCGCCTCGTTGTGCTTGTCGTTGAACGAGACGAGGTCGCGGAGGGTGAAGCCGTCATGCGCGGTGACGAAGTTGATCGAGGCGAACGGGCGGCGCCCGTCCTGCTCGTAGAGGTCGGCCGAGCCCCCGAAGCGCGAGGCGAAGTCGCGCAGCGGCGCCGAGCCGCGCCAGAAGTCGCGGATCGTGTCGCGGTAGATCCCGTTCCACTCCGACCAGAGGATCGGGAAGTTGCCGACCTGGTAGCCGCCGGGGCCGACGTCCCACGGCTCGGCGATCAGCTTCACCTGGGAGAGGATCGGGTCCTGGTGGATGATGTCGAAGAACGCCGAGAGGCGGTCGACCTCGTAGAACTCGCGCGCGAGCGCCGACGCGAGGTCGAAGCGGAACCCGTCGACGTGGAACTCCGTGACGAAGGAGCGCAGCGAGTCCATGATCAGCCGCAGCACTGTCGGGTGGAGCGGGTTGAGCGTGTTCCCCGTGCCCGTGTAGTCCATGTAGAACCGCGGGTTGTCGGGCACGAGCCGGTAGTAGCTCTGGTTGTCGACGCCGCGGAAGCTGAGCATCGGCCCGAGGTGGTTGCCCTCGGCGGTGTGGTTGTAGACGACGTCGAGGATCACCTCGATGCCGGCGCGGTGGAGCGCCTTCACCATCCCCTTGAACTCGCGCACCGGGTCGTGCGTCGCCGCGTACAGCGAGTGCGGCGCCAGGTACCCGATCGTCGAGTAGCCCCAGTAGTTCGTGAGCCCGCGGTCGTGCAGGAATCCCTCGTCGATGATGTGGTGCACCGGCAGGAGCTCGACCGCGGTGATGCCGAGCGACTTGAGATAGGCGACCGCGTCCTCGCTCGCGAGCCCGCCGTAGGTGCCGCGCAGGTCGTCGCGAACTCCGGCCCGCGTCTTCGTGAAGCCCTTGACGTGCACCTCGTAGATGACGGTCTCGTGCCAGGGGGTGCGCGGCCGCACCGTCTCGTCGTCCTCCCAGTCGAACGACGGGTCGACGACGACGCACTTCGGGATCGCGGGCGCCGAGTCGGTGTCGTCGAGCGTGAGGTCGGCGTCCGCGTCGCCCGACGGCTGGTACGGGAGGGTGTTCGCGGCGCCCCAGTCGACGGGGCCGTCGATCTGCTTCGCGTACGGGTCGATCAGCAGCTTCGCGGCGTTGAAGCGCCGGCCGGACGCCGGGTCGTAGGGGCCGTGCACGCGATAGCCGTACTGCTGACCCGGCCCGACGCCCGGGAGGTAGCAGTGCCAGTTGAACGCGGTGCGCTCGCGCAGCTCGATGCGCTCCTCGGCGCCCGACTCGTCGAAGAGGCAGAGCTCGACGCGCTCGGCGTTCTCTGAGAAGAGCGAGAAGTTGGTGCCGTCGCCGTCCCACTCCGGGCCGAGCGGGAAGGGCCGGCCCGCCCACACCTGCCGGCTCAACGGCGAAGCTCCACGGTCTTGGCGGTGAAGTCGGCGAGGAGCGTCGTGCCGCCGCGCCGCATCGTCAGGACGCCGCCGGCGAACTGCACGTCGAGCTCGCGCGGCAGCGTGCGGCGCAGCGCGATCAGCTCGGCGTAGAGCGGGTCGAACGGCGGCTGCGAGATACGCGAGCACTCGAACGTCGCCCGGCTCTGCGGGTCGGGCACCTCGTCGGCGGAGAAGGCCGTGAACGAGGCGAACTCGCGCCTGCGGCCCTCGCGGGTCGCGTCGGCGATGAACGGGTCGATGTGGTCGGTGAAGAACTGGAACGGGGCGGGCTCGTCGTGCTCCTCGCCCATGAAGAGCAGCGGCGTACAGGTCGAGAAGAGGACGACGGCGAGCGCAACACGGTGCGCGTCCGGCGGGAGCCGGTCGCCGACGGCCCGGTTCCCGACCTGGTCGTGGTTCTGGGCGGCGACGACCAGCCGCTCCGGGTGCGGACGGCCGAGCTCGCGCAGAAGCCCCTCCGGGGAGCCGAACGGCGCGTAGTAGCCGTCGCGCTCGCCGGTCAGGAGGACGTGCAGCTCGTGGTGCAGGTTGTCGAGCCACATCGCGTCGTGCCCCCATTCGTCGAGCGGGCGGAAGTCGTCGAGTCCCATCTCGCTCGTCACGAAGCCGGGGACGCGCTCCTTCAGCTCGCGCAGGACGTGCACGGGCGAATCGTCGTAGATCGCGTGCACCGCGTCGAGGCGCAGGCCGTCGATGCGGTAGTCGGTCGTCCACATGAGCGCGTTCTGGATCGCCCACTCTCGCACGGCCGCCTGCGAGTAGTCGATCGCGCTTCCCCAGAACGTGTGGTGACGCTCCGTGAAGTACGGGCCGAACCGCTCGATCGCCTCCGACCCGGGACCGAGGTGGTTGTAGACGACGTCGAGGAACACGCCGAGCCCTTCGCGGTGGGCCGCGTCGACGAGCCGCGCGAGCCCTTCCGGGCCGCCGTACGCCTGGTGCGGCGCGTACGCGTACAGCCCGTCGTAGCCCCAGCCCCGTTCGCCGGGGAAGGTCGCGACCGGCATCAGCTCGATCGCGGTGATCCCCAGCTCGCGCAGGCGCGGCAGCTGCGGGATCGCCGCCTCGAAGGTCCCTTCGGCGCTGAAGGTGCCGACGTGCAGCTCGTAGAGGACGAGCTCCTCGAGCTGCAGCCCCGGTCCGGGCGCGATCTCGAACGTCCGCGTGTCGACGATGCGCGACGGCCCCTCCACGCCCGCCGGCTGGGCGCGCGAGCACGGGTCGGGCAGAGCCTCCCCGTCGAGCACGAACAGGTAGTCGTCGCCCGGCGCCGCCGGAACCTCGGCGGAGAAGACGCCGTCCTCGCCCGCCTCGAGCTCGTGATCGGCGCCGTGCACGCGCACGGCGACGTGCGAGGCGGCGGGCGCCCACACGCGGAACTGCACCGCTCCCTCTTCGAGCGGAACGGCCCCGAAGGGCCGCTGCCAGACCTGCGTCGACATCGGGGCAACCGTACCCCGGGCCGGGGTCGCCAATCCTCGGATCCCCGGGTACGGTACGAGCCCTTGACTCCGGCACCCGACAGATGATCGGCGAGGAGCTCGCGCGGCTCACGCGGTGGGAGGACCGCCACCGCCGCCTCGTTGCACGACTCCTGCTCGTCCTCGCGCTGACGGCCGTCGTCGACCTCTTCGGGACGATCGCGACGTACTTTCTCGAGCGCCATGCCGACGGCGGCGATATCCACACCTTCGGCGACGCGGCCTTCTTCACGACCGTGCAGCTCCTCACGGTCTCGTCGCAGATCAGGAACCCGCTGACCGCCGGCGGCCGCATCGTCGACATCGCGCTCGAGATCTGGGCCGTGATCGTCGTCGCCGGCTCGGCCGGCGCGATCGCGAGCTTCTTCCAGGCCGGCGACCGCTAGGTCGCGGGACGCAGGTAGATCACCGACAGCGGCGGCAGCGTCAGCTCCGCCGAGAACGGCTGCTCGTGCCAGCCGCGCGCCTCCGCCGTGACCTTCCCCATGTTCCCGAGGCCCGCGCCGCCGTAGTAGGTCGAGTCGGTGTTCAGGAGCTCCTGCCAGTCGCCGCCGCGCGGCAGCCCGACGCGGTACCCCTCGCGCGGGACGGGCGACAGGTTGGCGATGCAGACCAGGTTGCGCTCGCCGTCGCGCGAGATCCGCAGGAAGGCGAAGACGTTCGCGAGCGCGTCGTTGGGCTCGAGCCAGCGGAAGCCGTCCGGGGAGAAGTCGACCTCCCAGAGCGCGGGCTCGTCCCGGTAGATGCCGTTCAGGTCGCGCACGAGGTCGCGCACCCCGGCGTGCTCGCCGTGCTCGAGCAGCCACCACGGCAGCTCGTCGGCGTCGTTCCACTCCCACGGCGTCGCGAGCTCGGCGCCCATGAACAGCAGCTTCTTCCCGGGGTGCGCCCACATGTAGGCGTAGAGCGCTCGCAGGTTCGCGAGCTGCTGCCAGCGGTCGCCCGGCATCTTCGAGAGCAGCGAGCCCTTGCCGTGCACGACCTCGTCGTGCGAGAGCGGGAGGATGAAGTTCTCGTTCCAGGCGTAGACGAGGGAGAACGTCAGCTCGTGGTGATGGAAGCGGCGGTAGATCGGGTCGCGCTGGAAGTACCCGAGCGTGTCGTGCATCCAGCCCATGTTCCACTTGAACCCGAAGCCGAGCCCGCCGACGTACGTCGGCCGCGACACGCCCGGCCACGCCGTCGACTCCTCGGCCGCCGAGATGACCCCTGGCTCGCGCGCGTGCACGAGCTCGTTGAACTCCTTGAGGAACGCGACCGCCTCGAGGTCCTCGCGCCCGCCGAAGCGGTTCGGCACCCACTCGCCCTGCTTGCGCGAGTAGTCGAGATAGAGCATCGACGCGACCGCGTCGACGCGCAGGCCGTCGGCGTGGTACTCGCGCAGCCAGAAGAGCGCGTTCGCGAGCAGGAAGTTCTGCACCTCGCTGCGGCCGAGGTTGAATACGAGCGTCCCCCAGTCCGGGTGCGCGCCGCGGCGCGGGTCGGAGTGCTCGTACAGCGCCGTGCCGTCGAACTGCGCGAGCGCCCAGGCGTCGCGCGGGAAGTGCGCCGGCACCCAGTCGAGGATCACCCCCAGCCCGTTCGCGTGCAGGTGGTCGACGAAGTACCGGAAGTCATCGGGCGACCCCAGCGTCGAGAGCGGCGCGTAGTAGCCCGTCACCTGGTAGCCCCACGAGCCCGAGAACGGGTGGTGCATGACCGGCAGCAGCTCGACATGCGTGAAGCCGAGATCCTTGACGTACGGCGCGAGCTGGTCGGCGAGCTCCCGCCAGCCGAGCCCTTTCCGCCACGACGGCGCGTGCACCTCGTAGATCGTGAGCGGCCGCTCGAGCGGCTCCTGCCCGCGACGCGCGTCGACCCAGTCGGCGTCGAGCCAGTCGTAGTGCGACTCGAACACGACCGAGGCCGTCTTCGGCGGCACCTCCGCCTCGAACGCGAGCGGGTCGGCCTTCTCGCGGCCGTCGAGGTGGTACTTGTAGCGCTGCCCGACGGACGCGCCGTCGACGACGCCCTCCCAGATGCCGGTGGCGTCCACCGGCGTCAGGGGGTCGGCCGCGGGGTTCCAGTCGTTGAAGTCGCCGACGACACTGACGTACCGCGCGTTCGGCGCCCACACTGCGAAGCGGACGCCGTTCTCGACGGGATGCGCGCCCAGCTTCGCGTAGAGCTCCTCGTGCCGCCCCGCGCGGGCCAGCCAGATGTCGAGCTCGCCGAACGCCGAGGCACGCTGCTGCGTCACACCGGCACCTCTTCCTCGAGCATGCGCACGATCCCCGCCACGGGGATCCGCACCCAGTCGGGCCGGTTGTTCAGCTCGTACCGCAGCTCGTAGACCGCCTTCTCCAGCTCGAACACCCTCAAGAGCTTGTCCATCGCGGCGCCGGAAGGAACCAGCGACTGGTCGATCGTGTCCCGATATCCCTCGAGGAACTCATCGCGCGCCCGCGCCTCCCAGTCCTCGGGCGCCTCGACGCCGTGCAGCACCGCCGCCGCGGACGCGGCGTACGCGAACGAGCGGAGCATCCCCGCGACGTCCCGCAGCGGCGACCGCTTGCGGCGCCGCTCGGGCAGGGAGCGCGCCGGCTCGCCCTCGAAGTCGAGGATCACCCAGTCGTCGCCGGCCCAGAGGGTCTGGCCGAGGTGGAAGTCGCCGTGGTGGCGGATCACGCGCCCGGCCCCGCCGATGTTCGTGAGCAGGCGGAGCCGCTCGCGCACCTCCTCCCCGCGGCCCCGGATCGGCTCGAGCTCGTCGGAGCCCTCGGGCAGGTCGGCGAACATCCGCTCGATCTCCTCGTCGACCGTCGCCGTCAGCAGGCCGAGCGACTCGACCGACGTCGCCTCGGGAGCGAAGTTCGGGTCGGTGGTGTCCGAGGCGAGGACCGTGTGCATCTTCCCGGTCACCTCGCCGAGCCGGCGCAGCGTGTCGAGGAATGCCTCGTCCTGCTGGACGATCGCGTCGAGCGCACGCTCCCAGCCGTCCTCGCCGGTCGGCACGAACTGCTGGAGGATCCCCAGCGTCGCGTCCATCTGCTTGCCGCCGTAGGCGTACCAGCCGGCGAGCTGGGCGACGTTCTCGAACCCGCTCTCGGTCAGGAACCGCAGCAGCTCGAGCTCGGGGTTGATGCCGGCTTCGAGGCGGCGGAACACCTTCAGGATCAGCTCCTCGTCGAACACGATCGACGTGTTCGACTGCTCGGCGTTGACCTGCCGCGCCTCGCGGAGCTCGCCGCCGATGCCGCTCGACCCCAGCGCGGTCGCGAACTCGACCACTCCGTCGCCGGCCGGGACGCGCGTGCCGCCGCGCATCATGTGGACGAGCTCCCGCACCTGCCGGGGGTCGCCGATCGCGTCGAACCCGCCGTCGTCCGTGAGCAGCTGGTACGTCTCGTGGGTTCCCGTGTCGAACCGGATCTCGACGAGCTGGAGCTCGAGTCGAGGGTCGACGTCCCTCAGGACCGCGCTGTCGATCACGCTCGCGTGACTCACATCACGGGTCTTCGACCCGAACCAGCGCTGGCTCGTGACGAAGTCGATAAGGGCCTGTTCCTCGATCACCCCTCCTCTTCTTTCCGCAACTGGAACCAGAAGAACCCCCGGGGAGCGAAGGTCAGCAGGTACGGCAGCTCACCGATGCGCGGGAACCGCGTCCTCCCGAACATCTCCTCCGGGATGTAGCCCTCCCAGCGTGACAGATCGAGCTCGACCGCCTGCGCCGACCGGGCGACGTTGTGGACGCAGAGGATGATGTCGTCCTCGTACGTCCGGACGTGCGCGAAGATGCGCGGGTTGTCGGGCCGGAGCGCCTCGTAGGTGCCGAGGCCGAAGACCGGATGGTCCTTCCGCAGCGCGATCAGCCGGTGCAGCCAGCGCAGGAGCGAGTTCGGCTGCCGGAGCTGCGCCTCCACGTTCACCGCCTGGAAGCCGTAGACCGGGTCCATGAGCGGCGGCAGGTACAGCTGCTGGAAGTCGGCGCGCGAGAAGCCGCCGTTCCGGTCGCCCGTCCACTGCATCGGCACGCGCACCCCGTCGCGATCGCCGAGGAAGATGTTGTCGCCCATCCCGATCTCGTCGCCGTAGTAGAGGACCGGCGAGCCCGGCAGCGAGAAGAGGACCGCGTGCAGCAGCTGGATCTCGTCGCGCCCGTTGTCCATCAGCGGCGCGAGACGCCGGCGGATGCCCAGGTTGAGCTTCATGCGCGGGTCCTTCGCGTACTCCTCGTACATGTAGTCGCGTTCCTCGTCGGTGACCATCTCGAGCGTCAGCTCGTCGTGGTTCCGCAGGAAGAGCCCCCACTGCGCGCCGTCGGGGATCCGCGGCGTCTGCTCGAGGATCTCGACGATCGGCAGGGCGTCCTCCCGGCGCAGCGACATGAACATGCGCGGCATCACCGGGAAGTGGAACGCCATGTGGCACTCGTCGCCGTCGCCGAAGTACGCGACGACGTCGGCGGGCCACTGGTTCGCCTCGGCGAGGAGGACGCGATCCTGGTACCGCGCGTCGACCTCTGACCGCACCCGCTTCAGGAACTCGTGCGTCTCGGGGAGGTTCTCGCCGTTCGTCCCGTCGCGCTCGTAGAGGTACGGCACCGCGTCGAGCCGGAAGCCGTCGAGCCCGAGGTCGAGCCAGAAGCGCAGGACGTTCAGCATCTGGTCCTGCACCTCGGGGTTGTCGTAGTTCAGGTCGGGCTGGTGCGAGAAGAAGCGGTGCCAGTAGTACTGGCCGCGGATCGGGTCCCACGTCCAGTTCGACGGCTCCGTGTCGAGGAAGATGATCCGCGCCTCGCTCCAGCGCGTGTCGTCGTCGCCCCAGACGTACCAGTCGCCGTAGGGGCCGTCCGGCTCGGTGCGGCTCGCCTGGAACCACGGGTGGTCGGAGCTCGTGTGGTTCATGACCAGGTCGGCGATCACGCGCATGCCGCGCTGGTGCGCCTGGTCGACGAAGTGCTTGAAGTCCTCGATCGTCCCGTAGTCGGGGTTGATCGAGTAGAAGTCGGCGATGTCGTAGCCGCCGTCGCGCAGCGGGCTCGGATAGAAGGGCAGCAGCCAGATGCAGTCGACGCCGAGCCACTGCAGGTAGTCGAGCTTTTCGGTCAGCCCGCGGAAGTCGCCCGACCCGTCGTCGTTCCCGTCGAAGAACGCCCGCAGGTGAACTTCGTAGAAGACTGCAGTCTTGAACCACCGCGGGTCGCGCTCGAACCAGTTTCCGGTCTCGCTCAGATCTCCACCTTGACGATGTGACTCTTGCCGGGCGCAAGCCTGACGAAGTTGCGCCCGGCGCGCCAGGTGAACGTCTGCGCGCCGAGCAGGTCGCGGGCGTCGAACGCGGGTGGAAAGCCCAGCGCGACGGGGACGACGCACACGCCTTCCTGCACGTTGAACGGGTCGAGGTTCACCACGACGAGCACGTCGTCCTTGGCGTACGCGACGAGGTTGTCGTTCTCCGTGTCGAGCCAGCGGAGGTTCTCGACGCGCTGCAGCGCAGGCTCCGCGCGCCGGATCTCGTTCAGCCGCTGCACGAGCGGCAGCAGCGGCCCGTCGAGCGCGCGCTTCTTCGCCTCGTACTTCTCGGAGTCGAGGTACTCCTCGGAGCCCGGGCGCACCGGCACGTTCTCGTAGTGCTCGTAGCCCGAGTAGATGCCGTAGCTCGGCGAGAGGGTCGCGGCGAGGACGAGCCGCGCCTCGAACGCGGGCGGGCCGCCGTGCTGGAGGTACTCGTGGAGGATGTCCGGGGTGTTCGTGAACGCGTTCGGCCGGTAGAACCACTGCCAGGCGAGCAGCTGGTCCATGTACTCGACGAGCTCCGCCTTCGAGTTCTTCCAGGTGAAGTACGTGTAGCTCTGGGCGAAGCCGAGCTTCGCGAGCGTCGTCATCATCGACGGCCGCGTGAACGCCTCGGCCAGGAAGATCGTCTCCGGCCGCTCCTTGCGCACCTCGCGGATCAGCCACTCCCAGAACGGCGCGGGCTTCGTGTGCGGGTTGTCGACCCGGAACACGGTGATCCCGCGACGCACCCAGCCGAGCACGACGTCGAGGAGCGCCTGCCACAGCCCCTCCCAGTCCTCGGACTCGAAGTTGACGTTGTAGATGTCCTGGTAGCGCTTGGGCGGGTTCTCGGCGTACTTGAGCGTGCCGTCGGGCCGGCGGTAGAACCACTCCGGATGCTCTTTCAGCCACGGGTGGTCGGGGGAGGCGTTGATCGCGAGGTCGAGGGCGATCTCGACGCCCGCCTCCTTCGCCGCCGCGACCATGGCATCGAAGTCGTCCCACGTCCCGAGCTCCGGGTTGATCGCGTCGTGACCGCCCTCGGCGCTCCCGATCGCCCACGGGGAGCCGACGTCGCCCGGCTCAGCCTGCGGCGCGTTGTTGCGCCCCTTGCGATTCGTCACGCCGATCGGGTGGATCGGCGGCAGGTAGACGACGTCGAACCCGAGCTCGGCGAGCCGCGGCAGCGCCTTGGCGACGCCGCGGAAGCCGCCGAACGACCGCGGGAACAGCTCGTACCAGGCGCCGAAGCGCGCGAGCTCCCGGTCGACGTCGACCTCGAACGTCTGCGAGCACGCCTCGTCGTGGCGGTCGCCCGCCGGTGCCGCGAGCCCCTCCTCCAGCGTGAGGCTCTCGCGCCCGAGCAGCTGCGCGCCCTCGGCGAGCTCGCCCGCGAGGTCGCGCTGGCCGGCTTCCGACTTGCGCCGGATCTCGTCCTGCCACGTCGCCACGCGGTCGGTCCACGCGGCGACGCAGAACTCCCAGCGGCCGGGCCGGTCGACGAAGAAGCTCCCGCCGAAGCGGTCGTTCCCGAGCGCGAGCAGCGGCTCCTCCCGCCACTTCCGCTCGCCGGGGCGACGGAACCGGACGGTGCCGCCGAGCGTGTCGTGCCCGTCCTTGAAGACCGTGGCGTACACGTCGACGGTGTCGCCGACGGTCTTCTTCACCGCGTAGCGCCCGCAGTCGACGATCGGCTCGACGGCCTGGACCTGGATGCGTGGTTGGGGGGTCTTCGGGAGGGGCACCGTGCCTGACATTCTCAATGGTCCCCCCGTCCTAAACGCAGATGAACCTCGAACGAGCCTCCGGCATCCTGCTTCATCCGACGTCGCTGCCGAACGGAGTGCTCGACGAGCACGCGTTCCGGTTCGTCGACTGGCTCGCTGCGGCGGGCCAGCGCTGGTGGCAGGTGCTGCCGCTCGGGCCGCCCGAAGGCGCGACGGGATCGCCCTACATGTCGCCGTCGGCATTCGCCGGCTCGCCCAAGCTGCTCGCCGAGCCGCGCGCCCGCGTCTCGAGGGACGAGCTCGCCGCGTTCCGCGAACAGCACGGCTACTGGCTCGACGACTGGGTCGACTTCGGCGGCAGCGCCGAGGACCAGGTGCGCTTCGACCGCGAATGGGGCGCCCTCCGCGACTACGCCGCACGGCGCGGCATCCGCGTCTTCGGCGACATGCCGATCTACGTCGCCCGCGGCGGAGCCGACCACCTCGCGCACCCGCAGCTCTTCCAGAACGACGTGGTCGCCGGCGTCCCGCCCGACCTGTTCTCCCGGACGGGCCAGCTGTGGGGGAACCCGCTCTACGACTGGACGGCGATGCGCCGCGACGGCTACCGCTGGTGGATCGAGCGCTTCCGCCGCGCCTTCGAGCTCGTCGACCTCACCCGCGTCGACCACTTCCGCGGCTTCGTCGCGTACTGGGCCGTGCCGGCCGGCAACAAGACCGCGGTGAAGGGCCGCTGGCGCCGCGGCCCGGGCGCCGACGTGTTCCACGCGGTCGAGGCCGAGCTCGGCCGCCTCCCGGTCGTCGCCGAGGATCTCGGCGTCATCACCGAGCCGGTCGTGCGCCTGCGCCGCGAGCTCGGGTTCCCCGGCATGGCCGTGCTCCAGTTCGCGACGGGCGGCGACCCGGCGAATCCCCACGCGCCCGCGAATCACGAGGAGCAGTCCGTCGTCTACACGGGCACGCACGACAACGACACGACGGCCGGCTGGTGGGCGTCGCTCTCCGACGACGACCGCGCCTCGACGGGCCTCGACCCGGCCGACCCGGCCTGGTCGCTCATCGGCCGCGCCTGGGAGTCGCGCGCGGCGCTCGCGATCGCGCCGCTCCAGGACGTGCTCTCCCTGGGGAACGAGGCGCGGACGAACCTCCCGGGCAGCGAGGAAGGCAACTGGGAGTGGCGGTTCGCGCCGGGCGCGCTCACCGACGAGCCGGCCGCGCGGCTGCGCCAGTTGACGGAGCGAACCTCGAGAACGTGAGTGCCGGGGGAGGGACTCGAACCCCCACGCCCGAAGGCCGCCGGTTTTAAGCCGGCTGCGTCTACCGGTTCCGCCACCCCGGCCGGGTCAGGCTAAGCGGCGCACTACTGCGTCGGGCCCATGCCCGGCTCGTCGGCCGAGAGCGGGATGCCCTCCGGGCCCTTGCCGCGGTACGCCTTGCGGAACGCGGTAAACGCGCTCTCCACCTTCGGCGTCCAGGTGGGGCACACGGCGATGTGCCCCGAGCCGTAGTAGTTGTTCCGCCCGTACTTGGTCGGATCGCCCGTCCAGGCGGTGATCGCGATCTTCGAGCCGAGCTTCGGGTACGGCGTCCCGAACGAGCCGTCGGGCTGGGCGTTGTAGAAGTCGTGGAGGGCGCTGACCGTCGACTGCGGCACCTGCGGGCCCCACCAGAGGACGACGCCGCCGTGCTCCTCGTTGTGCACCACCTGGCGCGGGTTCACCGCCTCGGTGTAGAAGCCCCACACCGCCCAGAGCGGGTAGTGCTGCCCGTTCGAGGGCGGGTCGGTGTTCCACGGGAACTTCTTCGTGAGGCTGTTCACGTGGATGTTCTGGCCCGGCGGGACGTACGCCTTGACCGTCTTGTACGTGCAGCCGGCGGCCGTCATGGCCGAGGCGACGTTCTTGTCGCCCGAGCTGCCGCCGCCGAGCGCGATCACGAGCACGACGATCACGAGCGCGACGACACCCGCCGCCGCGACTCCGTAGAGGAGCAGACGCTGGTTCACCGGCAGCTCGGACATGGCGCTGCCGCCCTTGGCTCCCTTGCCCCCGTCGCGGCGCTGAGGCGCCTGGACGCGCGGCGGAGTCGGAGTTCTCGGCTTCTTCTTGGCCATCAGCCCGCGCCATTCAAGCGGAAACGAGCAGTGACTCGCCGAAGAATTTCCGCACGGCCGCCGTGTCCTCGACGAGCGGGCACCGTGGGAGCGCCGCCAGGAAGGCGCGCCCGTAGGGCCGCGTGCGGAGCCGCGGGTCGAGGATCGCCACCACGCCGCGGTCGGCGTGCCCGCGGATCAGACGCCCGAAGCCCTGCCGCAGCTGCAGCATCGCGGTGGGCAGGGCGTAGTCGCGGAACCAGTCTCCCCCACGCTGCTCGACCGCCTCGCAGCGCGCCTCGTGCAGCGGGTCGCCGGGCGCGGAGAACGGCAGCTTGTCGATCACGAGCAGCGAGAGCGACTCCCCCGGGACGTCCACGCCCTGCCAGAAGGTGGAGGTGGCGAGCAGCACCGAATCGACCTCGTCGCGGAACCGCTCGAGCAGCCGCTCGCGCGGCGCCTCCCCCTGCACGAGCACCTCGTAGGGGACGCGGCCGCGGACCCGCTCGCGGTAGGCGTCGAGCGCGCGGTAGCTCGACGTGAGGACGAGCGCGCGCCCCTCCGAGAGCTCGAGCAGCGAGACGATCTCCTCGGCCGCGCGGTCGGTGAACCCGTCGCTGCGCGGGTCGGGCATCTGCCGCGGCACGTAGAGGAGCGCCTGCTCCGGGAAGTCGTACGGCGACCCGACGACCGCCTCGCGCGCCCGGTCGAGCCCGAGCCGCCGGCGCACGAAGGTGGCGTCCTCGCCGGTCGTGAGCGTGGCCGAGACGAGGACCGCCGTCGGCCCGTCGTCCCACAGCCGCTCCTTCAGCTCCCCCGACACGTCGACCGGAGCCCACGCGAGCGCGTCCGGCTCGGCCCAGACGACGCGCTCGGTGCCGGCCGGCTCGAGGCACGCCTCGACCTCCCCCGCGAGCGCCTGCGCGCGGCGGGAGAGCGCGTCGAGATCCTCGGTCTGGCCGTGCAGGGCCGACGCGAGGTCGGAGAGCGCGTCCATCAGGACGAGCGCGGGCTCCGCGGGCACCTCGCGCAGGCGCCGCCTGCCCGCCGCCGGCGCGACCGCGCGCAGGAGCCGGTCGCCGGTGCGCTCGACCCGGTCGAGCTCGCGGCCGGGCAGCGCGCGCTGCGCCTCGCGGCACGAGCGCTCGGCGTCGTGGGCGAGCCGCCGGAGCGCGTGGCGGGAGACGCCGCCGCCGAGCCAGGACGCCGCCGACTCCTCGAGCCGGTGCGCCTCGTCGAAGACGACCGCGTCGTGCTCGGGCAGCACGTTCAGGCCGGAGGCGAGGTGCGCGAAGTAGAGCGCGTGGTTCACGATCACGAGGTCGGCGTGCGAGGCGCGCTCGCGGGCGGTCTCGGCGAAGCAGGCGGAGACGAACGGGCAGCGCCGGCCCGAGCAGCGGTCGGGGCCGACCGAGAGCTCGCTCCAGAGCGCCGGCGACGGCTCGACCTCGAGCTCCGACCGGTCGCCCGTCAGCGTCGTGTCGAGCCAGCCCTGCATCGCCTCCCACGCCTGCCCGTCGCGGCCGTCCGGGAGCAGGAACGGCTGGAAGCCCGAGAGCTGCCGCCGGCAGAGGTAGTTCGCCCGGCCCTTCAGCACCTGGACGTCGAGCTCGCGGCCGACCGCGGCCGCCGCTACCGGCACGTCCTTCTGGAGAAGCTGCTCCTGGAGGGCCTTCGTCGCCGTGGCGACGACGACCCGCTGCCCGGACTCGAGAGCGGGGATCAGGTACGCGAGGCTCTTGCCGACGCCGGTGCCCGCCTCGGCGACGAGGTGCTCGCCGCCGGTGAGCGCCCGTTCGACCGCAGCTGCGAGCGCGGCCTGCTCGGGCCGCGGCTCGTACTCGGGAAGCGCACGCTGGAGCGCGCCGCCGGGACCGAAGACGTCCTGCATCGCTGCCGGGAAGCGTATTCGGGCGAACGGACGTTCCCCCTGCCGCCGCGGGCCCTGTTACACATTCGTGCGCAAATTGCGGCATTTGGGTCACAGGGCTCGTTGACGCGCCCGCGCCTCTCCCAGTAGGTTCTCCCCGTCGGATCCGATAGCTCTTCGGAGTCGTCGGATCCGGCACTCAGCTCCCGCAGGTCTTCGGACTCGCGGGGGCTGAATTTTTGTGGGCGCAGGTCGTGCCGTCCGACAGCCTCTCTAGCGTTCGTGGGCCCATGGCACCGATCTTCCTCGTCCTCGGGCTTCTCGTCGGCGCCGCCGCCGTCTACCTCTGGGCGCGCGGCCAGCTGGCCTCGCGCGACGCGCAGCTCGCCGGCGAGCGCGACAAGCGCGCGCTGATCGAGCAGAGCCAGGGCCAGTGGGAGGAGCGGTTCAAGGCGGCCACGGGCGACGCGCTCCTGAAGAGCCAGTCGTCGCTGCTCGAGCTCGCCGAGGCCCGGCTCGCGCCGATCAAGGAGACGCTGCAGAAGTTCGAGGCGCAGGCCAGGCAGCTCGAGGACCGGCGCACCCGCGAGGTGAGCGCGATCGGCGAGCGGCTCCGCGAGGTCGCCGAGGGCCAGGAGAAGCTGCGCTCCGAGACGGGCAGCCTCGTCACGGCGCTGCGCGCCCCGCACGTCCGCGGCAGCTGGGGCGAGATGCAGCTGCGGCGCGTCGTCGAGCTCGCCGGCATGCTCGAGCACTGCGACTTCAACACGCAGGAGTCGACGCGCGACGACGAGGGCCGCCTGCTCCGGCCCGACCTGGTCGTGAACCTGCCGGGCGGCAAGACGATCGTCGTCGACTCGAAGGTGCCGATCCAGGCGTACCTCGACGCCGTCAACTGCGAGGACGTCGAGGTCAAGCGCGCGCACCTCGCCCGTCACGCCCAGCAGCTCCGCGACCACATCGTGAAGCTCGGCCAGAAGCGGTACTGGCGGCAGTTCGAGGCGTCGCCCGAGTTCGTCGTCATGTTCGTCGACGAGGGCCTGTACCGGGCCGCGCTCGACCAGGACGGCTCGCTGCTCGAGGCGGGCGCCGAGGCCGGCGTCGTGATCGCCTCACCGGCCACGCTGATCGGCCTCCTGCGCACGGTCGCACACGGCTGGCAGCAGGAGACGATCGCGCAGAACGCGCGCGAGATCTCCGCGCTCGGCCGCGAGCTGTACGAGCGGCTCGGCGTCTTCGCCGGGCACTTCGCGAAGGTCGGCCGGGGGCTCGACACCGCCGTGACCGCGTTCAACAGCGCCGTCAGCTCGTTCCAGACACGGCTCCTCGTGACCGCGCGGAAGTTCCCGGAGCACGGGGTGACGAACGAGGCGCTCCCCGAGCTGAAGCAGCTCGAGCGCCGTGCGGCCGCGGTCGACGCGCCGGAGCTCGTGGCGCTGCCGCACCGCGACGCCGACGCCGCCTGAGCTACTTCGGCGGCAGCGAGCGCGCGTAGGCGACGCTCGACGCGACGAAGCGCCCGAGACTGTCGCCGGCAAGGTGCTCCGGCGCGACGCGGAGCCACCCCGTCATCGGGCGGCCGCGCATGATCGCGACCTCGGCCGGCGTCTCCTCGACGAGGCGGTCTGTTTCGTCCGGGTCCGCCCGCACGAGGATCCCGCCCTGCCCGCTCGCGGCGATCGCCAGGTTCCCGCCGACCATGAAGCCGAGCCCGCCGAACATGCGCTTCTCGACCACGTCGCGGCCGGGCCCGATCAGCGTCCTGATCCGCTCCGCCAGCTCCTCGTCGTACGCCACGATCAGATCCTAGGCCGCGTTTTCGCCGTGCGAGAAGCCGGGAACGCACACGGCGGGCTCGTCGTTTTCACCCCAGGACAATCCACGAGGAGGACGATCGCATGGCCAAGCTGAGCGAGAAGCAGGCGGAGCTCTTCCGCGGCAAGAACTGGGGCACGGTGGTGACGCTGCGCGAGGACGGGTCGCCGCACGCCACGCCGGTCTGGATCGACACCGACGGCGACCACGTGATCTTCAACACCGCGGTGGGGCGCGCGAAGGAGCGGCACCTGCGCCGCGACCCGCGGATCTCGGTCACGGTGCTGCCCGCCGCAGACCAGCAGTCGGGCTACGTGTCGGTGACCGGCACCGCCGAGCTCACCGAGGAGGGCGCGTTCGACCACATCGACAAGCTGGCCCAGAAGTACCTCGGCCAGGAGAAGTACCCGTACCTGCAGCCGGGCGAGCAGCGCGTGATCGTGACCGTGACGCCCGAGAAGGTCGACGCCCAGGGCTACTAGACGGGATGGAGCCGTACCCCCTGGGGCTACGGCTCCATCCCGTCTAGTAGCGGAGCAGCGCGCCGATGCCCCTGGCGTCGCCGAGGGCGCCGGCCCCGAGCCGGACGACGTCGCCGCCGTGGGCCAGGGTCTGGTGCAGCGCCAGGTCGGCGGCGTCGTCCCGCTCCTCGAGCTTCGTGCCGTCGAGCGGGCAGGTGCCGCCGTCGGCCGACGCGCGGCCGCACTGCGGGCACTCCCAGGCCCGCGACGAGGCGCCTTCCTCGACGAGGAGCGTGCCGACGCGTGCGTCGGAAGCGGCGTCGAGCACCTGCTTCCAGCCGGCGGCCGAGCGCTCGCCGCGGCCGCGCAGCTCCTCGAAGCGGACGAGCGACTCGCGGTCGGCGCGCGCCCGGGCTTCGTCGAGGAGCGGCCTGACCGCCTCGAGCAACTCCTGTGGGCCGGCGTGCGCCTCGGCGGTCGTCCAGCCGATGATCGCGTCGCGAGCCTCCTGCGAGAGCGCACCCTCGAACTCGCGGCGCATCTCGTCGGGGCCGACGACGGCGATGCGCAGGCCTCCGTGCCGCGCGTGGCGGTCGACCTCGGCGCCGACCGTCTTCAGGTGCTGGTGCACGAGGTGGTCGATGTGCCGTCGGTAGCGCGCCTGCGACCAGCCGCCCTGGTCGTGCTGGCCGGGCTGCTCCTCCGACTCGTCGGCGATCTCGCGGAGGCCGCCGTCCTCGAAGCGGTACAGGTGCCCGCGCTCGCGCGAGACGACCGCGACGAGCGCGCCCTCGCGGTCGAGCGCCCCGGCGAGCGGCGCCAGGTGGAGCGAGGGGCCGATGCGGATCGAGTCCCCCACCCCCTCGACGAGCGGCAGTGCGCGGAAGAACCCGTCCGCGGAGGACGCGAAAAGGGCGAGGCCGCGGGTCCCGTCGCGGTCGAACTCGTCGTCCCACCAGTCGCGCAGGCGCTGGAGGTCGTCGCGGAGCGCCATGCGGCAGTCGCGGCCGCCCGGGCTCCCGTCGGCGCGCTTCTCGGTCGCCGCGAGGATCGAGTTGAACTTGGTCGCGACGTCGGGCGCCGTCGGGGTCGACGACGGGTCGAGGTCGACGTAGATGCTGATCGCGCAGCCGTTCTTGGCGCGGAAGGCTGCGAGTGAACGCAGCGTGTCGGTCGTCACAGCGGTTGCCATGGAGGCCTAGTAACCCGGAACCGCAATGACGGAACATCCCGGCCGTCCTCGTCGTTTACTACCTTGATGGACATGAAGACACGTGAGCTGATCATCATCGGCGGCGGCCCCGCCGGGTATACCGCCGCCCTCTATGCCGCGCGCGCCGACCTGGAGCCGCTCGTGATCGAAGGCTTCCAGTGGGGAGGCCAGCTGATGATCACGAGCGACGTCGAGAACTACCCCGGCTACCCCGACGGCGTGATGGGGCCGGAGATGATGGCCGACTTCCGCCGGCAGGCGGAGAAGTTCGGCGCCGAGTTCCTGACCGACGACGTGACGAGCGTCGACTTCTCGGAGCAGCCGCTGCGGGTGCGCGTCGGAGACGACGAGTACGCCGCGCGCTCCGTGATCGTCGCGACCGGCGCGACCGCGCGCTTCCTCGGCATCCCGTCCGAGGAGAAGCACAAGGGCCGCGGCGTGTCGGCCTGCGCCACGTGCGACGCGGCGTTCTTCCGCGAGAAGGACGTGTACGTGGTCGGCGGCGGCGACTCCGCCTTCGAGGAGGCGCTGTTCCTGACGAAGTTCGCCTCGCGGGTGCACCTGGTGCACCGTCGCGACGAGTTCCGCGCGTCGAGGATCATGGTCGACCGCGCCGAGGCGAACGAGAAGCTCGACTTCGTCCTGAGCGCGGTGGTCGACGAGATCGTCGGCGACCTGAAGGTCGAGGCGCTGCGCCTCCGCAGCACCGTCACCGACGAGATCTGGGAGGTGCCCGCCGACGGGCTGTTCGTGGCGATCGGCCACGACCCGAACACGGCGCTGTTCCGCGACCAGCTCGACCACGACGAGCAGGGCTACCTGGTGACGCAGCCGGGCTCGACGGCCACGAACATCCCGGGCGTGTTCGCCGCGGGCGACGTCCAGGACCACACCTACCGGCAGGCGATCACCGCCGCCGGGACGGGGTGTATGGCGGCGCTCGACGCCGAGCGGTTCCTGGCCTCGTTCGAGGGTCACCCCGGCACGGCGCTCACCGCGGGCCGCTGACCCTGCTCGGCGGCGGGCCCTCGACGGGCCGGTAGCCGGCGAAGCTCGACTCGAGGACGACCTCGCCGCGCGTGAGGGCCGGCAGCGTGCGCTGCAGCTCGGCCACGCGGACGGCGGCGAGCCGGCCCGTGACGGCCGCGGATTCGCCGTCGAACGACGGCGCGTCGAGCTCCGCGCCGGCGCGCGCTGCGGCGGCGATGACGGCGCCGGCGGTGTCCGCCGGCGCCTCCAGCCGCACCTGGACGACGGGCTCGCAGACGACGACGCCCGCCGCCCGGAGCGCGCGTCGCAGCACGTGCGGCGTGAGCCCGTGGAAGTCCGCCGCGACCGGCATGACCCCTCGCCGGGACGGCGGCCCGTCGGCGAGCGTGTACCAGCTGTCGACGACGGTGACGGCGCAGCCGATCACCTCCCACCCGTGCAGCCCGACGCGCAGCGCCTCGCGCACGTAGGCGTCCAGTGCGGCCTCGAACCCGTCGCGGCGCTTGTAGATGTAGAGCGGGATCCGCGCGTGGTCGGCGATCTCGAAGCGGACGTCCACCCCGTTCGCCGGCTCGACGCGAAGGCCGAGCTGCGCGCGCGGGAACGGGTTTCGCTCGGCGTTCAGCGTCTCGGCAGCCTCGCCCGTCCCGAGCGGGCGCTCGACGTAGATCGGTGTCGTCTCGCGGAAGGTCACGGCGAGGCCGTACTCCTCGGCGAGCGTGGCTCCGACCACCTCCTTCTGTATCTCGCCGTACAGCGAGACGGAGAGCTCCTCCTCCTGGCGCACGTGGATGAGCGGGACCTGCTCGGCGAGCTGGTCGAGCGCGACGCGGAGCCGTTCGCCGTCCGCGGGATCGTCCGGGTGCACGACCGACTCGAGCGTCGGCGGCGCAAACGCGTGTGCGGGCGACGGCGCGTCGCCGATCGCGTCACCGACGCGGAGCGAGCGGAGCCCCCGGACCTTCGCGATCTCGCCCGCGACTGCGCTGGGCCGCCGCACCGCGAGGCCCTCCTCGAAGACCTCGAGCTCGGTCACCTTGTCGTCGCCGACCCGGTCGCGGGTGCGGAGCACCCCGGCGAACACGCGGAGGTAGGCGATCCGCTCGCCGGCAGCGCTGCGCTCGACCTTGAACACGCCGGCCGCGGGCGCCCCGTCTCCGTCGGGGGACGAGGACGGCAGCAGCTCGACGATCCCGCGCCGCAGCTCGTCGAGCCCGTCCCCCGTGACCGCCGAGCCGGCGAATACCGGGCAGACGAGGCTCCGGCGGGTCTGGTCGGCGAGCGCCCGGGTGAGATCGATCGGCTCGTCGGCGAGGTAGGCGGGGACGAGGGCCTCGTCGTGCTCGGCGAGCTCGGCCGCGTCCACGCCCCACGCGGGGATCGCGTCGGGCGTCAGGCGCGCGCGGATCTCCCCGAGCACCCGCTCGACGTCGGCACCGCGCCGGTCGGTCTTGTTGAGGAAGAGCAGCGTCGGGATGCGCAGCCGCAGCAGCGCGCGCATCAGCACGAGCGTCTGCGCCTGCACGCCCTCGACCGCCGAGACGACGAGGATCGCGCCGTCGAGCACGGCGAGCACCCGCTCGACCTCGGCGATGAAGTCCGGGTGGCCCGGCGTGTCGATCAGGTTGACGCGGACGTCGTCGATCGAGAAGGCGACCACCGCGGACCTGATCGTGATCCCGCGCCGCCGCTCGAGCTCGAGCGTGTCCGTCTGCGTCGTTCCGCGGTCGACGCTACCGAGCTCGCGGATCACCCCTGCGTCGAACAGGAGCCGTTCCGTGAGCGTCGTCTTACCGGCGTCTACATGCGCCAGGATTCCGAGATTGAGCGTCCTGCCAAGCACCGTTCATACCCTCCGAAGTGGTCGTGAAGCTCTTCGCGATGGACATGAACGGACTGCGCATGCGGTCGATGATACGTCCGCCGAGCCGCCTACGCTGCGGGTCGTGCCGCAGTGGCTCGATCTGATCGACCCGACCCCCGAGCGGCTTCGCCAGGCGCTCCCGGAGCACGTGCACCGCACGGCGCTCGCCGCGCTGCTCGCGCCGCACGTGCACAACGACGAGCCGCGGCCGCGCATCGAGTCGCACGGCGACTACGTCCTCGGCATCTTCCTGGTGCCCGTCGCGGTGCGGGCCGAGGACCGCGTCTACTACCAGGAGGTCGACTTCGTCGCCACGCCCGAGATGCTCGTCTCCGTCTCGAAGACGCCGCCCGGCGAGCAGCCGTTCGACCCGAAGCCGGCGCAGGAAGCGTGCCGGCATCAGGAGCAGGTGGGCATGTACGTCTACCACCTCGTCGACCAGATCGCGGAGCGCTTCCTCGACATCGTCGACGACCTGGACGACGAGATCGACGAGCTCGAGGACATGATCGGCGAGCGCGACGCCCGGACGATCGGCCGCCGCCTGCGCGACCTCCGCGAGGACGTGCGCGGCATCAGGCGCACGCTCACGCCGACCCGCGACGCCGTGCACCGAATCGTCGACAACCGCGTCGAGCTCGACGAGGGCGAGCTGTTCCCGCGCGACGTCGAGATCGCGTTCGGCGACGCGTACGACAAGCTGCTGCGCGCGACGGAGGCGCTCGAGTCGTCCCGCGACGCGCTCGCCGGCGTGCGCGACTACCTGCAGGGGAAGATCGCGAACGACCAGAACGAGGTGATGAAGCGGCTGACGCTGATCGCGTCGCTGCTGCTCGTCCCCACGTTCATCGTCGGGCTGTACGGCCAGAACTTCCACCACATGCCCGAGCTCGGGTGGTCGTTCGGCTACTGGTGGTCGTGGGGCTGGATCCTCGGCACCACCGCGCTGCAGCTCGTGTTCTTCCGCTGGCGCCGCTGGATCTAGGGATCTAGCCGCCGCCCTCGGCCGCGACCGCCGTCTCGAGCACGTGCAGCGCGAGCTCGCCGCTCGCCTGGTGCTCGCGCCCCTCCTCGATCGCGACGGCGAGGTCCTCGAGCCCGAGGCCACGGCACTCCTTCGCGCCGTAGGTCTCGTAGGCGACCGCCTCGCCGGCGCGGCCGTTCCGGAGCTGGATCTCGCCGCCGAACCCGTTTGCGTCGGGCAGCACCAGCGAGCCTTCCGTGCCGTACACCGTGAGGCCGCTCAGGTACTGGTTGCGCGCCTCGAAGCTCACCGTGAGCGTCGCGAGCGCGCCGCTCACGAGGCGCAGCACGGTCGCGGAGTGCGTCGGCACGTCGACGGTGATCGTCGAGCCCGCAGCCGCGCCGGCGCCGAGCGTGCGCTCGGGCGTGGGCGTCTCGACGAAGCCGGCGACGTCGGCGACGCGGCCGAGGAGCGCGACGATCGCCGTGATGTAGTACGGCGCGATGTCGAGCAGCGGCCCGCCGCCTGCGCGGTAGAACATCTCGGCGTTCGGGTGCCACGAGTCGGGTCCGCCGACGAGCATCGTGGCGTTGGCGCCGAGCGGCTGCCCGATGCGGCCCTCGTCGATCAGCCGCTTGCCGGTCTGGTAGGCGCTGCCGAGGAACGTGTCGGGCGCGCACGCCAGGCGGAGCCCTGCCTCGTTCGCCTCGTCGAGGAGCCTCCGGGCGTCGTCGAGCGACGCGGAGAGCGGCTTCTCGGTGTAGACGTGCTTGCCGGCGGCGAGCGCCGCCGATGCGATCGGATAGTGCGCCTTCGGCGGCGTGAGGCTGAGGATCGCGTCGACCTCCGGCTCGGCGATCAGCTCGTCGAAGGTGAGCGCGCGCAGCCCGTGGGCCGCGGCGAACGCGTCGCGGCAGCTCTCGTCGAGGTCGGTGCACGCGACCGGCCGCCAGTGCTCGAACGCCGGCGAGTCCTCGACGTAGCGCCTGGCGATGATCCCGCAGCCGACGACGCCGACGCGCAGCACCTAGACCGCCTCCCGGACGAACCGCAGCGACTGCTCGACGGCCCCGAACGGGTCGGTGCCGACCTCGTCCTCCTCGACGATCAGCCACTCGGCGCCGGCCGCGACCGCCTCCGGCAGGACGCGGTCGTACCCCACGATCCCGGCGCCGACGGGGACGTCGTCGCGGTCGTCGCGGTTCGCGTAGTCCTTGGCGTGGACGAGCGGGCACCGTCCGCTCGTCGCCTCGAGCTCGCGCAGCGGGTCGCCGCCCGCGTGCCAGACCCAGCCGAGGTCGAGCTCGAGCCAGAGCAGGTCGTCGGGCAGCTCGCGCAGCCGGTCGAGGAAGGAGCGCCCGCCGTCCGCGGCGGCAACCTCGCTCCAGTGGTTGTGGAAGCCGAGCCGGAGGCCCGCGGCCTGCGCCCGCTCGGCGGCGCGCGTCACGCGGTCGACCGCAGACTCGGGGTCTTCGAGCTCGCTCGGGTCGATCCAGCTGATCGCCACGCGGTCGGTGCCGAGCGTCTCCAGCTCGGCCGCGATCTGCGGCAGCTCGTCCTCGAGCGCGTCGAGCCGGGCGTGGCGTCCGGCGACCGCGAGGCCGGACTCGTCGAGCAGCGCCCGGAGGTCGAGCGCGGTGAGCCCGTGCAGCTGGAAGAGCTCGACGCCGTCGTAGCCCTGCTCGCCGACTCGTCGCAGCGCGCCCGCGAGGTCGCGGTCGCACTCCTCCCTGATCGTCCAGAGCTGCAGTCCAACCTTCGGCACAGCGGCCACCCTAACCTTTCGATTCGACATGACTGGAGAACGGATCTTTCACGGCGGCCCGGCGCAGATCGGGATCGTCGTCCCGGACGTCGAGGCGGCGATCGAGCGCTATCGCGCGCTCTTCGGCTACGACGACTGGCTCGTCGTCGAGAACGGGCCGTGGAACCTGCACGGGCTGCACGTGCGCGGCGAGCCCGCCGACTTCTCGATGCGGCTCGGCCTCTACGGGAGCGACCCGCAGATCGAGCTCCTGCAACCGCTCGCGGGCGACGACATCCTGGGCGACTGGCTCCGCCGCGGCGGCCGGGGCCTCCACCACCTGGGGTACGAGGTGGCGTCGGTGGACGAGACGATCGCGGCGATGGACGGGGCCGGGTTCGCGTGCCTGCAGCACGGCTACGGGTTCGGTGCGGACGGCTCCGGCGGGTTCGCGTACTTCGACACCGAACGCGAGCTCGGCTACCTCGTCGAGGCGCTCGAGCCTGCAAACGCCTGACGTCCTCATGCCGGCCTGACCGCGACGATCGCCCCGTGCACCTCGAGCTCGCTGGCGCCGCGCCAGCGGTGCGGGCCGGCGGCCGCGAACAGCGTGTCTCGCGGCCCGGCGAGGGCGCCGTTCCCGAAGGCGATCCCCCAGACGCCGTTCACGACGAGCGGCTTGCCGTCCGTCCCGGCGAGCACGCCGTCGTGCTTCCAGCCGCCGCCCGTGCGGCGGAAGGCGTCGATGTGGCCGTCGCCGAAGCTCGCGACGAGCAGGTCGCCGCCGAAGTGGCCGAAGGAGGCCGGCGCGAGCGCGAGCCCCCACGGCTCCTGCAGCCCGGCGTCGCCGACGCGTGCGACGAAGCGCCCCTGCAGGTCGAACTCGTCGACGTAGCCGCCCTGCGGCGCGTCGTTCCCGTCGACCTCGGCGCGGTAGACGTAGGTGACGAAGAGGTGGCCGCCGTCGGCGGCGATGTTGTCGGGCGCGTACCAGGGAGACATGTCCGGGTCGTCGAAGCTGCCCGACACGCGCACCGGCCGCCACGCCGAGTCGAACACCTCGACGCGGTCGTTGTGGAAGTCGGTCGCGTAGAGCCTGCCGCCGGCGAGCGCGACGCCTCGGAAGATCGCGCCCTGCTCGGTCTGGTCGACGACGATCTCGGCCTTCGTCGACCAGGCGGTCGGAACGGTCGCCGTCCACGCGCGGATGCGGCCGTCCTCGCACGCGTAGATGAAGCGCGCGGGGCCGGAGCGGCCGTTGCCGCGCACCGGGAACCCGCTACCGCCGTAGTACACGACGCCGGTGGGGCCGCCCGGGACGCTGACGGTGAGGAGCTGCTTCTTGCCGTCGCCGGCGTAGAGCGTGCTCGTCCCGCGCGCCTCGTTCGTCGTCCACCACGGGCCGGTCGGGCTCGCGGCGAGCCCCCACGTGTTGACGAGCAGCGGATCGCGGTGCGCCGCCGGCACGCCGCCGTCGGAGGCGACCGTGCGTGCGCTGAAGCGGTTGGCGGGCTCGCCGAGGCCGCGGGCGGCGAACACGACGGCCGCGGCGACCGCGACCGTCACGACGGCGCTAGCGCCGAGGGGCGGGACCCGTCGAGTCACGGACGACGAGGGTCGTGGCCAGCTCGATGCGGAGCGCGTCGAGCCGCTGCCCCTCGACGAGGCGCATGAGCAGGCTGACGCCCAGCCGGCCGAGCTCCGCGAGCGGCTGGCGGACGGTGGTGAGCGTGGGCGTGACGATCGTCGCCTGGACCGTGTCGTCGAACCCGACGACCGAGAGGTCCTCCGGCACGCTCAGCCCGAGCCGCCGAGCGACGTTGATCACGCCGATCGCGACGTTGTCGTTGAAGGCGAACACGGCGGTCGGCGGGTCGGGGCGCGAGAGCAGCTCCTCGGCCGCCGCCTCGCCGCTCGAGATCCGCCAGTCGGAGTACAGGATCAGGTCGGAGTCGGGCAGCAGGCCGGCGGTGGCGAGCGCAGCGCGGAAGCCCATCATCCGCTCGTCGTTCGCGTACCAGCCGGGCTGGCCGCCGATCGCGCCGATGCGCCGGTGGCCGAGGGTGAGCAGGTGCTCGGTCGCCGCCTTCGCGCCCGCGGCGTGCATCGCCGAGACGCACGGGATGCCGTCGGGGGGCGTCTCGCGCGGGTCGACGACGACGAACGGGTAGCCGATCGTCTGCAGGTTGAGGAGCTCCTCGTTCGACTCCTCCGGCAGCATCAGGATGGCGCCGTCGGTCGAGCCGTGCGTGAGGCGGTCGATGAGCGACGCCTCCCGGTCGTGCTGGTGCAGCGTCGGGCAGAGCTGGATGCGCATCTCCCGCTCGTAGAGCGCCTCGGAGGCGCCGAAGAGGATCGGGCCGAAGTAGGAGTCGTTGACGAGCGGCAGGGTGAGGCCGATGAGGCCGGTGCGGCCGCTCGAAAGGGCGCGCGCGCCGCGGTTCGTCTGGAACCCCTGCTCGCGCACGACCTGCAGCACCTGCTCGCGGGTGCCGGGCGCGACGTCCGGGCGGTCGTTGAGCACACGCGAGACGGTCGCGATCGAGACGCCCGCGAGATCGGCGATGTCGCGGATCGTCGCGCGGCCGCGGAACTTCTGGTCGGGTCTGCGGTCGAGTTGGGCCATGGGAGGTCGGCGAAACTCTACCGTAACCGTTTTCGCTCTCCAAACCGGCTTTCCTACGTAGCCAGCTTGACAAACAGCCAGTGACCGTGTTAACCGTTTCCGGAAATTTCCGGTCGCCTACGGCCCCCCGGTGATCGTCTCCCGCTCCCGCCCTCGCAGGGCGAGAAAGGAAAGGCAGATGTCACGTCAGTCCCGCTCGTCCCGCAGGTTCGGCCTCCTGGCCGCCGCCGGCGGAACGGTGATCCTCGGAGCACTCGTCGCCGCCGCGTTCGCGATCGCGGCCCCGGCGGGCTCCAAGAGCTCGGCGAAGCTCAATGCCGGTCACAAGTGCCTCGTCATGACCGGCTCGGGCGATCCCGCCTTCGTCAAGAACTTCAATCCCTACACCGCCACGAGCCTCCCGAGCGGCGCGTTCGTGCGGGGAGCGTTCTACGAGCCGCTGATCATCACGACCGCGGCCGGCGGCGGCCACCAGTACCCGTGGCTGGCGCAGAGCTGGAAGTGGAGCAACGGCAACAAGACGCTGACGCTCAACCTCCGCAAGGGCGTCAAGTGGAGCGACGGCCAGGCCTTGACGGCGTCCGACGTCGTCTACAGCCTCACGGCCGGCAAGCAGAACAGCGCGATGGACATGGTCGGCTACACGAAGCCGAACTCGAACATCGCGTCGATCTCGCAGAAGGGCGCCTACCAGGTCGTCATCAACCTGAAGACCGTCGACTCGCAGTTCATCGGGGTCACGCTGAACGGCCAGTTCGTCGTGCCGAAGCACATCTGGTCGAAGGTCGCGAACCCGTCGACGTTCACGAACCCGCACCCGGTCGGGTCGGGCCCGTACAACCAGGTCGCGAAGTTCAACGCGCAGGACTACGTCCTCGGCAAGAACCCGCACTACTGGCTGAAGGGCTCCCCGAAGGTGCCGTGCCTGGAGTACGTGCAGGCCGCGTCGAACGACGCCGCCCTCGCGCTGATCCAGAGCGGCCAGGTCGACTGGACGCACAACTTCGTCCCGAACGTCGAGTCGGCGTACGAGGCGAAGGACAAGGCGCACTTCCACGCCTTCTACTCGACGACCGCGTTCGCGCAGTCGCTCGTGTTCGACGACACGCAGTACCCGTACAGCATCCCGGCGTTCCGCAAGGCCGTCAGCCTCGCCATCGACCGCGCCAGCGTGTCGAAGCTCGGTGAGTACGGCTACGCCCCTCCCACGGACGCGCTCGGCCTGACCGGTCAGTTCCCGACCTGGTACACGCCGGCGATCAGGGCCGCCGCGAAGGCCGCCGCGACCTACGACCCGGCGAAGGCGAAGGCGACGCTCACCGCGGCCGGCTTCACCTACAAGGGCGACACCCTGCTCGACCCGAAGGGCAACCCCGTCAAGCTCGACATCCACGTGATCTCGGGCTGGTCGGACTGGGTCGCGTCGGACCAGATCATCGCCAAGAACCTGAAGGCGATCGGCATCGACTCCAGCGAGGTGCTCGAGCCGGACTGGAACTCCTGGTACCCGAACGCGTCGACGACGAAGAACCCGACGCTGCTCTGGCAGAACGTCGCCGGCTCGTCGCCGTACGGCTACTTCAACGCCAACCTCTCGAAGTCGTCGTACGGGGCCCCCGGCTCCGACGGCACGACGACGTCGAACTGGGCGCACTTCTTCGACAACGCGTCCCAGGCAACCCTCGACAACTGGCGGAGCTCGCTCGACTCGAAGCAGCAGCACAAGGACTTCGTGACGCTCGCGAACCTCTTCCTGAAGGATCAGCCGATCGTGCCGGTGTTCATCGGCCCGCGCTGGTCGACGTACTCGACCAAGTACTTCCACGGCTTCACGTCGCCGAAGAACTACTACGCGGATCCGATCTTCACGACGGCACCCGACAACATCCTGAACTTCACCCGCATTGCCCCTGGGGGCAAGGCCGGCGCCTGACCCGCGCCTCTCCGGCGGGGCGGGCGGGCGTGCAGACGCCCGCCCGCCCCGTCATTCTTGAGTCCACTCGCCCATGCGCTGGTTCCTGCGTCGCCTCGCCTTCTACGTGTTCGCCATCTGGGTGGCGCTCACGCTGACGTTCCTGCTGCCGCGACTCATGCCGGGCAGCCCCATCGGCGGTCTGCTCCAGCATCTGAGCCCGGCGCAGATCCAGGCGAACCCGGGCATCATCGAGACCTACCAGAAGCTGCTCGGCGGCGGCAACGAGTCGCTGCCCGTCGCGTACTGGCACTACCTCGGCCACGTCGTCCACCTGCAGTTCGGGATCTCGACTTCGAACTACCCGACGAAGGTGTCGGAGGTGATCGGCCGCACCCTCCCCTACTCGATCGCCCTCGTCGGCATCGCCTTCCTGCTCGCGTTCATCCTCGGCACGACGATCGGGATGTTCGCCGCGTGGCGCCGCGGCGGCGGCTTCGACACCGTCTTCGTCCCGCTCTTCATGGCGCTCGGCGCCTTCCCCGCCTACTTCACGTCGCTGCTCGCGATCTGGCTCCTCGGCCTCAAGCTCGGCTGGTTCCCCTTCCAGCACGCCTACGGCAACGAGGTGAACCCCGGCCCCAACTGGCCGTTCCTCCGGAGCGCAGTCACCCACGGCTTCCTGCCGGCGCTCGTGATCGTCATCGCCTACGCCGGCGGCTGGGTGCTGACGATGCGCAGCGTCATGGTCAACACGATCTCCGAGGACTACGTCGCGATGGCGCACGCGAAGGGGCTGAAGGACCGCCGCGTGATGACGCGCTACGCCGCGCGCAACTCGATCCTCCCGCCGCTGAACGGATTCGGCCCGCAGTTCGCGACCGCGGTCGGCGGCGTCGTCTTCGTCGAGCTCGCGTTCAGCTACCCGGGCGCCGGGTTCACGCTGCAGCAGGCCGCGCTCGGCAAGGACCTGCCGCTCACGCAGGCGCTGCTCCTCGTCTTCTCGGTGTGCCCGATCGTCGCGAACTTCCTCGTCGACCTCCTGAACTTCGTCCTCGACCCGCGGGTGCGCGCGCTGTGACGCAGGTTCAGGTCGAGCTCGAGCAGCCGCCCGCGGCCGGGCAGCTCGCCGCACCGTCGACGGGCCGCGGCTTCCGCCTGCCGCTCTGGCTGCACCTCCTGCTCCGCAACCGCAAGGCACAGGTGGGGCTGTCGATCTTCGGCTCCATCGTCTTCCTCGCGCTGATCGCGCCGCTCGTCGCCGACCCCGCCTCGGCCACGAACTTCAACATCCTCGTCACCCGGCAGCCGCCGTCGTGGCACCACCTGTTCGGCACGAGCGACCAGGGCTCGGACATCTGGGCGATGGTCGTCGTCGGCGCGCGGCGCTCGCTGCTCACCGGGTTCCTGGCCGGCGTGCTCGCCACCGTCCTCGCGGCGGTGCTCGGGATCACCGCCGCCTACGTCGGCGGCCTGGTCGACGACGTGATCACGCTGCTCTCGAACGTCGTGCTCGTCATCCCGACGATCCCGCTGCTGATCGACGTGACGGCGTTCCTGCACCAGCGCGGCATGACGATGTTCGTGCTGATCATCGGCTTCACGCTCTGGGCGTTCGAGTCGCGGATCCTGCGCGGCCAGGCGCTGACGCTCAAGAACCGCGACTTCATCCAGGCCGCGAAGGTCTCGGGCGAGTCGACGTGGCGCATCATCTTCGGCGAGCTGATGCCGAACATGATCAGCCGTATCGCGGCGGCGTTCGTGCTCGTCTTCTACATCTCGATCTTCGTCGAGGCCGGCCTCGAGTTCCTCGGGCTCGGCGACTCGGGCAAGTCGAGCTGGGGCGTCGCGCTCTACTGGGCGACGACCAACTCGAGCGTGCTTCAGGGCGAGTGGTGGTTCTTCCTCTTCCCCGGTCTCGCGATCGGTCTCACGGTGCTGTCGCTGACGCTGATCCAGACGGGGATCGACGAGATCTCGAACCCGCGGCTCCGCGGGCAGGCGAAGCCGAAGCGGAGGTGGCGGCGATGACCTCTGCGGCGGCCGCCGAGGAGCAGCGCTACACGTCCCGCGGCGACCGGCTGGTCGAGCTGCGCGACCTAAGGGTCGAGTACGGCCTCGGCGAGCGGCGCGTGCGCGCCGTCGACGGGGTCAACCTGTCGATCGCGCCGGGCGAGATCCTCGGCCTCGCCGGCGAGTCCGGCTGTGGCAAGAGCACCCTCGCGAACGCCCTGATGCAGATCCTGCGGCCGCCGGCGCAGATCGCAGGCGGGCAGATCCTGTTCCAGGGCGAGGACCTGACCGGCAAGAGCACCGAGGAGCTCCGGAAGTTCCGCTGGCGGAACGTGTCGATGGTCTTCCAGAGCGCGATGAACGCGCTGAACCCCGTCACGCGGGTCGGCGACCAGTTCGTCGACATGATGCGCGCGCACGAGCGCGTCTCGAAGCGCCAGGCGCTCGCGCGCGCCGGCGAGCTGCTCGACCTCGTCGGCATCGACGCGCGCCGCGTGCGCGCGTTCCCGCACGAGCTCTCGGGCGGCATGCGCCAGCGCGTGATCATCGCGATGGCGCTGGCGCTCCGGCCCGAGCTCGTGATCATGGACGAGCCGACGACCGCGCTCGACGTCGTCGTGCAGCGCGAGATCCTGCAGCAGGTCAAGACGCTGCAGCGCGAGCTCGGCTTCGCCGTGCTCTTCATCACCCACGACCTGTCGCTCCTGATCGAGATCGCGAACCGCATCGCGATCATGTACGCGGGCGAGATCGTCGAGGAGGCACCCGCCGGCGAGATCCACCGCGAGCCCCGGCATCCGTACACGGTCGGCCTGATGCAGTCCTTCCCTCCACTGTCCGGGCCGATCGTGCGGATGACGGGGATCCCCGGCTCACCGCCCGACCTCGCGTCACCGCCCGAGGGCTGCCGGTTCCATCCGCGCTGCCCGCACTGCCGGCCGGAGGAGCACGAGCTCTACCGGCGCCAGACGACCATCCGGCCCCGGCTCAAGGAAGTCGCGCCCGGGCACACCGTCGCCTGCCACCTCGTCGAGGGTCAGTCGTGAGTGCCGCGGAGCTGGAGGTCCAGGGCCTGACGAAGCACTTCCCGGTGGGGAGCGCACTGCTCGGGCGGGCGATGGTGCACGCGGTCGACGACGTCTCGTTCGAGCTCCGGCCGGGCACGATCACGGCGCTCGTCGGCGAGAGCGGCAGCGGCAAGAGCACGGTCGCGCGCCTGCTCGCGCGCCTGTACCAGCCGACCGCCGGCCGCGTCGTCTTCGAGGGCCGCGACCTCGCGCGGACACGCGGTCGCCGCAGCCTCGTCCGCTACCGCTCGCACGTGCAGATGATCTTCCAGGATCCGTTCGGGTCGCTGAACCCGGCGAAGACGATCCGCCACCACCTCGAGCGTCCGCTGCGCATCCACAAGGTGGTGCGGAGCCCGCAGATCGACCGGCGCGTGAACGAGCTGCTCGAGCTCGTCGGGCTCGTGCCGCCGGAGCGCTACGCGTCCAAGTACCCGCACGAGCTGTCGGGCGGCCAGCGTCAGCGAGTCGGCTTCGCGCGGGCGCTCGCGGTCGAGCCGCGCGTGATCGTCGCCGACGAGCCCATCTCGATGCTCGACGTCTCGATCCGCATCGGGATCCTCAACCTGATGGCCGACCTGAAGCAGCAGCAGGACCTCGCGTTCCTGTACGTCACCCACGACCTGGCGAGCGCGCGCTACGTGGCCGACGACGTGCTCGTGATGTACGCCGGCCAGATCGTCGAGCACGGGCCGGCCGAGCAGGTGCTGACGAGCCCGCTGCATCCCTACACACAGCTCCTCCTCGCCGCGGTGCCCGACCCCTCGGTGGAGGAGCGCCCGGACATCGAGGTGCGCAAGGGGCTCGCGGCCGCCGCCGTCGACCCGCCGGAGGGCTGCCGCTTCGTGAACCGCTGCCCGCTCGCGGTCGAGGTCTGCTCGCACGTCACCCCGCCGCTCTGGGAGGCGCGCCCGCGTCAGAGCGCCCGCTGCCATGTCAACGCCCCGTCACCCGAGATCGTGAAAGAGGTTTCCCATGTCCAAGCCCCCCAATGACTTCCCGCGCGACTTCGTCTGGGGCGCGGCGACGGCCTCGTACCAGATCGAGGGCGCCGCGAACGAGGACGGGCGGGGCGAGAGCGTCTGGGACCGCTTCTGCGCGACGCCGGGCAAGGTGCGGAACGGCGACAACGGCGCGATCGCGTGCGACTTCTACCACCGCTACCGCGACGACATCGCGCTCATGCGCGAGCTCGGGATCGACGCGTTCCGGTTCTCGATCGCCTGGCCGCGTGTGCTGCCGCAGGGCCGCGGCCCGCTGAACGAGAAGGGGCTCGACTTCTACGACCGTCTCGTCGACGAGCTGCTCGGCAACGGCATCCAGCCGTACGTGACGCTCTTCCACTGGGACACGCCGCAGGTGCTGGAGGACCAGGGCGGCTGGCCCGACCGCGGCATCGTCGACGCGTTCGCGGAGTACGTCGAGGCGGTCGCGGGGCGGCTCGGCGACCGCGTCGGTCACTGGATCACCCACAACGAGCCGTGGGTGGTCGCGTGGGTCGGCCACGGCTGGGGCCATCACGCGCCCGGCCGCACCTCGGACGCGGACGCGCTCGCGACGGCCCACCATCTCCTGCTCTCGCACGGTCGCGCCGTCGAGATCCTCCGGAGCCTCTCGCCGGCTGCGGAGGTCGGCATCACGCTCAACCTCGACCACCCGTACGCCGCGAGCGACTCGCCCGAGGACGCGGCGGCGACGCGCTGGGTGGACGGCCTCCACAACCGGTGGTTCCTCGACCCGCTGTTCCGCGGCGAGTACCCGGCGGACATGCTCGAGGCGTTCCGGGACTCGATGCCGGAGATCCGCGACGGCGACCTCGCCTCGACGGCGGCGCCGATCGACTTCCTCGGCGTGAACAACTACACCTCGCCGCTCGTCGCGGCCGACGAGAACGGCGGCCGCTCGCGGATCCTGCGCCGGAACGACGTCGACCGCACCGACATGGACTGGGAGGTCGTTCCCGAGGGCCTGCACGACCTGCTCGTGCGGCTCGAGCGCGACTACCACCCGAAGGCGATCTACGTGACCGAGAACGGCGCGGCGTTCGGCGACGTCCGCGGCCACGACGGCTCGGTGCTCGACCCCGAGCGCGAGGAGTACCTGCGCGAGTACATCCTGGCCGCCGGCCGCGCGATCGCCAAGGGCGTGCCGCTCCGCGGCTACTTCGCCTGGTCGCTGCTCGACAACTTCGAGTGGGCCTGGGGCTACTGGAAGCGCTTCGGTCTGATCTACGTCGACTACGCGACGCTCGAGCGGGTGCCGAAGGGCAGCTTCTACTGGTACCGCGACTTCATCGCCGAGGGCAGGGACGCCGAAGCGGTCGCCTGAACCGGCCGCGGTACCCTCCCCGCGTGCCGTTCTACATCTGCCCGAGGTGCAAGGAACGCTCGGTCGACATCGACGCGCGTGAGGGCTTCTCGGGCCAGGCGCCTGCCTGCCGCCACTGCGGCTTCGGGTTCCTGTTCGAGCTGCTCGACGACTACTACCCCGCGCCCGACACCGGCCTCGTGGTCACCGACCAGGAACGCCGCGTGCTGGCGATCGGCCGCGGCGTCTTCGAGCTGACAGGCTTCCCCGACGGCGACCTGCTCGGCCTCGACATCGTCGAGGCGCTCCAGCTCTCCGACCCCAAGCCGGTCGAGCTCGCACGGGAATGGGGCGTGCGGCGGCTGGGCGAGAAGCTCTCGATCCGCACGCGCGGCGGTCACGAGAAGCGCGTCGTGGCGGACGTCTTCCCCGCCTACGACGAGGACGGCGGCCTGCTCGTCGCGCTCACGCCGCAGCGCGGCTAGTCCTCGATGGTGACGAGCGTGCCGATCGGCGTGTAGGGCCAAACCTTCGCCGCCGAGGCGAGCGGGAGCTCGACGCAGCCCAGGCTCTGCGGCGTCCCGAACGACGCGCGGTTGAAGGCGTGCAGCGCCTCCCCGCCGTGGAAGTAGCTGATCCAGCGGATCCCCGGGTCGTCGTAGTGCGTACCGTCGGGGTTCGTGCCGCTCATGCGCCCGATCGGGATGTGCTCGAAGACCGGCCACGTGCCGAGCGCCGTCGGCGCGGCGGGGACGCCGGTGTTGCCCGGCGAGGTGAGGACGACGTCGCCGTTGTGCCAGAGCGTGAGCTTCTGCGGCACGGAGCGGTGCACGTAGACGTAGCTGTAGCCGCCCGGGTGGCGCTTGCCGGCCGCGGCGTCGGCGAGGACGGCGTGCCACACCTTCGGCCCGGCGATCCCGTCGACCGTCAGGTGGTGCTCGTCCTGGAACATCATCACGGCGCCGCGCACGATCTCGTTCGGCTCGCCGGTCTTCCAGAGCGACTGCAGCTCGTGCGGCGTGTTCGGGTAGCGCCAGCGGAAGCGCCCCTCCGGCGGGCTCACCGCGGCCTTCACCTCGCTGCGCATCGTGTGCGGCACGTCGGCGCCGGCCGGGTTCCAGACGACGGGCAGGTAGCCCTCCTGCGCGAGCAGCTGCTGGAGGCGCAGGAACGAGGCGCCGGCGACCGCCAGGTGCAGCGCCGTCGTGCTGCGTGCCGCAGCGCCGGTCGCGCCCGCGACGAGCACCGTAGAGGGGAAGCGGACGGTGAGTGCCGAGGCGAACGGGGCGCCGGTCCCCGACGGCCGGAACACGAGCGTGTGGCTGTCGACGGTCGTCCACTTGCCGGCCACGGCCGGCGAGATCGTCGGCTGCTTGCCGCCGAGCGCCTGCGACACCGGCTGCGAGAACGTGAGCCGGATCGGCGCGAGCGGATCGACCTGGGCGTCCGGCCCGGGCGAGGCGAGCACGACGGGATCCTTCGCCTGCGGGAACCAGGTGACGCGCACCGGCGGCCCGAGCGTCTCCCAGGGCCGTGCGGCCGCGCGGACGACGACGGAGCCTGCCGTCGTCTTCGCGGCGAGCGAGACGGTGCGCCCGGCGACGCTCGCGCCGGGCACCGAGACGCGGTCGACCGGCGTGTCGTAGCGGACGCTCGCCCTGCCGCGCGCCGCCGTCACCCACGGGCTTGCGATGCCGGCCACGGGCGTCTCGACGTTCAGCGTCTCGCGGCGCTCCTTGCCGAGCGCCCAGCTGGCCCAGCCGGGGCGGCGGACGACGACGGCGAGCGAGATGCGCTCGCCCGGCGCGACCGGCTCGCGCGGGGTGAGGCGGCCGTGCGAGACGACGAGCGGGATGCGCCTCCCGTCGGGGCCGGTGGCGCGGACGCTCTCGACCGAGCCCGCGAAGACCTGCAGGTCGACCCGGCCGAGCGCCGCCGGGTCGGCCGCCAGCGTGACCCCCGAGAAGGCGTAGACGGCCGCGCCGGCGGCAGCGGCGACCACGACGACCGCGGCCAGGGCGAGCCACGCCCCGCGGTGGGAGCGCTGCCTGCGCGGTGGTCGTCTGTTCCGTGCCCGGGGCGGCGGCGCGGTCACAGCCATCACCGACAGGGTAGGCGGAGTTCGCGGATGTCGCCGAGACCGATGAATCCTCGGCCGCTCCACGGTCTCAGCTGTGACCCCGAACGAGAGAGGTGGAAACGAGATGGGAAAGCTCAACTTCACCCAGGTCGGCCGTGTCTGCGTGACCGTCGCGGACACCGACCGGGCGATCGGCTTCTACGTGGACAAGCTCGGCTTCGAGAAGGTCGTCGACGAGCCGATGGGGCCCGACATGCGCTGGGTCGAGGTGGCCATCCCGGGCACCCCGACGACGATCGCACTGGCGCCGCCGCCGCCCGGCCGCGACGCGGGCGGCGCCCAGACCGGCATCGTCCTCGACACCACCGACATCGACGCCGACCACGCGGCGCTGAAGGCGGCCGGCGTGGACGTGGACGACGAGGTCTCCCGCATGGGCGCCCCGGTCCCGCCGCTCCTCTGGTTCCGCGACCCGGACGGGAACACCCTGATGATCGCGCAGCCCTCCTAGTGCAGCGGAAGCCCGTGCCCGAACGGGAAGAGCGGGTCGTCCGAGTCGTACGGGACGTCCGGGGCCTGGGCACGCGCGGCGTCCATCGACCGCGGTAGCTCGAAGGGCAGGCGCCCTTCGGGCTGCACGCGGCCGTGGAGGACGTCGTCGACGGCCTCGTCGGAGGCGCCGAAGACAGCCACGACTGCGGCGCACGCGTCGGCCAGCTCGGGGATGACCGCCGGCCGCTCGAGGTGCAGGACGAGCACCGTCGGCTTCGCCCGGGCGGCTTCGAGGAGCTGCGACAGCTCCGGCTCCTTGAAGTCGAGGTCGCCCGCGTGGAAGACGCTCTCGATGAAGTTGCCGTTCCGCGGCTCGAACGGCGTCGCGCGCCGCACGACCTCGACGTCGGCTCCGGCCGCGAGCGGCAGCACGCCGTCGTTCTTCAGCACGACCGCGCACCGCCGCTGCATCCGCTCGCCCGCGGCGCGGAAGGCCTCGCTGCCGCAGATACGTTCGGCCTCGCCGGGATCGAGCCGGCGCTCGTCGAAGAGGCCGAGCCGGAACTTGTCGCGCAGCAGGCGGCGGGCCGACTCGTCGATGCGCTCCTCGGCGATGCGGCCCGACTCCACGAGCTCGACCACGACCTCGGGGAGCCGCTCGCCGCCGAGCTGGTCGCAGCCGGCCTCGATGATCTTCGCCACGCGCTCGGCCTGTGAGAGCTCCTCCACGCCCCACGCCTTCGCCTCCCAGATCGACCCGTCCGGGAGCGGCGTGTCGCTGACGAGCGCCCAGTCGGTGCAGACGACGCCGTCGAAGCCGTAGCGCCCGCGGAGGAGCCCCGTGACGACGTCGCGGTTGTAGCCGAAGCCGACCTCCTCGTACCGGGTGCCGACGGGCCGCCCGTAGTAGGGCATGATCTGCGCGGTCCCCGCTGCGAACGCCGCCTCGAAGACGCGGAGGTGGTACTCGAACATCCCGCCGGGATAGACCTGGTCCTTGCCGTACGGGAAGTGCGCGTCCTCCCCGTCCTTCTGCGGGCCGCCGCCGGGGAAGTGCTTCGTCATGCAGGCGACCGAGTGCGGCCCGAGCTCGGCGCCCTGGAAGCCGCGGATGTAGGCGCCGAGGCACCGCGCCGCGAGCTCCGCGTCCTCGCCGAAGGTGTGCATGATCCGCGCCCAGCGCGGCTCGGTCGCGAGGTCGGCCATCGGGTGCAGCGCGACGTGGATGCCGACGGCGCGGTACTCCTGCCGCGCGATCTCGCCGAACTCCTCGACCGCGCGCTCGTCACCGAGCGCGGCGAAGCCGATCGGCTCCGGCCACTTCGAGAAGCCGGCGCCCGACCAGGCGGCCCCGAGGTTCTCCTCGTAGCTGTGCCGCGGGTCGGAGGAGATGGTCACCGGGATGCCGAGCCTCGTCGAGGAGGCCACCTCCTGCAGCCGGTTGTGCCACTCCGCCTGCAGCCGCGGCTCGGGCGCGAAGTAGATGTTGAAGTGGTTCAGGTGGCGCTGGGCGATCAGCTCGGTCGTGCCGCCGGCGAGGAAGCCGCCGCCGTCCTCGAGCAGGGTCCCGTCCGCGTTCATCAGGATCGGCGGGTGGAACATGAGCCCCGCCTTCTCCTCGAGGGTCATCTGGCCGAGCAGGTCCTCGACGCGCTGCTCGAGCGGGACCGTCGGGTCGAGGTAGGCCGTGGCGGTCACCGGCCGATCATAAGACGGCGTCGGCGGCCCCGCTCACTCCAGCTCGCCGTGCAGCCGGTCGACCATCGTGCTGACGACGAGCGCGCGCACCGGCTCCTCCGTGCGGTTCTGCAGCTGGTGCGCGCCCGCGCGGCCGGCGGGGCACGCGACGGCGCCGCCGGGCTCGAGCTCGCGCGAGCCGTCGAGCGTGCGCAGCGTCGGCCGTCCCGAGAAGACGACGATGAGCTCCTCGTTTCCGTGCTGCAAGGTGGAACGGCGAGCCGTTCTGGCCCGGGTTCTCGTACAGCGTCGCGCCGAGGCGCTCGGCGCCCGCTCCACCCCAGTCGGGGTCGTAGATGTTCGTCATCCGCCGAATCTAGACCGCGTCGAGCAACTGCACGAGCGGCTGCGGCACCCGCCGGGGCTCGAGCGCGTCGAGGAAGACGCGCCCGTAGCGCTGCTTGCGGCGGTCGGCGCTGCCCAGGAAGCGGCGCAGCTGATCGCGCACCGGGCGGCCCGCCCAGGCCGGCTGCCGCTGGAACGTCCGGAACGACCGCAGGTCGCCGTGCTCGGCGAACAGCGCCTCGACGGCCTCGACGCCGAGCGCACGCATCAACTCGTCCTCCAGGTCGGCGCGGCACACGAAGAACTCGAACGGCAAGTCGGCGAAGCGCTCCGCGGCGCGGCGGAAGACCGGTTCCTCGTTCTCGTCGCACAGCCCGGCGACCCGCGTGCCCGCGGGGAGCGAGGCGAGCACCCGCGCGATCGCCTGGGCGCCCCCGATCGCGCGCACCTCGACTCCCTCCGCAGCGAGGTCGCGGCCGCGCAGCGCGGCGAGCGTCTCGACCGCGATCACGTCGCTCGTCCCCTCGACGAGGACGAGCGCCTCAGACACGGCTCGACGGACAGAGATCGGCCGCGAGCGGGCACTCCTCGCACCGCGGCCGCCGCGCGTCGCAGATGCGGCGCCCGTGCCAGATCAGCAGGTGCGGGAACCGGGCCCAGTCCTCGCGCGGGACGAGCCGCACGAGGTCGCGCTCGATCTTCACCGGATCCTCCTGCCGCGTGAACGCGAGCCGCTGCGAGATGCGGCGCACGTGCGTGTCGACGACGATCCCCTGCGGCGCGCCGCGCTCCGCCGAGACGACGTTCGCGGTCTTGCGCGCGACGCCCGGAAGCTTCAGCAGGTCCTCGAACGCGGTCGGCACCTCACCGTCGTGCTCCTCGATGATCCGCTGCATCGCCCCCCGCAGCGACTTCGCCTTCTGCCGGTAGAAGCCGGTCGCGAAGATGTCGCGCTCGAGCTCCGCCACCGGCACCGCGAGGTAGTCCTCGGGCCGCCTGTACTTCGCGAACAGCTTCTCCGTGACCCGGTTGACGTTCACGTCGGTCGTCTGCGCGGAGAGCATCACGGAGATGAGGAGCTCGAGCGGGTTCGAGAAGCGGAGCGCGATCTTCGCGTCGCTGTGCTCCACCGCGAGCCGCTGGATCACGGGCCGCACGCGCTCCTTCTTCGGCGCCACCTTCTTGCGGCGCGCCTCCGCGACGTAGCTACGCGCCACGCTCGTCCAGCAGCCGGTCGAGGTCGGGCAGCAGCTCGATCCCGTCCTGGTCCGATGCCGAGCTGTGCGCGACGACGATGAAGGCCGGCTCGTCGCCTGCGTTCCCGACGACGTGCGGCAGGTCGGCCGGGATGAACGCGAAGTCGCCCGCGGTGAGCAGCTGCTCGTGCTCGAGCTCCTCCCCCCACCAGGTGCGGACGGTGCCGCGCGCGATGAACCCGGCGCTGTCGATGCCGCGGTGCAGGTGGCAGCGCGACCGGACGCCCGGCGGCAGCTCGGCGCTCGTCAGGCAGAGCCGCCCCGTCGAGGTCGTGGTCGACGTGACGCCGGCCGCGTACAGGAGGCCCTGCAGCCCCTCCGCCGCGTCCCCGGCCCGCACGAACTCGCAGCCGCGCATCACGCGGTCGCCACGAGCTGAGCGGGAGGCGTGCGGAGGCGCGGGCCGGCGCACACCACGTCGAGCGCCGGGCAGCCGCTGCACGTGAAGTCGCTCGGGGTGGGCACGAACTCGCCGGCGTCGATGCGCCGGATCGCGGCGGACAGCTCCTCCTCGAGCGCGGGCAGCTCGAAACGTGCGAACGTCGTCGACACGACGGCGTCCGGCCGCTCGAGGAAGTGGTAGACGACCTCCACCTCCTCCGCGCCGGCGCGGAAGCACGCGAGCGCGTACACGAGCCGCTGTAGGTGATAGTCGGCCTCGACGATCTCCTCCGGACTGCCTGCCCCTACTCCGGCGCCGGCGCCTTCGCTATTGGGCGGCTCCGCCGAGTCTACGCCGCCGGCGAGCGAGTTCGTCTTGTAGTCGAGGACGAGCGCCTTCGTGCCGGCGCGCCAGAGCACGTCGAGCCGGCCGTGCAGCAGCACGCCGTCGTGCTCGAACGCGAACGGCCGTTCGGGCAGCGCGCCCTGCAGGGTCGCGACGCGGCGGGCGAGCTCCGACTCGCAGTAGGCGGCGACGAACGCCTCGATGCGCGCCACCTCCTCGTCGGTCACGGCCGGGTACCACGAGCGGACGACCGACACGTCCGGCACGGCGGGGGCCGAGAGGTCGACCACCTCGAGCAGCCGGTGGACCGCGTCGCCCACCTCGGTGGCCTTCAGCCCGACCGCGCCCGGGATCGCGCCGCGCTCCTCCCGCAGCCCCGCGACGCGCTCGGCGTAGTAGCGGTACGAGCAGCGCTCGAACAGCGCGAGCGCCGAGTACGAGAGCCGCTTGACCTTGTGGAGCGGCGCCACCGGCAGCGGCTGCAGCTCGGGCAGCCGGTAGCCGCGCGGCATCGGCGCCGTCGGCAGCTCGGCGAAGAGCGACAGCTGCCCCTGCTCGGTCGCCTCCGGCTCGACGGGCGGCTCGGGCGCGTAGCGGTTCACGTTCAGGACGAAGCGCGCGTCGCCGCGCTCGACGTCGCCGCTCTCGGTCTCCTCGAGCAGGCCGAGCCGCGTCAGCACCCAGCCGATCGGCGTGCCGAGGTCGCGCTGCTTCTCGGGGTCGATCGCGCCCGACACGATCAGCCGGTCGACCGCGCGCGTCATCGCCACGTAGTAGAGCCGCAGCCGCTCGGCCTCCTCGTCGGCCCGCTCGGCCTCGCGCACCGTCTCGTAGTCGAAGACACCGCGCTTCGCGCCCGACCGCGGGTCGACGACCCTGAACCCGAAGCGCCCGTCGGGACGCACGAGGATCTCGTCGGACGCGGGCGGCCCGCCGGTGTCGCGGCCGGCGTCGGCGACGATCACCACCTTGAACTCGAGACCCTTCGCCGCGTGGATCGTCAGCAGGCGGACGGCGTCTGCGCCCTCCTCCTCCGAGACCGCCTCGAGCTGCGACGCGCCCACAGCCTCCTGGTCGCGGATGAACTTGACAAACCCGTCGAGGTCGGGGCCGCGCAGCGACTCGTAGGAGCGCGCGAGCCGCATCAGCTTGCGCAGGTTCGCGTAGCGGCGCTTGCCGTCCCACTGCGCGAGCACGGCGAGGTCGTAGTCGTGTGCCGAGACGATCTCCTCGCAGAGCCGCTCGAGCCCGAGGCGAGCCGACGCGGCGACGAGCCGGTCGTACCGCTGCTTGAACGCGCGCACGAGCCGCTCGTCGTCGGGCGAGAACGCCTCGGGGAGCGAGCGCTCGATTCCCGAGTACAGCGGGCGCTTGCCGGCGTGGCGGCGCACGTGCACGAGCGCGTCGTTCGAGATCCCGACGAACGGCGAGGCGAGCACCGTGACGAGCGCCTCGTCGTCGTAGCGGTTGTGCAGGAGCCGCAGGTAGGCGAGCAGGTCGACCACCTGCTGCTGGCCGAAGTAGCCGCGCCCCGTCGCGCGGTACGTCGGGAGCCCCTCCGCCCGGAGCGCCGACTCGTAGCGCTCGGCGTCGGTGCCGGCCGCGAAGAGCAGCACGACCTCACCGGGTGCGGCGACGCCCGCGTCGACGAGCTCGCGCACCCGGCGCGCGATCGCCTTCGCCTCGCCCTCGCGCCACGAGACCGGCGCGTCCGCGAAGCTGCGCTTGTCGGTGACGAGCAGCTCGACGGGATGCCCGAACACCGGGTCGGAGAACTCGCCGGACGCGTGCAGCGGCTGGTACCCGTCGCCGAACTCCTCGCCGAAGAGGTGGTTGACCGCCGCGAGCACCTCGGGGCGCGAGCGGTAGTTGCGCGCGAGCGGCAGCCGCTGCGCCGCGCGCTCGCGGCGCTCGCGGAACACGTCGACGTCCGCGTGCCGGAAGCCGTAGATCGACTGGAACTCGTCGCCGACGAAGAACGCGTCGGGCGCGCCGTTCCCCTCGCGCAGCAGGTCGACGATCTCGCACTGCAGGCGGTTCGTGTCCTGGAACTCGTCGACCATCAGCGAGCGGAACCGCAGCTGCTCGGTCTCGCGCACGTCCTGGTGGTCGCGCAGCAGGTCCCGGGCGAGCAGCTGGAGGTCCTCGAAGTCGAGCGCCGACTCGCGCTGCTTCGCGGCCGCATACTCCGCCGCGAACAGGTCGAGCAGCTCCTGCAGCAGCTCCTTGTCGCGCACGGCGAGCTCGTCGAACGCCGCCTGTTCGAGCCGCTTGCGCGCGGCCTCGAGCCCGGCGGCGCGCGACTTGAGCGTCGTCAGGTCGAGCAGCTGCTCGGGGTTCGTCGTCTGCAGCGCGAGCGCGGCGTTCGCGGCGGCGACCTGCTTCTCGGTGCCGCCCTCGGCGAGCAGCGCGCGGGCCGCCTCGTGCAGCTCGGCGAGCCGCTCCGCGACGTCCGCCCGCTCGCTGAGCTCGAGCCTCAGGTCGCGGCCGGCCGAGCGCAGCGTCTCGTACACCCCCGAGAGCCTGCGCCGCAGCCCCTGCGCCCCGTAGGTCGCGAGCAGGCGCAGCCGCTCCGGGTCGCGGCCCGCGCAGAAGGACGCGAGCGCCCGTTCGAACGCCTCGCCGCGCAGGACGGCGCCGTGCTCCTCGTCGAGCTCGCGGTAGCGCGGGTCGATGCCGACCGCGAACGGGTGCGAGCGCAGGAGCCGCGAGCAGAAGCCGTGGATCGTCGAGATCCACGCGCCGTCGAGCCGCCGTGCGAGGTCGTGCCGGCCGCGCGCCTGCAGCGCGGCGCGGATGCGGCCGCGCAGCTCGCCCGCCGCCTTGCGCGTGTAGGTGATGACCAGCACCGACTCGACGTCGAGGCCGTCCTCGCACACGGCGCGGACGAAGCGCTCGACGAGGACCGTCGTCTTCCCCGTGCCGGCGCCGGCAGAGACGAAGACCTCCCCGCGCGCGTCGACGGCGGCTCTCTGCTCGGGGTTCATCCGCGCTCCACCCTGCACATCGACCAGAGGTCGCACCAGGCGGGACAGGCGCCACCCTTCGGGTCGTGGTGGATGTCGCCGGCGCGGATGCGCTGCGCGTACCCGAGCGCGCGGTCGCGGGCCGTGTCGACGAGCGTCCAGAACTCCTCGTCCTCGAGGTAGTCGTTGCGCATGTAGCCGGGCAGGTCCTCCTCGGCGCCCTTGTGCAGGAGCCCGCGCGTGAGGCGCGCGCCGGCGAGCGCCCGGTAGACGCCGCCGAGCGGCTCGATGCCGACGAGGTCGCGCAGCACGAGCATGTAGAGCGGGATCTGGAGCTTCAGCTCCTCGTCGATCTGCTTCGCGGAGTGCGCGGTGCGGCCCGACTTGTAGTCCTGCACGATCCCGCGCGCCGAGAAGGGGTCGACGTCGATGCGGTCGATCTTCCCGCTCAGGTAGAGGTTGTCGCCCAGCGGGAGGCCGCGCTGCAGCTCGGGCGCCGAGCGGTCGGAGCCGAACGACACCTCGAAGCGCCGGGGCAGCAGCTGCAGGGGCGACGCGGCCTCGTCCTCGATGAAGCCCTGCAGGTCGCGCCAGAGGCTCTGGTCGAGCTCGGCCTCCTGGAGGTCGGTCAGGTCGAGCCGCACGCCCCCGCGCATGGCGTCGTCGAGGCAGCGGCGCAGGAAGCCGCGGGCGCGCTCGAGGTTCTCGGGCGTGACGCGGTCGTGGCCGACCTCCTTCGGGAGGCCCGCGTAGAACTTGTGCAGCGCGCTGTGCGCGACGTTGCCGCGCAGCAGCGGGTCGACCTCGGCGTCGATCGTGCGCGGCGAGATCACGCGCTCGAAGAGCCACGCCGACGAGCAGTCGGCGAAGCGCTCGAGCTCGGTGACCGAGAAGCTCGTCTTGGCGCCGTACATCGCGAGCAGCACGTCGCTGCGGAGCCGCGTCTCGCGCCGCAGCGCGCCGCGGGCGCGCGCGAGGCGCCGCTGCCAGCCGTTCGCGTCGGCGAGCGCCGAGGCGGCGTCGGGGTCCTGCGCGCCGAGGAGCGCGAGGGCGCGCAGCCGCTCGCGCTCGGAGGGCGCCCCCTCGAGCGGCCAGGTCAGCGACGAGAGCGCGCGGCGGGAGGTGGCGTGCGCGACGTCCTCCTCGTCGAAGACGGCGGCGACCTCCTCCCAGAACGGGCTCGGCTCGCGCGGCGCGCCGTCGTCGGTGGCCGCCTCGCGGACGAGGTAGAGCCGCCGCGTGGCGCGCGTGCAGGCGGTGTAGAAGAGGTAGCGGTCGCGCGACACCGCGTCGGGCCGCTCGAGCCGCGCGCCGAGCGCGCGGCGGCGGTCGTCGTCGAGGAACGGCGAGGTCTGCCCGCGGCGCGGCAGCGACCCCTCCTCGAGGCCGAGCACGAACACGACCTCGAAGCGGCGCGTGCGCGCGCGCAGCAGGTCGAGCACGGCGACCCGGCCGGCCTCGCCGGACGAGGCGAGCCGGACCTCGCACCGCTCGAGCGCGGCGATCAGCTCCTCGCGCGAGACCGCGAAGCCCTCGAGCTCGGCGAGGAGCTGGAGCGCGTGCCCGTACGCGCGCAGGTCGAGGCGGGAGTGCTCGCCCGCGGGCGGCGCCTCGGTGCCGTACGCCGACCGGAGCATCGCGCGGAGGAGCGTGCGCACCGCCTCGACGGGGCTCTCGGCGCCGCGCAGCTCGACGAGCCCCGGCACGGGCGCCTCGCGCAGCTTCTCGGCCTCCTCCTCGACCCGGGCGGGCGTGTGGATTGCGCGGCCGCGCAGCCTGCCCTCGACGTAGTCGACGGACGAGCGCGCGAGCCCCGAGTACGGGCTGCGCAGGTAGGCGAAGAGCTCGCGGCGGCCCGCGTCCGTCCAGGCGTAGCGCAGGAACTGCAGGAGCGCGTGGCCGAGCGCGGTCGACCCGAAGCGGACGCGCGACTCGACCGCGTACGGGATGTCGAACGAGCCGAGCACCGTCTCGAGCGGGCTGCGCCAGCTCTCGAGCGACGGCGCGACGACCGCGATCTGCTCCGGTGCCACGCCGGCGCGCAGCAGCTCGGCGAGCTCCTCGCCGATCAGCTCGAGCGTGCCGCGAGGCCCGGCTCCCTCGCAGAAGCGGACGGCCGCGTCCAGCTCGGGCGGAGGCGGCGGCGCCTCCTCGAAGAGCGCCCGCTCCAGGTGCGCGAGCGCAGGGTGCTGGTACTCGGACGAGCGCGGCTGCAGCTCCTCGATGTGGCCGGCCGCGAGCGCGGCGAGGTCCTCGGCCGTGCGCGAGAGCGAGGCGAACGCGACGCGGCCGGGCTCGTAGGGAAGCGAGACCTCGACGTCGGTGCGCCCGGCGAGCGCGTTCAGGAGCGACCACTCGGCGCCGGTCAGGTCCTCGAAGCCGTAGGCGAAGACCGGCTCCCCGTGCCAGGCCTCGAGGTCGCCCTCGATGCGCTCGACCGCGTAGCGCCGCCGCAGGTCGGCGTCCCAGACGCCGAGCCTGTCGAGCTCGTCGCGGTAGCAGCCGTAGAGCGCCGCCAGGTCGCCGTCGAGGTCGGCCGGGTCGAGCATGGCCTGCTCGAGCTCGGCGAGCGTGCGGACGAGCGTGTCGGCGAACCCGGCGGTGCGCGCCGAGCGGGACAGCCCGTTCAGGGAGGCCTCGCCGACGACGCGACGCACGAGCAGCGCGCGCTGCTCCGGCGTGATCACGGCCCGCTCGCCGGCGAGCCGCCGGAAGAGGTCGTCGAAGGTACCGATGGTGCCGCTGAAGAGGCAGCCCTGTCGCGCCAGCAGGTCGCGCTCGACCCGATCGACGTCCGATGCGTTCGGCACGATCAGGACGGGCTCGTCGTCGAGGCGCGCCAGATAGCGCTCCAGGAGGAGTGCGACCTTGCCCGCGTTCGCAGGCCCTGCGACGAGGGAGAGCCCCACCTTCCCATCGTAGGCGCGTCGTCGGACGGTCGAGCCTACGGAAACCGCGCAAACAGGGACAATCCCGGGCATGGCGTTCCTGCTCCTGCACGGGCTCGAAGGGTCGGGGCCGCAGCACTGGCAGACGTGGCTCGCGGGGCGGCTCCGCGCCCGGGGGCACACCGTCGCCTACCCCGCGCTGCCGGACGCGGACGCGCCCCGGCTCGACCGCTGGCTCGACGCGCTCGCGGCGGAGCTCGCGCGGCTGCCGGCCGCCGAGACGACCGTGCTCTGCCACTCGCTCGGCTCGCTCCTCTGGCTCCACCGGCGCGGGGATCCCGTCGCCCGGGCGCTGCTCGTCGCGCCGCCGCAGCCCGACCTGGAAGTGCCGCCGGCGTCCGGCTTCCGCCCGCTCACGGAGCCCCGGTCGGCGGCCCGCGAGACACGGTTCGTCTGCTCGACGGACGATCCCTACTGCCCCGCGGAGCGGTCGGCTGCGCTCGCGCAGGCGGTCGGCGCGCCCGTCGACTGGCTCGACGCGGCCGGCCACGTCAACACCGACGCCGGATACGGGCCGTGGCCCGCCCTCGAGGCGTGGTGCCTCGACGGGCGGGCCACCCCGATCTAGGCCGACCTACTCCGCGGTCGTCGCGGACTTCGGGCGGCGACCCCGGCGGGCGGCGGCGCGGCCGGGCATCTGGCCCGCGCAGTCGTCGCAGAGATCGGCGACTTTCGAGCCGCGGCGGGCGTCGACGAACGTGACGCGCAGCGTGGCGCCGCGCGACTCGTCGACCTCCTTGCCGCAGTTGTCGCAAACGAGGATCGTTTTCCTGGCCATATCCGGGCAGTTTACGCTGCGGCGCGCGACGCGCGAATTCGCCACGAGCGGAGCAAGCTGAGCGTCGCCTGCTCCTCGCGGTCGAGCGCGCTATCCCGTGCGCCGACGACGCGCAAATGGCGGGGCCGGAAATCCTCGATGGTTCTCCCGTCGAGATACTGTTCGACGACCGCCGGGCTGACGTACGAGCTGCGCGCGACCGCCGGTGTATTCCCGAGCTTCTCGCCGACGTGGCGCATCACGGCTGCAAGCCGTTTCTTCGCCTGCGTCGGGCCCTCGGGCGGCCCGTGCTCGGCGAGCTCGATCGCGGCGATCAGCGTGCCGCCCCAGGTGCGGAAGTCCTTGGCGCTGAACTCCTCGCCGAGGTGCTCCTTGATGTAGTCGTTCAGCCGCCGCTGGTCGAGGTTGCATCTGGTGCCGTCTTCCAGGACGAACTGAAAGAGCCGCGGGCCGGGCAGCGCGATCAGGTCGCGCATCGCCGCGGCGAGCTCGGGGTCGACGATCGCGCTCCGCAGCATGATCGAGTGCTTGCCGCGATACCGGAACGAGATCCGCGAGCCGCGCACCGTCACGTGGCTCTTCCGGAGCGTCGTGATCCCGAACGTGCGCGAGCGCCTGGCGTACCGCTCACCGCCGACCCGGAACCAGCCGAGGTTGACGAGCCGGGTCGCGATCGCCGCCACCTTCTCCGGCGGCAGCCCCTCGAGCTCCATGTCGGCCGACATCGCCGCGCGCAGCTGCGGCAGCCGCTCGGCGAACCGGATCAGCTTGTCGTACTTCGCCTGCTCCTGCTTCGCCCGGTAGGCCGGGTGGTAGAGGTACTGCTTCCGCCCCGCCGCGTCGACGCCGGTCGCCTGCAGCTTCGAGCGCGGGCTCGGCGAGATCCAGACGTCCTTCCAGGCGGGCGGGATCACGAGCGAGCGGATGCGCTCGAGCTTCTCCTCGTCGGTGATCTCGCGCCCGCCGGCGTCGAAGTAGCGGAAGCGCCGCTTCGAGCCCCGGCGGGTCCAGCCGATGCGTGCAGGCATGGTGGCGAACTTCCCGCGGCGGCTCCAACGCTAATCTTCGCCGCCGTATGCAGCTGAAGGGCATCGTCGTCCTCGAAGGCGACCAGACCGGGCAGGAGCTGCTGGAGGAGTCGCTGCGCGTGCTCGCGCCCGACGTCACCGGCCTCGAGATCGAGCTCCCCCGCTTCGACCTCTCGCTCGAGTCGCGCCGCGCGACCGTCAACGAGATCGTCCACGAGGCGGCTGCCGCGATCCGCGAGCAGGGGCTCGGGCTGAAGGCGGCGACCGTCACGCCGGAGGTGCGCGGCGACGTCGGCTCGCCGAACCGCATCCTCCGCGAGGAGATCGGCGGCAAGGTGATCATCCGCACCGGCCGGCGGCTCCCCGGGGTCGTCCCGTTCGGCGGCGTGCACGCGCCGATCTCGGTCGTGCGCATGGCGGTCGGCGACGCCTACGGCGCCAAGGAGTGGCGCGAGGGCGAGGGGGACGCCGAGGTCGCGTTCCGGACCGAGCGCATCGAGCGCGGCGTGTGCCGCTCGGTCGCCGAGTTCGCGTTCCGGGAGGCGGAGCGCACGGGCGCCAAGGTCTTCGGCGGGCCGAAGTACACGGTCTCGCCCACGTACGAGGGGATGCTGAAGGAGGAGATGGACGCGGCCGCCGAGCGCCATCCGTCGGTGACCTACGAGCCGCAGCTGATCGACGCGACGTTCGCGCTGCTCGTCGCCTCGACGGGCGAGCCGATGGTGATCCCGGCGCTGAACCGCGACGGCGACATCCTCTCCGACCTCGTGCTGCCGCTCTTCGGCTCGATCGCCGGCTCCGAGTCGATGCTCGTCGCCTTCGAGGGCGCCGAGCTCGACCCGACTGCGCTGATGGCGGAGGCCGCGCACGGGACGGCGCCGGCGCTGCAGGGGAAGAACGTGGCGAACCCGCTCGCGATGATCCTCGCCGCCGCGGCGCTCCTCTCGCACACCGACGAGGGCGCGACGGCGGGCCGCGCGATCCGCGAGGCGGCGCTCGAGGCGGTCGCCGCGGGCGTGAAGACCGCCGATCTCGCCGGGCACGCGACGACCACCGAGTTCACCGACGAGGTGATCGCCCGCACGCGGACGAAGCTCGACGTCTGGTCGTCGCTCTAGAGGGAGAGGAAGGCGGCGGCGACGGCCGGGTCGAACTGGGTGCCGGCGCACCGCATGACCTCGGCGACGGCCTCCTCGTGCGTGAGCGCGGGGCGATAGGGGCGGTCGGAGGTCATGGCGTCGTAGGCGTCGGCCAGGGCCACGATGCGGGCCTCGATCGGGATGTCGTCGCCCGCGAGCCCGTGCGGGTACCCGGTGCCGTCCCAGCGCTCGTGGTGATGGAGCACGCACTCGAGCCCGCGGCGGAGCACGCCCTCCAGCATCTTCACGCCGAGCTCGGGGTGCTGCCGGATCGACTCGAGCTCGTCGGGGTCGAGCGCGCTCGGCTTGCGGAGGATCTCCGGGTCGACGGCGAGCTTCCCCACGTCGTGCAGCGGGCCGCCGTGGCGGATCGCCTCGAGCCGGGCGCCGCCGGCGCGCAGCGCCTCGGCGATGCGCAGCGCGAGCGCGGTGACGCGCTCGGCGTGGCCTGCACTGTCGGGATCGTGTGTCTCGAGACGTTCGGTCAGCAACATGGCCGGCTCCCCCATCGGCCGTCATTTGTTCCGCCTCAGCCGTCGGATCCCTCCAGCCTCCGATGCGCCAGCCTCAGCACGAGGAAGCCTATCGCCCCTACGACCAGGATGGCCAGCACCGCATAGAGGCCGTAGCGGCTGACGGCGTCGGCGGCCGCCTTGCCCGCGAAGTAGGCGAGCAGGCCGATCGCGGTCGCCCAGATGATGCCTCCGAGGGCGTTCCAGAGGCCGAACAGCCACCAGTGCATGTGGCTGATCCCCGCCATCCAGGCCGCCGTGACGCGGAGGATCGCGATGAAGCGGCCGAAGAAGACCGTCTTCGAGCCGTGCCGGCGGAAGAACCCCTCCGCGCGCGGCAGGGTCCTCTCCGCGTAGCGGCGCGTGACCGACCAGCGCTCGAGCAGGCGGCGGCCGCCGAGCCGGCCGAGCCAGTAGCCGACGTTGTCGCCGACGATCGCGCCCGCGGCGGCGACGACGATCACCCACACGATCGAGTAGTGGCCCTGATGTGCGAGAAACGCCGCGGTGATCAGGCCGGTCTCGCCGGGCACCGGGATGCCGGCGGACTCGATCGCGACGAAGACGAACAGCAGGACGAGCCCGTAGTCGATGAGGAGCTGCGTCACCTGCCGCTCCAGTCTACGGCCGCCCGATGCGATAGCGTCGCCAGGCGATGCAGGTCGGGGTCCCGAAGGAGGTGGTTCCCGGCGAGCGCCGGGTGGCGCTCGTCCCCGAGACGGTGGGCCGGCTCGGGGAGGGCGTCGAGGTGGTCGTGGAGCCGGGTGCGGGGGCTGCTGCGGGGTTTCCGGATGCGGACTATGTCGGGGCGGGTGCGTCGGTCGGGGATCCATGGGGGGCCGATGTGGTGGTCAAGGTGGCCGGGCCGTCTGCGGAGGAGGTGTCGCGTCTCCACTCCGGTCAGGCGCTGATCGCGTTCCTCTCGCCGTTGACCGACGCCGAGGGGGTGGCGCGGCTGGCCTCGGCCGGGGTGCACGGGTTCGCGCTCGAGTCGGTGCCGCGGATCACGCGGGCGCAGCCGATGGACGCGCTCTCGTCGCAGGCGACGGTGAGCGGGTACAAGGCGGCGCTGATCGCGGCGGATCGTTTGCCGCGGTTCCTGCCGATGTTGATGACGGCGGCGGGGACGATCCCGCCGGCGAAGATCCTGGTGCTGGGTGCCGGGGTGGCGGGGCTGCAGGCGATCGCGACCGCGCGCCGGCTGGGCGCCGTTGTCTCGTCGTTCGACGTGCGCCCGGCGGTGAAGGAGCAGGTGGAGTCGCTTGGGGCGTCGTTCCTCGATCTCGGGGTGAAGGGCGAGGAGACGGCCGGCGGGTACGCGGCCGAGTTGACGGCCGAGCAGCAGGCGGCGCAGCAGGCCGAGCTGCAGGCGCGGATCCCGGGCTTCGACGCGGTGATCACGACGGCCGCGATCCCGGGGCGGCCGGCGCCGAAGCTGGTGACGGCGGAGGCGGTGCGCGGGATGCGTCCCGGTTCGGTGATCGTCGACCTGGCTGCCGAGACGGGCGGTAACTGCGAGCTGACCCGGCCCGGCGAGGAGGTCGTCGAGGAGGGCGTGACGATCGTCGGGATCACGAACCTGCCCTCGACGATGCCGACGCACGCGAGCCAGCTCCTGTCGCGGAACATGGCGTCGCTGATCGGGCTGCTCGTCAAGGACGGTGCGCTCGCGCTCGACTGGGAGGACGAGATCGTCGCCGGCGCTTGCGTGACGCGGAAGGAGACTGGATGAGCCACAACACCTTGCTGGTCTTCGAGCTGACGATCCTCGTGCTCGCGATCTTCCTGGGCTTCGAGGTGATCTCGAAGGTGCCGGCGCTGCTGCACACGCCGCTGATGTCGGGCACGAACGCGATCCACGGGATCGTGATCGTCGGCGCGATGATCGTGCTCGCCCAGCCCGACAAGAGCGCGTTCACCTGGATCGTCGGGTTCGCCGCGGTCGTGCTGGCCTCCGCAAACGTGGTCGGCGGGTTCGTGGTCACCGACCGGATGCTCGAGATGTTCAAGAAGCGCGAGCCGGCGAAGAAGGACGACGCGCCCTCGTGAGCACGAACCTCTCGAACCTGCTCTACCTGGTCACGATCGTGACCTTCATCCTGGCGCTGCGGTTCCTCTCGAACCCGGCGCACGCACGGCGCGGCAACCAGATCGGCGCGGCCGGGATGATCCTCGCGATCGTCGTCACCTGGATCAAGATCGGCACCACCAGCTGGTGGGCGATCGCGATCGGGATGCTGGTCGGCGGCGGCTTCGGCGCGGTCGCGGCGCGCAAGGTGAAGATGACCGCGATGCCGCAGATGGTGGCGCTGTTCAACGGCGTCGGCGGCGGCGCGGCCGCCCTGATCTCGCTCGCGGAGCTGCACCGCATCCTGCCCGACCCCGGCGCGCCGAAGGTCGACATCTCGATCGCGATCGCCCTCTCGGCGCTGATCGGCGCGATCTCGTTCGCGGGCTCGATGATCGCCTTCTGCAAGCTGCAGGAGCTGATCGGCGGCCGCCCGATCACCTACCCCGGCCAGCAGTTCGGCAACGGCCTCGTCTTCCTCGTCGCCGTCGCCTCCGGGCTCGCGCTCGTCTCCGGCGTGCAGGACGAGTGGCTGCTCTGGGTGCTGATCGCCGCCTCCGCCCTCTTCGGCGTCCTGTTCGTGCTGCCGATCGGCGGCGCCGACATGCCGGTTGTGATCTCGCTGCTGAACGCCTTCACCGGCCTCGCAGTCGCCGCCGGCGGCTTCGAGCTCGAGAACAACGTCCTGATCGTCGCCGGCATGCTCGTCGGCGCCTCGGGCACCCTGCTCACCCTGATGATGGGCCGCGCGATGAACCGCTCGATCGCGAACGTCCTCTTCGGAGCGTTCGGGAAGGTCAGCGCGAGCAGCGGCGGTGCCGTCGCAGGCACCGACGGCACCGTGCGCCCGACCACCGCCGACGACGTCGCGGTGATGCTCGCCTACGCGCAGAAGGTCGTCGTCGTCCCCGGCTACGGCATGGCGGTCGCCCAGGCCCAGCACGACGTCCGCGCCCTCGCCGACCTGCTCGAAGAAAAGGGCGTCGAGGTCACCTACGCGATCCACCCCGTCGCCGGCCGCATGCCCGGCCACATGAACGTGCTGCTCGCCGAGGCCAACGTCCCCTACCCCGCCCTCAAGGAGATGGAGGACGCAAACAACGAGTTCGGCCGCACCGACGTCTCGCTCGTGATCGGCGCCAACGACGTCGTCAACCCGGACGCACGCAACAACCAGGGAAGCCCCATCTACGGCATGCCGATCCTCAACGTCGACCAGTCCAAAGCCGTCGTCGTGCTGAAGCGCTCCATGAACCCCGGCTTCGCCGGGATCGACAACCCGCTCTTCGTCGAGCCGAACACCATGATGCTCTTCGGCGACGCGAAGGAGTCGGTGGCGAAGCTCACCGCGGCGGTCAAGACGCTGTGACGCGGGTGCCCGTCCTCGACGGCGCTGCCGTCGAGCGCGCGGTCTCCCCTGCTGGCGCTGTCGACGCGGTGCGCGACGCCTTCGTCGCACACGCGCGCGGCGAGTGGTCGATGCCGCCGAAGGTCTACGTCACGAACTATCCGGCCGGCGACTTTCGCGCGATGCCGGCGCTCGGGGGCGGCTACGCGCTGCTCAAGTGGATCAACTCGTTCCCCGGCAACCCGGCGCAGGGGCTGCCGACCGTGAGCGGCGTGGTGCTGCTCTCCGACGCCTCGAACGGCGCGCTCCGGGCGGTGCTGGACGCGGCGTCCGTGACGGCGCTCCGCACGGGCGCGGCCGCCGTGCTCGCGGCGGAGGCGCTCGGCCGCGCGGACGCCGCGTCGGCGTCGGTGATCGGCACGGGCGTGAACGGCCGGGCGGCGGCGCGGACGTTCCTCGCGCGCGGACGGAGCGTCTCGCTCTGGGACGTCGACGTCGCGCGCGCGGAGCACGCGGCGGCCGAGCTCGGCGCGGACGTGGCGCCGTCGCTCGACGCGGCGCTCGCAGCCGACGTCGTCGTGACGGTGACCCCGGGCCACGAGGTGGTGATCCGCGACGGCACGCTCCGGCCGGGGCAGCACGTGTCGCTGATGGGCGCCGACGGCCCCGGGAAGGCGGAGGCGGCGGGCGCGGAGCTCGCCCGCGCGCGCCTCTTCTGCGACGACTGGGAGCAGGCGTCGCACGGCGGTGAGCTGGCGCACGTCGTCGAGGACGGCACCGTCGGCCCCGACGACGTGACGGCGATCGGGGAGGTATTGACGGGCGCGCAGACCGGCCGGACGGGCGACGACGAGATCACGATGTTCGACTCGACCGGGCTCGCGATCCAGGATCTCGCGATCGCCGTCGCCGCGATCGAGTCGGCGGCGCTCGACGGCTTGCCGACGATCGAGCTCTGAGGCCTACGCCGACGGCTGCGCGTCCGGAGCGCGGCGCAGCACGGCCAGGACGAACGCGGCGCCGAGCAGCGCGACGACGAGCACGCCGACGCCCCACCAGAGCCCGCTCAGGTTGTCGTCGATGTGCAGCGCGCGATCGAGCGAGAAGCGGCCGGGACCGGTCGCCGCGACTCCGACCGCGACGGCGATCAGCACGAGGTTGAACTCGAAGCCCTTGTTGCCGTTCCAGAAGCCGTTCTTCCAGTGCACGGAGCCGATCGCGACGAACATCGCAGACGCGATGCCGAGCGCAGCGAGCGGCGTGACGAGCCCGAGCGCGAGGAGCAGACCGCTCGACTCGGCCGTCGCGACGAGCAGGGCCATCACCGCCGGCGCGCGGAAGCCCATGCCGCCGAGCCACCCGCGGACGCCGCCGAGGCCGGGTCCGTCGAACCAGCCGAAGGCCTTCTGGGAGCCGTGGCCGAACATCGTTCCGCCCACGACGAGCCGGACTAGAAGGATCCCGTAGGACACCCGTCGGCCGTACCCGCGCCGCGGGCGCCGTAACCCGGTCAGGCGACGGCGCCGCGGAGGTGCCGGTACCCGACGACGGCCGGCACGAGTGGCAGCCACAGGTTGAAGAAGCGGTAGGCCAGCACGGCGAGCATCGCGGCGGCGAGCGGCAGGCTCACCCACAGGAGCGCGAACGGCAGCAGCGCCTCGACGACGCCTGCGCCGGCAAGCGGCAGCGTGCGGCGGCTGAGCGCGTAGCCGGTCGCGTAGCCGATGATCAGGGTCGAGACCGGCAGCGGATGGTGGCCGAGGAAGCCGCGCAGGCAGGCCCAGAGGCAGAACGCGTCACCGACCCAGTACAGCGTCATCCCGAACGCGGCGTAGAACGCCTGCCGCGGTGTGCGCGCGAGCCCGCGCAGCATCCCGACCGCGTCGAGCGCCGTCGCGACCCGGCTGCGCCAGCCGCGCCCGCGCACGAACCACTGGCGACGCGTGTGGAGCGCGGCCGCGAACAGGAAGCCGACCGGCACCCCGATCGCCCACGGCATGGTGAAGCCGCTCGGGATATGCGACCCGCTGAGGAGCAGCAGGATCGCGATCGCGCACGTGACCGGCGCGAGGATCAGGTACTCGAGCATCCCGAGGCCGAGCACCCGCTGCCGTGCGATCGACTCGTCGTTGCACTGCTCCTGCAGCGTCTCGTAGTCCGCCGACATGCCGCCGCGGGCGATGAACATCCCGAACCCGGCGGCGACGACGGCGAGGCTGTCGCGGAACCGCGGCCGCTCGAGGGGGTGGATGCCCGCGACCTCGCGGTACGCGATCGTGTAGCCGGCGTAGGCGACGAGTTCGCCGCCGAACGCGATCGGGAACCAGATCCAGTCGGGGCGCGACAGGAAGTCGGCGATCCGGTCGAAGCCGGCCGCCCAGGCGACTCCGGCGAGCGCGGCGAACGCGAGCAGTCCCCCCGTGACGACGAACGCCGCCACGTGGCGGCGGTCGTAGTCGAGGTGCGGACGGCGCCAGGAGGCGACGATGCGCAGCAGGAGGTTGAACGGAGGGTCGGCAGGTCTCATCTGCATGCCGCCGGTTGAACGTCCCCGGCCGCCCGGTCGTTACGCCCGGCCGGTCGGGTCCGGCACCAAACGGTCCGGATCGAAGATAGCGCCCTCGGGCGGACGTTCACCGAGAATCGTGCGCGCCACCAGGTCGCCGCAGGCGAGACCTAGTGCATTCCCGTGCCCCGAGTACCCGCCCGCGACCCACACGCCGTCCCGGCCGGGGACCGGCCCGACGAGGGGCTGCAGGTCGGGCGTCGTCCCCCAGATGCCGGCCCACCGCTTGGCCACCTGCGGGCGATACCCGACGAGCTGCTCGACGAGCTCGTCGAGGCGGCCCTGGACGAGCTCCGTCGTTTCGACCACGTTCGTGGCTTCCGTCTCGAACGAGGCGTCGCGCTGCCCGCCGATCACGAGACGGCCGTCCGGCAGCTGATGCCAGTAGTCGTACCCGCCGCGCGCGTAGTGCGGGCGCTCGTACAGGCGCTCGCGGAGCGCCTCCGTCGCCAGCACCTGACCGCGGGTGGGGACGATCGCCCCGGCGAGCTCCGGCAGCAGCGCGGCGGTGTAGCCGTCGCCGGCGACGACGATCGCGTCGGCGTCGAGCTCGTCCACCGAGGCCGCCGTGTGCTCGCGGATGTCCGCGCCCGCTTCGGCTGCGTGGCGCGCGAGCCGGCGCACCCAGCGGGCCGGATAGAGCGCGCCGTCGTGCGGGTGCAGGATCGCCCCGAGGTAGAGGTGGGCGAGCCGCCCTTCGAGAGTGTCGACCCACTCCACGGCGAACCCGTCCTCCCGCAGGGAGTCGTGCTCCCGGCGGAGCGCCTCGAGCTCGGCCTGGTCCCAGGCGAGCCGCAGGCTGCCCACGCGGCGGAAGGCGTCGCCGGCGAGCGATTCCATGCGGTCGAGCGACCGCTCGGTGAGCTCCATCACGAGCTTCGCCCGCTCGCGACCGAGGTCGACCCGCGCCTGGTCGTACGGCGCCGTGGCGCCGCGCAGCGCGAAGCCGCCGTTCCGTCCGCTCGCCCCGGCGGCGATCTCCCCCGCCTCGTAGAGCCGGACCCGGACGCCGCGTTCCGCCAGCGTCAGCGCACACGAGCAGCCGGTGACGCCGCCGCCGATCACCGCGACCTCCGGGCGGCCCTCGAAGCGCCGCTCGGGCAGCGACTCGCGCGGCTCGTCGAGCCAATATGAAGTTGTCGGAGGCACCTCGCCCGATCCTACGTCGAGGGCATCACCTCCCGGTACAGCCCCTCGGCCTGCGCAACGAGCCCCAGCAGTTCGAGCTCCGCGAGTGCCGCGGCCACCTCGCCGGCCGGCAGGCCGAGGCGGCGAGCGAGCGTGTCGACCGCGATCGGGGTGTCGGCGACCGCGGCCCGGATCCGCTCGAGCCGCGGGTCGAGGCGAACCGGCCGGCGTGGCTTCGGGTCGATGCCGATCGCCGCGAGCACGTCCTCCGCACAGTTTGCCGGCGTCGCGCCCAGGCGTAGGAGCGCATTGGTTCCGCGCGAGAGCTGCGAGGTGATCTCACCCGGAACGGTCAGCACCTCACGGCCCTCGTCGAGGGCGAGGTCGGCGGTGATCAGCGCGCCGCTCTTCTCTCGCGCCTCGACGACGACGGTCGCGAGGGCGAGCCCGGCCACGATGCGATTGCGCGCGGGGAATCTCCACGGCGCGGGCTCGACGCCCGGCGGATACTCGGAGACGACGAGCCCGCGCTGCGCAATCGCGGCGGCGAGGGTTGCGTGGACGCGCGGGTAATCGCGGTCGATGCCGCAGCCGAGGACGGCGACCGTCTCGCCGGCTTCGAGGGCGCCGCGATGCGCCGCGGCATCGACGCCGCGCGCGAGGCCCGAGACCACGACCACCCCGGCGGCCGCGAGCTCGCTCGCGAAGGCGAGGGCCACGGCCGTCCCGTACGAGGAGCAGGCGCGGGCTCCGACGACAGCGACGGACGGTCGGTCGAGAAGCGAGAGGTCGGCGGCTCCGCGCACGAAGAGCCCGGGCGGCGGATCGTGGATCTCCCGCAGCCGGAGCGGGAACGACGGGTCGCTCCGCGCGACCCAGCGGACTCCCTCCTTTGCCAGCTCGGCGATGAACGCGCGCTCGTCGAAGGACCGGCAGAAGCGTGCGAAGCCGGTCGAACGCGGCTCGTCGAGCAGGTGCGCACCGCGTTCGGCGGCATAGACGGCGACGGCGAGCTCGCTCATTCGACGAGCTCCGCCGGCGGCCGGTACGAGAGCGCTTCTGCGACGTGCTCGGAGAGCACCCGCTCGGAGCCCGCGAGCGCGGCGATCGAACCGGCCACGCGCGCGACCCGGGCGCGTCCGCGGCCGGAGAGCGGAAGCCGCTCCACTGCCCGCGTGAGGAGCGCGTCGGCCGCCTCGTCGCGGCGCGGGTCGTCTGCCCGCAGCCTCGCGCGTGCTGCGCCGATGCGTTCGCGTACCGGCGCCGAGGGCTCGCCGGGCGGCCCCGCCAGCTGCTCACCGCGCGGCCGCGGCACCGCGAGCACGAGATCGAAGCGGTCGAGGAGCGCGCGGGAGAGCTTGTCGCGGTAGCGCTGCACGCGGTCGGGCGCGCAGTTGCACTGGGCGGACGCGTCGCCGCGGGCGCCGCACGGGCACAGGTTCATCGCGCCGACGAGCTGGAACCGCGCGGGGAACGTGGCCCGGCCCGCGATACGCGCGACGGAGACGACGCCGTCCTCGAGCGGCTGACGGAGGCCCTCGAGCGCGGGACGGTGGAACTCCGGCAGCTCGTCGAGGAAGAGCACGCCGCGGTGCGCGAGGCTCACCTCGCCCGGCCTGGGGACGCCGCTGCCGCCGCCGAGCAGCCCGGCGTACGACGTCGAGTGATGCGGCGCGCGAAACGGCGGCACGCGGACGAGCCCTTTGCCCGGCAGGAGCGTCCCGGCGACCGAGTGGATCCGCGTCACCTCGAGCGACGCCTCGTCGTCGAGAAGCGGAAGCACTCCGGGCAGCCTGCGGGCGAGCATGGTCTTGCCGGTGCCGGGTGGGCCTGCGAACAGGATGTTGTGCGAGCCCGCGGCGGCGATCTCGAGTGCGCGGCGTGCCCGCTCCTGACCGCGGACGTCCGCGAGGTCGGGCGCACCGGCGAGCAGCTCGAAGTCGTCGTCGGGCGGCGGCACCTCGGGCGGCGCGCGTTCTCCGCGGAGGTACGAGACGACCTCGCCGAGGTGGCGGGCGCCGACCGGCTCGACGCCCGCGAGCGCCACCTCCGGGGCGGACTCGGCCGCGCAGACCAGGTAGCGGAGGCCCGCCCGGCGCGCCCCCTCGGCCGCGACGAGCGCACCGGCGACCGGCCGGAGCCGGCCGTCGAGCCCGAGCTCGCCGAAGGCGGCGTGGCGCGCGAGGACGTCGGTGGGGACCTGGTACGACGCCGCCAGGACCGCGAGCGCGATCGGGAGGTCGAACCCGGACCCCTCCTTGCGCAGCCCGGCCGGCGCCAGGTTGATCGTGATGCGCCCGCCGGGCCAGTCGAGCTCGGCGGCCGCCACGCTCGAGCGGACGCGCGCCTTCGCCTCCTGGCAGGCGCGGTCGACGAGACCGACGATGGACAGCGCCGGCAGCCCGCGCTGGATGTGCGCCTCGACCTCGACGCGGCGTGGGTCGAGCCCGACGAGTGCGTGGGTGACGGTGCGTGCGAGCACGTTGTCACGGTAGGCGACGAAGTGTGTCGTGTCTGTGACGAAGTGCGACGAGGAAGTAGCTTTTCGTCCCCATGCCGAGCCTCAGCGGCGTCATCCCACACTGGCCGCTCGACGCCGACACGTTCCCGCCGGAGTGCGAGCGCATCGTGGTCGCCAACGAGGGCACGGGCTATGCGTGGAACGTCAACGTCGGGCTGCGCCTCGTCCGTTCGGACTACGTCACGGTCGCGAACAACGACACGGAGCTGGTGGGCGGCGACGTGTACGAGCTGTGCCGGTCCGGGACGGTGACGAGCCCGCTCGTGATCGGCGAGCGGCAGGGGCTCGGGGAGTCGATGAGCCGGGCGCCTTTCACGGCTGCTTCTGGGTCGCGCCGCGCGAGGTGCTCGAGCACGTCGGGCTGCTCGACGAGACGCTCGGCCCGGCGTACTTCGAGGACGACGACCTGCTCCACCGCCTCCACGCGGCCGGGATCGAGACGCTCCAGGTGCCGAGCGTGCTGGTGCGGCACACGGGCACGCTGACGACGTTCAGGCTTCCGGAGCACCGTGAGTGGCTCGAGACGAGCGCGCGGAGCTTCGAAGCGAAGTGGGGCGCGCTGCCGCCGCCCCGGAAGCGCTACAGGCGGGCGCTGGACGAGCCCGTCTGGGACTTCTGCCAGAACTGCGCCGCGTGGCCGCGCGCGGATTTCGACGAGGCGGAGCCGGCCGGGTCGTATGGCCCCGGCCGGCCCGCGGCGCCGCCCGGCGGGGCGGAGTGCGACGAGTGCGCGTCGCTCCGCTCCGCCGCGGGCTGCGCTTTCTACTGAGCGCTGACCGACCCGGTCTCGAGGAGCTCCCTGAGGCGCTCGATGATGGCCTGCCACCCGCCCGAGACGCCTGCGGCGGTCTTCGGCGAGGCCTCGAGGCGGTCGTGCGTGACCGTGAGGAGGCACGAGCCGCCGGGCTGGGGCTCGATCTCCCATGTCACGCGGCTCTCAGGCTCGGTAGCGAGCTCCGGGTCGTAGAGCGAGCGCCAGCCGTGGACGAGTCGGCGCGGCGGGTCGAACTCCTCGACGCCCGCGTCCCCCCAGGCGTCGCCGTCGGGGCCGAGGCTCGTGTAGTGGTCGGGCACGACCGTGATGCGCGCCCCGTGGAAGTACTGCGCCGTCCACTCCGGACGGGTGATCGCCTCCCAGATCTGCTCGGCGGTGGCCTTGATGGACACCTGGTAGACCTGCGTCCCCTGCGCGGTCTGCGTGGTCATCGACGTTCCTCCAGTCGTTGCTTGAGATCGGAGAGCGCCGACACCCGGCGCTCCGTGTACTTGTCGATCCAGCGGTCGTGGATCAGCCGGATCGGGACCGGGTTCAGGAAGTGGTGCTTCTCCCGGCCCGAACGGCGCGCGACGACGAGCCCGGCCTCCTCGAGGACGCGAAGGTGCTTCATCACGCCGAAGCGCGTCATCTCCAGGTCGGACTCGAGCTCGGTGAGCGTGCGGCCGTCACGCTCGAAGAGCCGGTCGAGGAGGTGCCGCCGCGTCGGGTCGGCGAGCGCCCTGAAGACGAGGTCGTCGTCATCCATCCCCGACACCATAGGTGACCGAATGGTCACATGTCAACTGCTTCAGGCGCGCCGCGCGACCAGGACGTCCTCGAAGTACTCGCCGGCACGGCGGCCGGTGCGGCGGTTCACGTGCCGCTGGTAGCGCTGCTCGAGCGCGAGCCCCGCGCGCTCGAGGATCGCCGGATAGAGGTCGCGGCGATCGTTGACGACGATCACGACGCGGCCGCGCGGCCGCAGCACGGCGCGACACGCCGCGAGCACGTCGGCGATGCCGTCGACGTAGGACGCGAGCGCGGCCTTCGAGGTCCCCCGCTCCGCGGCGCCGATCTCCGACGTGCGCAGGTCGTCGAGGCCGAGCAGCTCGTAGGCGTACCGATGCTGCTCGTGGTAGTCGATGAGCCCCGGGTACGGCGGCGACGTGACGACGGCGTCGAACGGCCCGGGGAGGTCGAGCGCACGAGCGTCGCCGTGGAGGACGTCCACCGACCGCGTCTTGCGCACGCGCGCGAAGTCCTTCAGGCGCGCCAGCGTGTCGAGCGTGTAGCGCCGGACGAAGTGCGAGGCGTGCTCGATCGGGCGGCACTCGCGCTTGTGCTTGTAGCACCAGTACGGGCCGGAGGCGGGCTCGCGCGGGAAGTCGAGGTCGAAGTGCGCGGTGAGACGCGCAGAACGGGCCGCCCGCGCGAGCACCACGCGCAGCACGTCCGCGTGCTCGTAGCCCTCGGCCAGCGAGCGGAAGCGAAGCAGGTCCTCCTGCGACTGCGGCGCGAACCACGACGCGACATACGGCGTCGGCTTGCCGGCCTTCCCCTCCCCGCGCTCGAAGCGCGCGAGTGCGTCGCGCAGCTCGTGCTCGAGCACGAACGGGTTGTGCGCGCCCGTCTTGACGCGCATGAGCAGGCAGTTGAAGGCCGCGATGTCGACGCCGACCGAGTCGAGGCCCGTCTCGAGCGCCTGCACGAGCGTTGTGCCGGACCCCGCGAAGGGGTCGAGCACGCGGCCGCGCGCCGGCACGTGGCGGCGGAAGAGCTCCTCGACGAGCTGCGGGATGTACTTGCCGAGGTACGGGTGGAGGCGATGGACGTGCTTCGTGCGCTCGCGCTCCGGCAGGTCGCGCTCGGACCAGGACAGGTCCAGGTCGAGACCGGAGTAGAGCTGCTCCTGCGTCGCCGCCACGAACCATTGGTTCGCGGCAGAGGCGTGAGTGCCTTCTTACGCTGCGCTGTTGCGGATCGGAGTCGTGCGGCGCTTGGCAACACGACCACCGGACGACACGACCGTTTCAATCGTCGAGCCGCCAGTCGGCTCGAACTCGATGGTGAACCGTCCGCCACCTTCCGCGTGGTCCTTGCAGATGTACGCCTCACACTCGGGGGAGAACACCGCCCTCGTGCTTGGGCGCCTCAGTCTGATCCCGAGCCCATTCACTGCCTCGTTGCCACAACCAGGAACGATGCACCGCATTTGGATGGCCCTCCTCGCTGACTTCAACACGAAGCTTCAGTTGTTCGACACCAGATGTCAACAGGAGGCAACGCACGCCTCGACACCGACTAGAAGGCGTCCTGCCTCACCTCGAGACGACCGGCACGCTCGGCGGCGACGTCGAAGCGGATCCGGTCGGCCGGCTGCCGGGCGAGCCACGCGGTCGCAGCGCGACGGATCCGCTCGATCTTCACCGGGGTCAGCATCTCCAGCGGGTCGCCGAAGCCGTCGCCCGACTTCGACTTCACCTCGACGAAGACGACCGTGCGCCCGCGGCGCACGACGAGATCGAGCTCGGCGCCCGCAAGCCAGATGTTGGCGGCGAGCACGCGGTAGCCGCGCAGGCGGTACCAGCGCGCGGCGCGGCGCTCAGACGGGTGCCGGGTCGTAGGCCCGCGCCCGCCACGAGCGGCGGTGGATCTCGCAGGGCCCTCGCTCACGCACGACCTTCGTGTGGGACGGCGTGATGTAGCCGACGTGCGACGCGAACCCGTACCCGGGGTAGAGCGCGTCGGCGGTGCGCATGTAGCGGTCGCGGGTCACCTTCGCGACGATCGACGCGGCGGCGATCGCGGCGCTCTTCGTGTCGCCGTCGACGACGGCGCGGTGCTCGGGCGCGAGCGGGCCGAGCCGGAAGCCGTCGACGAGCGACGCGTCGGCGGGCTGGCAGGCCCAGAGCACCTCGCGCAGCCCGCGCAGGTTGCACTTGTGGAGACCGTCCCGGTCGATCACCGAGGCCGGGAACACGCGAACCGAGATCCGCTCGGCGCAGGCGACGACCGCGCGGTAGAGCTCGTCGCGGGTCGCGGCGTCGACCTGCTTCGAGTCGTTGAGGAGCGCGAGCGGCCGCACCCGGTGGTCGCGCAGGCACTCGTAGTCGAGCAGCACCCCGGCGACGACGAGCGGCCCGGCGAGCGGGCCCCGGCCCGCCTCGTCCGCGCCGGCGACGAGCCGCACCCCGAGGTTCCGGTCGTACCGCAGGAGCTTCTGGCCGGTGCGCTTCTTCGGGGGCACGGGCCCACGATAGCCCCGGTCCCTGCCGGCGTCAGCTGTCCCAGACGGACGGGACGAGCACGACGCGGAACCCGTCCGGGTCCTCGATCGTCACCGCGTGCCGTTCCCAGTAGGGGTTGGCGGCCGCAACCGGCGCGACGCCCACGCGTGCGAGCGCGCTCTGCACCGCCGCCTCGTCGCCGAGGTAGAGGACGAGCAGCGTCTCGGGGTCGGGTGCGGGCGGCTCGTGCGAGCCGCCGCGCGTGAACTCGAGATGGGCGCCCGTGCCGGGCAGGCCGAGGAAGACGCCGTCGTAGCCGTCGTGCCCCTCGAAGCAGCCGAGCTCCGGCAAGCCCAGGCCGTCGCGGTAGAACGCGACGAGCTCGTCGAGGCGCGCGGTGTGACGCGCGAAGCGGGCCTGCAAGCGCTAGTTCTGGCGCAGCTCGCGCACGCGAGCCTTCTTGCCGACCTTGCCGCGCAGGTAGTAGAGCTTGGCGCGGTTCACGTCGCCGATCGCGCCGACCTCGATCTTGTCGATCTTCGGCGAGTGGAGCGGGAAGGTGCGCTCGACGCCCACACCGAACGAGTTCTTCCGGACGGTGAACGTCTCGCGCGCGCCGGCGCCCTGCCGCTTGATCACGATGCCCTCGAACACCTGGATGCGCGAGCGCGTGCCCTCGATGACGCGGAAGTGGACGCGCACGGTGTCGCCCGCCTTGAACCGCGGCACTTCGCGCAGCTGACGGCGCTCGATGTCCTGGATGATCGTGCTCATGTCGAAAGGGGGCCGGAGGCCGCGGAGAAGAGTAGCAGCCCGCTCTACTGGACGGAGATCCGGTTCGGCGGCCAGTACGTCGCGACCACCTTGCCGATCAGGTTCTTCCTCGGCACCGTCCCCCACGCCCGCGAGTCGCACGACGAGGCCCGGTTGTCGCCCATCATGAAGAAGTGGTCCCTGGGGATCCGCATCGGCGCGATCGTGCGGTCGTCACGCCGGGACTGCTGGATGTAGGGCTCCTTCAGCTTCTTGCCGTCGATGTAGACGTAGCCCTCGCGCTCCTCCCAGATGTCGCCCGGGAGCCCGATCAGCCGCTTCACGAAGGTGCCGCCGGCGCCGCAGCGCACGGCCGCGAGCGGCGGCGTCTTGAAGACGACGATGTCGCCGCGCTTCGGGCTCCAGAGGTGGTAACAGAAGCGGCACGCGAGCACACGGTCCGAGTAGCCCGCCTCGCAGCCCGCGCCCGGGCGGGCGCAGTGCAGCGTCGGCTCCATCGAGCTCGACGGGATCCGGTACGGGTTGATCACCCACGCCTTGATCGCGAGCACGATCGCGATGGCGCCGACGATGGTGACGAGCCAGTCGATCGTGACCCGCCAGCCGTGCGGCAGCCCCTCGGTCAGTTTGTCGATCGGGTTCCTCAGCGCACCTGCTCCCTTCGCCAGCCTTCGATCTTCGCGTGGTCGCCCGAGAGCAGCACGTCGGGTACCCGCCACCCGCGGAATTCCGCAGGACGCGTGTAGTGAGGGTACTCGAGTCCGCCGCCGAGCTCCGCAGAGAACGATTCGATCTCGCCCGATCCCTCGGCGAGCGCACCGGGCAGCCGGCGCGCGATCGCGTCGACGAGGATCATCGCCGGCAGGTCGCCGTTCGAGAGCACGTACGGGCCGACGGAGATCGCGTCGGTCGCGAGGTGCTCGACGATGCGCTCGTCGAACCCCTCGAAGCGCGCCGAGAGCAGCGTGACGCGACGCGCGCCGGCGAGCTCCTCGACGATCGGCTGCGTGAGCTGGCGGCCCTTCGGCGTGAGCGCGATCACGCGCTCCGGCGCCTCGCCCGCGTAGACCGCGTCGAGTGCGGCCGCGACCACGTCGACGCGCAGCACCATGCCGGCGCCGCCGCCGTACGGCTCGTCGTCGACCTGCCCCGCCTTGAGGGGCGAGTAGTCGCGATAGGAGAAGAGGCGCAGGTCGAGCTCGCCGCCGAGCACGGCCGCAAGCGGCCGCTGCTCGGTCAGCCACGCGAAGGCGTGCGGGACGAGCGTGAAGACGTCGAGCTGCATCAGTCGGCGAACCCCTGCGCGACGACGATCCGCGCGCCGGCGAGGTCGATCTCGCGCACGCAGTCCTCCACCATCGGGAGCAGCGCGCCGGAGTCGAGCTCGAGCACGTCGTTCGCGACGCCGGGAGTCACGGCGCGCACCGTTCCGAGCTCGCGCCCGCCCTCCTCCACCACCCCGAGCCCGACGAGCTCGAAGGCGTAGTACTCGTCCTCGGCCGTGGGCGGCAGCTCGTCGCGCTCCACCTCGAGGATCGCCCCGCGGTCGACCGGCGGCTCGACCTTGATCACCGGCCGGCCCGACGAGCTGCGGTGCGCGACCACCTGGACCCGCTGCCCGCCGGCGAGGAAGCTCGCGCCGGTCTTCCACCAGCGCGTGTCGTCCGACGGCTGCTCGACGAAGAACGCGCCGTCGATGCCGTGCGGCCGCCCGACCCGCCCGATGCGGACCCTCACGCGCGGCGGCCCTCGAGCTCGCGGATCGCCTCGTCACGCGACGGGGCGACGAGCAGGTTCTCGGCGACGAACTCGCCGGCGAGCGGCCAGTCGGTCGCGCGAACGCGCTCGACCGCGAGCCCGACGTCGAACGGCGTGCGCATGAAACGCGGCTCGCCGTCCTCGACGAGCGTCCAGTAGGCGGCGACGTCGTCCTCGTACGCCATCCCGACCGAGCCGGCGTTGACGACGCGCAGGTCGCCGACGCGGCGGTCGTACTGGTGGTGGCTGTGCCCGATCACGAAGGTGCCCGTGCCGCCGAAGAGGCGCACGAGCTCGTCGTCGGGCGTGATCGCGGTCGTGAGGGGCATGTTGTCGGTCGGCGTCGCATGGCAGTACGTGACGCCGTCGAGCTCGACCGCGAGCGGCAGCTCCGCTCCCCACGCGTACGCGTCCTCGCAGTTGCCGCGGAGCCACACGGCGTCGACCGAGCGGGCGAGCTCGAGCGTCTCGTCGTCGTAAGGCCCATCGACGAGGTCGCCGCCGAAGACGATCCTGTCCGCGGCGACCTCGGCCAGCACCGCCTGCAACGCCCACGGCATCGCATGGACGTCGTAGAGCGCCGCGACCTTCATTCAGGGTCGGCGATCTCGACCAGCACGCGCCGGCCCTCGCGGACCGCGCTCGCGCGCACCAGCGTGCGCAGCGCGCGGGCGATCCGTCCCTGCCTGCCGATCACCTTGCCGACGTCGTCCGGCGCGACGTGCAGGACGAGGACGAGCGCGCCGTCGCGCTCCTCCTCCTCCACGCGAACCGCCTCCGGATCGTCGACGAGCTCGCGTGCGAGGTACGCGAGCAGCTCGGCCACTTCGACCTAGCGCTCGATGCCCTGGATCTTCAGGAGCTTCGCGACCGCCTCGGTCGGCTGCGCACCCTTGCCGAGCCAGTCCTTGACCTTCGCCTCGTCGAGGTCGACGGTCGACGGATCGGTCTGCGGGTTGTAGCGCCCGACGATGTCGAGGAACTTCCCGTCACGCGGCGCACGCGAGTCGGCGGCCACCACGCGGTAGATCGGGTTCTTCTTCGAGCCCACGCGGGTGAGCCTCAATTTGACTGCCATTCGTTTCCTTTCAACAGGTGTTGCCTCAGCGCCGTGCCTTCTTCTTCTTGCGCTTCACGCCCGTCTTCCGTCCTGCGGACAGCGACGGCGCCTGCGCCGGCTGAGATGGGAGGCCCGGCATCTTCCCCCGCCCCAGCTGCTTCATCATCTTCTCCATCTGCTTCCGGGCCTCGAGCAGCTGGTTGACCTGCTCGACTGTCGTCCCGGAGCCGTTGGCGATGCGGATCCGCCGCTTGCCGTCGATCACGATAGGCGAACGGCGCTCCTGCGGCGTCATCGAGAGCACGATCGCCTCGACCCGGCCCATCTGCTTCTCGTCGACGTCGATGTCGCCGAGCTGCTCCTTCATGCCCGGGATCATCTTCAGGATCCCCTGCAGCGGCCCCATGCGCCGCAGCATCTTGTAGGCCTTCAGGAAGTCGTCGAAGGTGAACTGGCCGGCGGCGAGGCGCTTCTCCATCTCCGCCTGCTCGTCGGCTTCGACCGCCGCCTCGGCGCGCTCGATCAGCGTGAGCACGTCGCCCATGCCGAGGATGCGCGAGGCCATCCGGTCGGGGTGGAACACCTCCAGCCCGTCGAGCTTCTCGCCCGTCGTCGCGAACTTGATCGGCTTGCCGGTGATCGCCTTGACGGAGAGCGCCGCGCCGCCGCGCGCGTCGCCGTCGAGCTTCGTGAGGACGACGCCGTCGAAGTCGATGCGCTGGTGGAACGCCTCGGCGACGTTGACCGCCTCCTGCCCGGTCATCGCGTCGAGGACGAGCAGCACGTTCATCGGCTTCGCCTCGTCGCGCACGCGCGCGAGCTCGTCCATCAGCTCCTCGTCGATCTGCAGCCGGCCCGCGGTGTCGACGATCACGGTGTCGAGCCCGTCCGCCTTCGCGCGCTCGAGGCCGCTGCGGGTCGCCTCGACGGCGTCCTTCGTGTCCGTGCGGAACACGGGCACCTGGATCTGGCTGCCGAGCTGCTCGAGCTGGTCGATCGCGGCCGGACGCTGGAGGTCGGCGGCCACGAGGCCCGGCTTGCGGCCCTGCTTGCGCAGGTGCAGGGCGAGCTTCGCCGCGGTGGTCGTCTTGCCCGAGCCCTGCAGGCCGGCGAGCAGGATGACGGTGAACTTGCCGAACGCGAGCCCAGACTCGCCCTCGCCCATCAGCTCGGCGAGCTCGTCGTGGACGACCTTCACGACCTGCTGACCCGGCGTGAGGCTCCTCAGGATCTCGTCGCCGAGCGCCTTCTCCCGGACGCGGGCGACGAAGTCGCGCACGACGGTGAAGTTGACGTCGGCTTCGAGCAGCGCGAGGCGGATCTCGCGCATCGCGCGCGAGATCGACTCCTCGTCGAGCTTGCCGCGCTTGCGCAGGTCGCCGAGGGCGCCCTGGAGCTTGTCTGAGAGGCTGTCGAACACGCGACCGGGGATGGTACCCCGCTAGTCCCCGAGAGCCGCGAACGCCCCGGCCACGGCGAGGCCGTAGACCGCGTGGTAGCTCCAGTCGAGCGCGAGCTCCCGCGGCGGGTACTTCCAGGGGGCCTCGTAGATCCCGGCGGGCACGAGCTCCGCGTAGGCGGTCGCCCAGACGACCGTGCCGAACACGAGGCCGCGCACCGGGACGACGGCGTAGACGGCGCCCCACGTCGTGCCCGTGAGCCAGTGCATCGCGTTCGTGACCCAGGGCACGTCCTCGCGCGTGAGACGCCGGCCGAGGCCCAGGGCGTCCGCCGCTTTCTTCGCGACCCGGGCCGGCGCCGGGGCGTCGGCCCAGCGGTGCGGGACGGGCGTCGCCGTGGGTTTTCCCTGCGCCTTCGCGACGGCGAGCTGGTAGGCGGTCATCGCCGCGGTCCCCGCGACGCCCGCGACCACACCGCGTGCGAGCGACCTGAGCACGCCGTCTGTTTATCCTCGTGGTCCATGCCCTACACCGCCTCCCACACCAGGTACGACTCGATGCAGTACCGCCGCTGCGGGTACAGCGGGCTGAAGCTCCCCGCGATCTCGCTCGGCCTCTGGCACAACTTCGGCGGCGACCGCCCGCTCGAGACGTCGCGCGCGATCCTTCGCCGCGCCTTCGACCTCGGCGTCACCCACTTCGACCTGGCGAACAACTACGGCCCGCCGTACGGCTCCGCCGAGGAGACGTTCGGGCGGATCATGCGCGACGACCTGCGCCCGTACCGCGACGAGCTCGTGATCTCGACGAAGGCCGGCTACGACATGTGGCCCGGCCCGTACGGCGAATGGGGCTCGCGCAAGTACCTGCTCGCGTCGCTCGACCAGTCGCTCGGGCGGATGGGGCTCGAGTACGTCGACATCTTCTACTCGCACCGCTTCGACCCCGACACGCCGCTCGAGGAGACGATGGGCGCGCTCGACACGGCGGTGCGCTCGGGCCGCGCGCTCTACGCGGGCATCTCGTCGTACTCGCCGGAGAAGACGCAGGAGGCGTACGAGATCCTCGAGGCGCTCGGCACGCCGCTCCTCATCCACCAGCCGTCCTACTCGCTGCTCAACCGGTGGATCGAGCCGGACCTGCTCGACACGCTCGGCGACCTCCGCGTCGGCTGCATCGGCTTCTCGCCGCTCGCGCAGGGGATGCTCACCGACAAGTACCTGAACGGGATCCCGGAGGGCTCGCGCGCGGCGCGCAACACGTCGCTCTCGCCCGACCTGCTCAACGAGCAGGCGCTCGCGAAGATCCGCGGGCTGAACGAGGTCGCCGCCAGGCGCGGGCAGTCGCTCGCGCAGCTCGCGCTCGCGTGGACGCTGCGCGACGAGCGGATGACCTCCACGCTGATCGGCGCGTCGAGCGTCGCGCAGCTCGAGGACTCGCTGGGCGCGCTCGCCAACCTCGCCTTCTCGGCGAGCGAGCTGGCGGAGATCGACCTCTACGCGACGGACAGCGACATCAACCTGTGGGCGCGTTCCTCTTCTGACTAGGAGCCGAAGCGAAGAACCCACTCGCGCAGGAACGGCTCGGCGAGGTCGAAGCCGCCGTCGCGCCTGCGCTCGACCAGCTCGTCGGCGACGAGCCGCTCCACCGCACGCTGCACCGTCGACGCCGCCGGTAGGTCGTGGCGCAGCCGGTACCCACCTCCGTAGACGCTCCCCGGCTCGGCGGCGAGCGCCTGCAGGACGAGCCGCTGCACGCGCGAGGCCCCCGACCACGCGAGCGTGAAGTGCGCGTTCTCCGAGCGGACGACCGACTCGACCGCCTCGTCGAGATCGGAGTGCGAGGCGGTGAAGCCCTCGGGGACCAGCTCCCACAGCGCGTACGCCAGCTCCTGCGTGCCGTACGGGTGGCCGCGCGTGATCGCGACGAGCCGCGCCGAGACGCCGTCGGCAAGCCCGCGGTCGGTGGCGGCGAAGCGCTCCTCGACGAACTCGGCGAAGAGCGCCGGCTCGATCACGTCGAGCTCCATGACCTTCGCGCTGCGGAAGAACGGCTCGTTCTCGTCGGTGAAGAGCCGGCGCATCATGTCGCGCCGGCTGCCGGCGTAGACGTGCGCGACGTGCGGCTGCTCCTGGAAGACGGCGCGCAGCAGGTGCGGCAGCTTCGGGTCGATCTCCGTGATCTCCTGAAACTCGTCGAACACGAGCACGACGCTGCGGTCGCGCTCGGCGGCGAGCTGGGCGGGCAGCTCGAACAGGTGCTCGAGCGTCGCGTCCATGTCCTCGCGCCGGTGGGTCGGCGTGAAGGTGAAGCTCGGCGTCCCGTCGCGCGGGTCGACGGTGACGGTCGGCGTGACGCGCAGGCTGGAGAACAGGCGGAGCCGTTCTTTCGCCCGGAAGAGCGGCGAGGCGATCTCGTCGTGGATCGCGCGCGCGAGCTTCCCGGCGAGCCGCTCCTTCGTCGGTGTCTTCATCAGGTCGACACCGGCCACCAGCACGCCCTCGCGGACGAGCGTCTGCTCCACGCGGCGCAGGAGCGACGTCTTGCCGTAGCGGCGCGGCGCGATCAGCGCGACGTTCTGGCCGTTGCGCAGGTCGCTGCAGAGCTCGTCGATCTCGCCCACGCGGTTCGTGAACGCGTCGTCGAGCGCGAGATCGCCGAAGCGGAACGGGTTGCCGTGTTTCACGCAACACAGCGTAACGCAAATGTGCGTATAGCGTTATGCCTGATAGCGCATCTCGTGCTGGCGCACGCGGAGCGTCCCGCCGAGCCGGGCGAGCGCGCCGCTCGCGACGTCGCCCTCCGGGACGTTCACGTAGGAGAGAGCGGTGCCGCGCGAGAGCAGCCCGGCCGCGGTGTCCTCGTCGGGCGCCGCGAGCTGGAGCACGCTGCCCGCGCGAACGAGGATGGCGCCGCCGTCGAGCTCGAAGCGCTCGTAGCCCGCGCCGAGCGACCCGTCCTCGCGCTGCCACGGCAGGTCGTCCTGGCCGAGCGGCGACGGCTCCACACGCACCGCCTCGACGGCCGGCACCTCCGGCAGCGACCACACCTCGAGCATGCGCACGTGCTCGAACCCGAGGCTCTCGTACAGCCGGCGGGCGGACTCGTTGCGCTCCATCACCTCGAGCCCGATCACCGGCGGCCCCACCTCGAGCAGCGCCTCCATCAGCGCGCGCCCGACGCCGCGACGGCGCGCGGCCGGGACGACCCCGACGCCGCCGATCCAGCCGCGCTCGCCGCGCACGCCGAGGTTCGCGAGCCCGATCCGCTCGCCGCCCTCGAGCGCGACGCGCGACCGCGCGAGGTCGAAGTCGTAGAGATCGGCCATCATCCGCAGCAGCTTCTCGTCGATCTGCATCGGCACCTCGTAGCCCTCGTAGCCGGCCGTGAACGTCTCCGCCAGCTCGGCGTCCGAGAAGCCGTCCGAGGGGACGAGGTTCATGCCGCCACCAGGGCACGCGCGAAGTCGGCCGGGTCGAACGGGCGCAGGTCGTCGAGCCCCTCGCCCACGCCGACGAGCTTCACCGGCAGCCCGAGCTCGTAGGCGATCGCGACGGCGATGCCGCCCTTCGCCGAGCCGTCGAGCTTCGTGAGCGCCACGCCGGTCACGCCGACAGCTTCGCTGAAGATGCGCGCCTGCTGGAGGCCGTTCTGCCCGGTGGTCGCGTCGACGATCAGGAGCACCTCGTGCGGCGCGCCCTCGCGGCGGCCGGTGATCACCCTGCGCACTTTGGCGAGCTCGTCCATCAGGTTCGTCTGCGTGTGCAGGCGGCCGGCCGTGTCGACGATCACCACGTCGGTGTCGGCGCCGACCGCGTCGTACGCGACCGCTGCGGGATCGCCGCCGCGCTCGCCGCCCACGAACGCCGCGCCCGCGCGCTCGGCCCAGATCTCGAGCTGCTCCTCGGCGGCCGCGCGGAACGTGTCGGCGGCGCCGAGGGTGACCGTGCGCCCCGACGCGCGCAGGCGGCTCGCGAGCTTCCCGATCGTCGTCGTCTTGCCGGTGCCGTTCACCCCGACGACGAGGATCACCGCCGGCTTCTCGCCGAGGGCGAGCGTCGGCGGCTCCCCGAACAGCGCCGCGATCTCCTCGGCGAGCGCCTCGCCGAGCTCCGCCAGGTCCTGCCGCGCCTCGAGCCGCCGGATCAGCTCGGCGGTCGCGCGCACGCCGACGTCGGCGTAGATCAGCGCCTCCTCGAGCCGCTCCCACGACGCGTCGTCGGCCGGGTCGAACGCGGCGAGCTGGATCTGCTCGGTGAGGGCGCGCCGCGACTTCGACAGCGACTCGCGCAGCCGTCCGAAGAGCCCCCGCTGCTGCTCGACCGTCTCCTCGGGCTCGGAGGAGTCGCCGAGGAGCTGTGCCCAGCTTCTCGCCATGACCGCGGCACGTTAGCGTTGCGGCGCTGGATCAGGCGGCCGCGTCGACGCGGTAGCTGTGCCGGTAGCTCGCGAGGGCCGCGGTGGACGCGACCTGCAGGCGGCCGCTCGCGGCGACCACGTTCTCCGGCCAGCGGTGCACGCGGCGCTTCAGCGCCGTGTACCAGCCCCGCTCGTCGCGCTGCACCAGGAACAGCTCGACCATCGTCCCCTGCAGCACGAACGCGCGCTTCCAGGGATAGCGCTTTCCGTCGACCCAGTCGAGGACGAGGCCGTCGACGTCGTCCCACGACTCGCCGACGTAGAGCAGGTCGACGTCGACGTGCGGGCGCGGCCTGATCAGCCCGCGCAGCTCCTCCCCCCACCCGCCGAACACCCAGGTCTCCACGCCCTTCGAGCGGAGCATCAGCTGCGTGCGCTCGACAAAGGCGAGGTCGTTCATGCGGTCTGCGCGACCTCTTCGTCTCGCGGCAGGCGCCGCGACACGATCTGCGACACGCCGTCCTGCCCCATCGTCACGCCGTACAGGACGTCGGCCGCCTCCATCGTGCGCTTCTGGTGAGTGATCACGATGAACTGCGCCCGGTCGGCGTAGGTGCGCAGAAGCTCCGTGAAGCGGCCGATGTTGGTGTCGTCGAGCGCCGCCTCGACCTCGTCGAGGAGGTAGAACGGGCTCGGGCGCGCCAGGAACAGCGAGAAGAGGAACGCGATCGCGCCGAGCGCCTTCTCGCCGCCCGAGAGGAGCGAGAGCCGCGTCACCTTCTTGCCGGCGGGCCGGAGCTCGACCTCGATGCCGGGCTCCTCCCCCTCGTCCTCCGGCTCGGTCATGCGCAGGCGGCCCTCGCCGCCGGGGAACAGCGTCGTCGCGACCTCGTGGAAGTGGCGCTCGACGGCGGCGAACGTCTCGGCGAAGCGCGTCTCGACGGTGTTCGTGAGGTCGTCGCGCAGCTTCTCGAGCTCGGCGAGGCTCTTCTCCAGGTCGGCGCGCTGCACGGCCAGCTCCTCGAGCCGCTCCTTCTCCGCCTCGTACTCCTCCTTCGCGAGCGGGTTGACCTGGCCGAGCTGCTCGCGGCGGCGCTCGTAGCGGGCGAGCTTCTCGGCGAGCTCCTCGCGGCTCTCGCCCTCGGCGGGCTCCGCGGCCGCGGCCTCGAGACGCCGCTGCGCCTCGTCGCGCTCGGCGTCGGTGCGCGCAAGCTCGACGTCGATCGCGGCGAGCCGCTCGCCGGCGCCGGACGCCGACTGCCTGAGCTCGACCTCCTCCGCGCCGAGCCGGCGCAGCTCTGCGCCCAGCTCGCTGGTGCGGGTGGTCTGCGCCTCGGCCCGCCCGCGCACGGGCGCCTCGAAGCGCTCCGCGTCGATCGCGAGCACCTCCTCGAGCCGTTCCGCGTCGCCGACGAGCCGTTCCAGCAGGAGCTCGCTGACCCGGCGGGTGCGGGTCGAGTCGGACTCGGCGAGCGCGCGGGCGGCGCCCCTGGCCCGCTCGGCGGCCTGCTCGGCGGCCGTGGCCGCCTCGGCCGCGCGGCGGGCGAGATCCTCGGCCTCGGCGCGCAGCGACTCGACGTCGCCGGAGGCCCCGGCGGTGCGGCCGTTCGCGCGGCGCTCGGCCGTGAGCGCGCGGCCGTCGGCCTCGGAGACGGCGCGGCGGAGCTCGGCCTCGCGGGAGGCGATGCCGCGCAGCTCCTCCGCCAGGCGCCCCGTGCGCTCGGCGAGCGGCTGCTCCAGCCGCCCCGCGGCGGCGGCCGCGACGCGCAGGGTCTCGTCGAGGCGCTCGGCGCCCGAGACGAGCCGCTCGAGCCGGGCCGGGTCGGCGTGCCGCACGTTCCGGAGGTGGGCGACCGGCTTGAACGTGTCGGCCGCGGCCTGCGCACGCTGGGCGGCGGCCTCGGCTGCGCGCGCGGCCTCATCGGCCCGCGCCGACAGCTGCTCCACCTCGGCGCCCAGCTCGCGGCGGCGCGCGTCGAGCTCGAGCAGCACGGCCTCCGCGGTCTCGCCGGCGAACCAGAGCTCGCCGCGGACCGGGTCCCAGCCGATGCCGTCCTCGGTGACGGCGGGCACCTTCGACGCGAGCAGCTCGTCGCGCGGGACGACCGGCAGGTCGACGAGCTCGCGCGGGTCGCGGCCCACGAGCACGAGCACCGAGCCGAGGCCCGCAGAGCGCACCTTCTCGACGAGCGCGAGCCCCTTCTCCGCGTCGCCGGCGAGCACGGCCGAGGCGCGGTGGCCGAGCGCCGCGGCAATCGAGCGCTCGCGGCCCGCCTCGACCTCGAGGAGCTGCAGCGCGAGCTGCTCGCCCTCCTCGGCGAGCGCCCGGGCCGCGGGCGGGAGCCCCTCCCGCTCGGCGAGCGACTGTTCGAGCGTCGCGAGACGCTCGCGGGCGAGACGCACGCGCGCCGCCAGGTCCTCGTGCTCGCGCTTCGCAGCGCGGGCGGCGGCGTCGGCCTCGTCGGCTGCGCGGCCGAGCTCGGCCGGCGTCGGCCCGGCGGGCCGGTTGCGCGCCTCGGTGAGCTCGTTGCGAAGCTCGGTCAGCAGCCGCTGCGCGGACTCGTGGCGCACACCGAGGCGCTGCGTGGCGCCGCGGAGGGCGAGCAGCGCGTCGCGCGATCCGCCGGTGAGCGTCGACTCGGTCTCGGCCCGGCGGCCGAGGATCGCGTCGAGCTCCGCGGCGAGGCCCGCCTGCTCACCGCGGTGGATGGCGGCGACCCGGGCCCAGCGCTCCTCGGCCTCGACCTGCAGGCGCGCGCGCTCGCCGGCGGCCGCCTGAGCGGCGGCAGCGGCGTCGCGTGCGGCAGCCTCGAGCTCCGCGGAGGCGCTCGGGTCGAACGCACGGGCGGCCTCCAGCTCGGCCCGGAAGGACGCGGTGAGCGACGCGGCCGACTCCCGGCGGAGCTGCAGCCGCTCGCCGCCGGAGCGGAGGCGGTACAGCGCGGCGGTCGCCTGCTCGCGCGCGCCGGCGGAGTCGGTGAGCTCCTCCTCGGCGCGCTCGCGCTCGGCGACGAGCGCGGCGATCTTCTCGTCGAGCGCGCGGCGCTCGGCGAGCGTGGTTGTGCGGCGCCCTTCCGCCTCGGCGCGTCGCGCCGCGAGGCGCTCGAGGTCGAGGGTGGCGATCGCGGCCTGCAGCCGGCCGATCTCCACACCGAGCTTCTCGGCGCGCTCGGCGGCGGTCGCCTGCAGCGCGAGCGGCCGCAGTCGCTTCTTGACCTCCTCCTCGAGGTCCCGGGCGCGGTCGACCTGGATGGCGACGCGCGCGAGCTTCAGCTCGGCCCGGTGCTTGCGGCGCTTGAAGCGGCCGAGACCGGCCGCCTCTTCGATGAGCTCGCGGCGCTCCTGGGGCTTCGAGTTGAGCACGGTCTCGACGCGGCCCTGCGAGATGACGGAGCGCAGACCGCCGCCGAGGCCGACGTCGGAGAGGAGCTCGACGAGGTCGAGCCGGCGCACCGGCGTCTTGTTGACGAGGTACTGGCCCTCGCCGCCCCGGTTCAGCCGCCGCGCCACCGAGACCTCGCTGTAGGGCAGGTCGGGCCAGGCGCTGTCCGAGTTGTCGAAGAGCAGGTCGACCTCGGCGTAGTCGGCGGCGTTCCGGCCCGTGGTGGAGCCGGCGAAGATCACGTCGTCGGGCTTCTCGGCGCGGAGCTCGCCCGGGCTCATCGAGCCGGTCGCCCAGAGGATCGAGTCGGAGACGTTCGACTTGCCCGAGCCGTTCGGACCGACGACGACCGCGACGCCCGGCTCGAGGTGGATCTCGACCGGGTCCACGAACGACTTGAACCCGCGCAGCTTGATGGCCTTCAGGTGCACCGACGGCAGGCTAGCGAGGGGCCCGGATGGGGTCGGAGAACTTCGCCGCACGCCCCGCCGTTCCTGCGTCGGGGGCGCCGGCTAGGAGGTTTCCAGTGCTGCCAGCGTCTGCTGCGCGGCCGCCTGCTCCGCGTCCTTCTTCGACCGGCCGATGCCCGTGCCGAGCACCTCGCCGTCGACGATCGCCGCGGCGGTGAAGGAGCGGTCGTGCGGCGGCCCGTCGACCTTCAGCGTCGTGTAGGCGACGGTTCGACCGGTCCTCGCGAGCCGCTCCTGCAGCTCGGTCTTGTGGTCGACGTGGGAGGTGAGCGCGAACTCGATGCGCGGCTCGAACGCCTCGACGACCGCGGGCTCGACGACCTCGAAGCCGTGCTCGAGGTAGACGCCCGCGATCGCGGCCTCGAGCAGCGCCGCGAGGACGTTGCGGTTCTTCGCGAGCCGCGCGACATCCTCCCCCGACGCGTCTCCCCCGGCCTCGATCAGCCGCTCGCCGAGCCCGAGCTCGCGCGACACCTCGGCGCAGCTCGCGCGCGAGACGACATGCGAGCGCACCTTGGCCATCCGCCCCTCGCTGAAGTCGGGGAACCGGTCGAAGAGCGCCCGCGCGACGGCGAGCTCCAGCACCGAGTCGCCGAGGAACTCGAGGCGTTCGTAGGAGGAGGTGCGGTCGGCGGCCCACGACGAGTGCGTGAAGACCGCCGACGCTCGCTCCGCAGGGAGCTTCGCGATCAGCTCCCCGAGTGCGTTCGACCTACTGGTGGGACGTGACGTAGTCGACGGCCTGCCCGACGGTCGTGATCTTCTGGGCGTCCTCGTCGGAGATCTTGATCCCGAACTGATCCTCGAGCTCCATGATCAGCTCGACGAGATCGAGCGAGTCCGCGTCCAGGTCGTCCTGGAACGACGCCTCCTCGGTGATCTGATCCTCCTCGACGCCGAGCTGCTCGGTCAGGACTTCCTTGACCCGCTCGTAGACCTCTTCGCGCGACGCTGCCATGTCACCTCAATTGTTCTGATTACAGGGGGGTGTGCAAAAACCGGGCGATCATACACCGACGCGTTCCGGGAGCCGTTCCGCAAGCCGGTCGACGACGCGATGCTCGGCCCCGCGCGCGGCGAGGCGGATCGCGTTCGCGATCGCCTTCCGGCCGCTCGAGCCGTGCGCGATCACCGCGAGCCCGCGTAGCCCGAGGAGGTACGCGCCGCCGTAGGTGTCCGGGTCGAGCTTCGTCCGGAGACGCCGGGCGGCAGGGCGGATGAGCGCGCCGCCGAGTTTCCCGGTTGTGGTGGCGGCGATCTCCTCGCGCAACGCGTCGAGCAGCTCCTTGATCGTGCCCTCGATCAGCTTCAGCGCGACGTTGCCGGTGAAGCCGTCGGTGACGACGACGTCGGCGGCGCCGCGAAGCAGGTCGCGGCTCTCGGCGTTGCCCGCGAAGCTCAGGCCGGGCTCGGTGCGCAGCAGCTGGTGCGCCTCGAGCGTCAGCTGGTTGCCCTTCTCGTCCTCCTCGCCGATCGAGAGGAGCCGCACCTCGGGGCGTGCGACGTCGAGCAGCTCCTGCGCGAAGACGGCGCCCATGTGCGCGAACTGGACGAGGTGCTCCGGGCGGGCGTCGGCGTTCGCGCCTGCGTCGAGCAGGACGCTCGGACCCTGGCGCGCCGGGATCGGGACGGCGATCGCGGGCCGCATCACGCCCTTCAGGCGGCGCAGGTGCAGCAGCCCGGCGGCGAGCATCGCGCCGGTGTTCCCGGCGGAGAGGACGGCGTCCGCCTCGCCGTCGGCGACCGCGCGCACCGCGGCGACGAGGCTCGAGTCGGGCTTCGCCCGCACGGCCTCGGCGGGCTTCTCGGCCATCTCGATCACCTCGGTCGTCTCGACCAGGGGCAGTCCCTGCGTGTCGAGCCCGGCCGGCCCGAAGAGGACGACGTCGATCCCGTCGGCGGCGGCGTCGAGCGCGCCGAGGATCACCTCGCCGGGTGCGTTGTCTCCACCGAGCGCGTCTACCGAGACGCGCAACCGCTAAGGAGCCTGGAGGCGCAGCGGCTCGACTTCGCGGCCCTTGTAGGTGCCGCAGGTCGGGCAGACGCGATGCGCGCGCTTCGGCGACCCGCACTGCGGGCACGTGTTGACGCGCGGAGCCTCGATCGCATGCGTGGCGCGGCGCTTGTCGCGACGAGCCTTGGAGGTTTTCCTCTTCGGGACGGCCATGAGCGGGCGCCAGTCTAGCCGAGAACCGCGATCGGCAGGAGGATGCGGAAGGTGGCGCCCCTCCCCGGAGCCGACGAGACGTCGACGGCGCCGCCGCTCTGGCGCACGATCCCGTGCACCGTGGAAAGGCCGAGCCCGGTGCCGGCCCCGCGCTCCTTGGTGGTGAAGAACGGCTCGAAGGCGCGCGCCGCGGTCTCGGCGTCCATCCCGGAGCCGGTGTCCGTGACGACGAGCAGCGCGTACTCCCCGGGCGGGATCTCGAGGCGCGCCGACTCGGCGCCGCGCACGATGCTCGCGCGCCCGGTGCGGATCGACACGCGGCCGCCGCCCGGCAGCGCGTCGCGGGCGTTCGCGACGAGGTTCACCAGCACCTGCTCGAGCTGGCCGAGGTCGGCGCTGACCGAGGCGGACGCCTCCAGCTCGAGCTCGACCTCGATCTCGCCGCCGGCGACGTGCAGCAGCATCGACTCGAGCCCGCGCACGACCTCGGCGAGGTCGACGAGCTCGGGCCTCAGCTCCTGGCGGCGCGAGAACGCGAGCAGCTGCCGGGTGAGCCGCATCGCGCGCTCGACGACGTGCGAGATCTCCCCCAGCGACCGGCGGGCCGGATGCCCTTCGCCGATCATGCGCGAGGCGAGGTCGGAGTAGCCGGCGATCGCGGTGAGCAGGTTGCTGAAGTCGTGCGCGATCGCGGCCGCGAGCCTGCCGACCGCCTCGACCTTCTGCGCGTGACGCAGCGCCTCCTCGAGGCGCTTCCGGTCGGTGATGTCGACGAAGTAGCCCTGGATGAACTCGGGCTCCCCACCGGCGTCGAGCACCGGGACCGACTCGTCGTGGATCCAGATCTCGTCGCCGTTCCGGCGCCGCACGCGGTAGTCGCGGCTGAACGGGCGGAGCTGCTCGCGCGAGAGCCGCATGTCCTCGATCACCGCCGGGCGGTCGGCCGGATGGACGATCGTCTCGAAGAACCCGGGATTGCCCACCCACTCCTCGGGTCGGTACCCCGTGACGGCCTCCACTTGCGGGCTCATCCACAGGGTGTTCGGGCGCGGCTCGAACGCGTTCGTGTACGTGACGAGCGGCAGCCGGAACCGCAGACGACCCTGGGTGTCCGCAGCGAAGACCGCCATCGGCAACGGCGTGTCCCCACCAATCGGCATTTCCTGCCACTTTACACACAGTGTCAAGTGGCATAGAATGTCATTTGTGAGCGATGGTCTGCGCGCACGCAAGAAGGAGGCGACCCGGCGGACGCTGATGTACGCCGCGCTCGAGCTCTTCACCGAGCACGGCTACGACCACGTCACCGTCGAGCAGATCGCCGAGCACGCGAACGTCGCGCCGCGCACCTTCTTCCGCTACTTCGAGAGCAAGGCCGGAGCGTGCTTCGGCCTGCAGAGCGAGATGCTCGACCTGGTGCAGGCGAGCGACGACGTGCTCGCCACCACGGAGGCGCAGATCCGCGACTACGCCGAGCGCGTGCGCCTCGATCCGGCGTTCTACGAGACGCAGGTGCGGCTCTCGCTCGAGCATCCCCGGGTGCGGGTGAAGCGGCTCGAGCTGCTGCTCGCCTTCGACGACGCCCTGACGCGGGCGTTCCTCGCCGAGACGCCCGGCCTCGACCCCGTGCGCGCCCGCCTCGCCGCGTACGTCGCGACCCACCTCATCCCGGCCGTGATGGAGAGCTGGGTGCTCGCCGGGGCGCCACGCCCCGGTCCGGACTGGGAGGCCGCGCTCGCCCACATGCGCGAGACGGTGCACGGGCTGCTCGGCCGCGACGGCGCGTGAAGGATCCCGGCGGCCGCTCCGTCCAAGGAGAGATGAGCCTGGCGAAAGAGGAGATCGACCCGCGCACGATCCGCCGCGCGAAGCGCGGCGACCAGGCGGCGTTCGCGGCGATCGTGCGGCACTACGACGCCGGCCTGCGCAGGCTCGCCTACCGGCTCCTCGAGGACCGCGACCGGATGGACGACGCGCTCCAGGAGGCGTACGTGAAGGCGTTCCGCGGCCTCCCCCGCTTCCGCGGCGGCTCGTCGCTCGGCACGTGGCTGTACCGCATCGCCTACAACGCCTGCCTCGACGAGCACCGGCGCGCACGGAGCGTCGTCCCGATCGAGAGTGTCCGCGAGCGGCCCGACCCGCGGCCGGGCGTCCCCGAGCGCACCATGGCGAGCGACCTGCTCGCGCGGGCGCTCTCGACGCTGTCGCAGGAGGACCGCGCCGCCGTCCTCCTCGTGGACGCACAGGGCTTCGACTACGAGAGCGCCGGGACGATCCTCGGCATCCCCGCGGGAACCGTCGCCTCCCGCCTGAACCGTGCGCGGGCGCAGCTGCGCGACGCGCTCGACGAACCCCGGAAAGGAGCTTCGGCATGACGCACGACGACGATCTGCTCGGCGCCGCGCTCCGCGAGCTCGAGACGCCCGAGCACCGGCCCCACTTCCACCGGGAGCTCCGCGGGCGGCTCCAGCACGAGCAGCGCCCGCGCCGCACCCGCACGCTCGCGCTGCGCGCCGGGGCGCTGGTGGCCGCGGCGGCCGCGGCCGCAGTCGTCCTGACGACGGTGCGGCACGGCGGCTCCCCCGCGGAGGCGGCGATCGTGCAGGAGCGCATGCGGGACGCGCTCGCCTCGCTCCGGAACCTCTCCGGCGGGCTGGTCGCCTCCGGGACGGGCCAGGGCAAGACGGTGCGCTTCCGCTTCGTGCTCGACACGCGCGGCGACCTGCGGATCGAGGGGCCCCGCCCCGGCGACGTCGAGGTGCTCGACGCGGCGGCGCTGCGCGTGCGCTCTGCGCAGCACAGCGCGAGCCTCGGCGGCTCGACGCTCTTCTACGCCGTCCGCTCGGGCGTGCCGCTCGGCCCGCCCGACGACACCTCGCTCGAGCCGGGCCAGTCGACGCTCGGCGCGTTCGGCGCAGCCGTCCAGGCGGCGCTCGCGGCGGGCAACCCGTCCGTCGAGGACGTCACCTACGAGGGCCGGCCCGCGTGGCGGCTGCTGCTCGCGACCGAGCAGGCGCGCGTCACCGTCGACCGGGCAACCGGGATGGCGGTGCGGGTGGACGACCTCGCACACCACCGGACGCTGCGCATCGTCGGCCTGGCCGTCAACCGCCGGCTGCCCGCCGGCACGTTCACCCTCGCGTTCCCGGAGGGCGCCGAGGTGATGCGGTTCGACAGCGGGTTCCGGAAGGCGTCCGCCTCGCAGGCGCCGCTCGCGCCCACCTGGCTCCCGGCCGGGTACGAGCTGCTCCGGGCGGCGCGTCACGGGTCGGTGTGGTCGCTCCTCTACCGCCACGGCTTCGGCCAGCTCGTCGTCACCGTCCGGCGCGGATCGGTGGACTGGTCTCCCTACGCGGGGCTGCCGCACGCGCAGGCGCACCGCAAGGGCTATCTCGTCACGGCCGCGGGCGCCGCAACCCCGGCCGACCTCGAACGGGTCGTTCGCTCGGCCCGCTAGAGTTGGGACGGGCCGGTCTCCGGCCCGTCCCATGACGGATCTCTAGATCGAACACCCGCGTTCTCGCCCTTTCGATCGAAGGAGGTCCGCCCGTGCCGGGCGCTCTCAGTGCACATGACATCTCGAAGTCGTACGCCGCCGTCCAGGTGCTGGAGCGGGTCACGCTCGCCGTCTCGCCGGGCGACCGCGTCGGCATCGTCGGCCCGAACGGGATCGGGAAGTCGACGCTCCTGCAGGTGCTCGCGGGGCTCGAGCAGCCCGACTCCGGCCGGGTCGTGCGCGGGGGCGCCGTCGGCTACCTGCCGCAGGAGCCCGAGGCGCGGCCGGGCGAGACGGTCCGCGCCTACCTCGCCCGCCGCACCGGCGTCGGCGCGGCCGAGCGGGAGATGGACGAGCTCGCCGCGCGCCTCGGCCGGGAGCCCGGGCTCGCGGGCGCCTACTCGGAGGCGCTCGACCGCTTCCTCGCGCTCGGCGGCGGCGACTTCGACGCCCGCGCCGGCGCGGTGCTCGACGACGTTGGGCTCGGCCGCCGGGCAGACCGGGAGATGACGACGCTCTCCGGCGGCGAGTCGGCGCGCGCCGCGCTCGCGGCGATCCTGCTTGCGCGCTTCGACGTGTTCCTGCTCGACGAGCCGACGAACAACCTCGACTTCGCCGGCCTCGAGCGGCTCGAGCGCTTCCTCGACGGACTCGCGGCCGGGGTCGTCCTCGTCTCGCACGACCGGGCGTTCCTCGATCGCACCGTCAACCGAGTCGTCGAGTTCGAGGCGGAGACGCGCCGGGTGACCGAGTACGCGGGGACGTGGAGCGACTACGAGACCGCACGTGAGCGCGCGCGCAACGAGCACGAGCGCGCCTACGCCGACTACGTCGACGAGCGAGGCCGGTACTCGGCCCTGCTCGCCGACCGGCGCCGGCAGGCGCACACGCTCGGCGGCGAGCGCAAGCTCGCCCGGCAGACAGGCGGCTCGGACCGGCGGGCGACGAACGCCCTCCGCGGCAAGGTTCGGCAGGCCGAACGGCTGCTCGACACCTTGGAGGAGGTCGAGAAGCCGTGGACGCCGTGGCGGCTCCAGCTCGACCTGCGCGTCGCGACGCGGAGCGGCGACGAGGTGGTCACGCTCGCCGGCGCGGTGGTCGAGCGCGGTTCGTTCCGGCTCGGCCCGGTCGACCTCGACCTCCGCGCCGGCGACCGTCTCGCCGTCCTCGGACCGAACGGCGCCGGCAAGAGCACGCTCATCGGCGCCCTGCTCGGGAGGGTGCCGCTCGCGGCCGGCATCCGTCGGGTCGGCCGCGGGACGGTGTTCGGCGACCTCGACCAGGACCGGGCGGCGTTCGCCGGCGACGGCTCGCTGCTCGACCGGTTCGGCGAGGCCGCGGGGCTCCCACGGGCTGCAGCGCGCACGCTGCTCGCGAAGTTCGCCCTCGGCGCCGACGATGTGGTGCGCCAAGCAGCCTCGCTCTCTCCCGGTGAGCGCACCCGCGCGACGCTGGCGCTGCTCCAGTCGCGCGGTGTCAACTGCCTCGTGCTCGACGAGCCGACCAACCACCTCGACCTGGAGGCGATCGAGCAGCTGGAAGGTGCGCTCGAGGGGTACGACGGCACCCTCGTGGTCGTCACACACGACAGGCGCTTCCTCGAGCGGCTCGAAATCTCGCGGACGTTGGAGCTCGGTGCGTAGTCTCGTGGCGTGGTGATCGACGACCTCCGCCCCGAGGACTGGCCCGCCGCCGCGGCGATCTACGAGGAGGGCCTCGACGTGGGCACGTTCGAGGAAGTCGTGCCGTCGTGGGAGGAGTGGGACGCCAAGTACCTGCCGGCGCCTCGGCTGGCGGCACGCGACGACGCGGGCGAGCTCGTCGGCTGGGCGACGCTCGGCCCCGTGTCGCAGCGGGCGTGCTACCGCGGCGTGACCGAGAACTCGATCTACGTCGCCCGGGCCGCGCGGGGCCACGGCGTCGGCCGGGCGCTGCTGACGGAGCTCTGCCGCCGCGCCGACGAGGCCGGCATCTGGACGATCCAGGCCGGGATCCTCGACGGCAACGACGCGTCGGTGGCCCTGCATGCGTCGTGCGGGTTCCGCATCGTCGGGATCCGGGAGCGGCTCGCGCAAAAGCGGGGCGCGTGGCGCAACGTGACCCTGATGGAGCGCCGCGGCCCGGACCCGGCCGAGGCGTAGGGCTCGATCTAGCTCTCGTCCCGCAGCGCCTCGAGGGCGGCCCAGCGGGGGTCGCCGACGGCCTCCTCGTGGACGTGCGGCTCCTCGTTCAGGTTCTTGCCGCACTCGGCGCAGATGCCGGCGCAGTCCGGGCGGCAGAGGATCGTCTCGGGGAGGGCGAGCGCGACCGCGTCGCGCGCCATCGCCGACAGGTCGAGGTTGTCGTTCTCGAGGTAGGGCGTCGTCAGCTCCGCGTCGCCTGCGGGCTCGTTCGCCTGGTACTCGCGCGCCTGGATCGGCACGTTCAGCACCGCGTCGCCGAGGCAGCGGTAGCAGGGACCGTGCAGGCGGGCCGTGAACGACAGCGAGAACACCGTCCCGGTGTTCGCGCGCGTCACCTCGAAGTCGGCAGGCACCTCCTCGGGCACGGGCACGTACCGCTCGCCGCCGAACTCGAACGCCGGCAGCTCGACCGTGATGCGGTCGCGGTACTGCTCGCCCGGACGGAGCTTCACCTGCCTGAGGCTGAAGCTCGTCATGGCTCCAGGGTACCCCTCGGCGCGCTCGTCGAGCCGCGTCCCGTTGAGGTAGAGGTAATTGGAGGTAGCCGCGACGCAAGTCGTCCTTCGTCACGAAAGCGTGACAATCGATCCACAGGCAGCACGGGCCGAGGCCTGCCCCCGGCGTCGGGGAGATGGGCTCGCCGAACGCGACGTCGTACCCGTCCGGATCGGTCACCCCGAGCTCGAGGGACCCGTGCGCTTTCGGATGCAGCGAGTGGTCGATCGGGGAGCCCCGCTCCTGCACCTCGGCGGAGAAGGAGAGGACGTCGTCGAGCGTGCAGGTCGCGATAGAAGGCGACCGTGCACTCGAGGCCCCGCACCGGCAGGACCGGCGACACGCTCGTGAGCGCCCGGGGCTAGTAGCTCGAGCCGTTGGCGTCGATGTCGACCGGCCCGATGCCGGCGACGACCGACTCCTGCGAGCGCTCGTGCAGCCGCTCGCGGCCGCGGCGCACCGCGACGAGGAACTTGTCGAGGTTCGTCTCGAGCGTGGCGAGCATCCCGTCGGCCCAATCCTCCATCTCGAGCCGCATCTCGCGAGCCTGACGGCGGGCCTCGTCGATGATCTCCTGCGCCTGCCGCTCGGCGAGCTTGACGATCTCCGTCTGCGACGCCTCGCGAACCGCCTGCTCGCGCGCCTCCTGGAGGAGGCGGTCCTGCTCGCGCTTCGCCTCGGCCAGCATCTCCTGCCGTTCCTTGACGATCCAGCGGGCCTGCTTGATCTCCTCCGGGATCGTGGCGCGCATCTGGTCGAGGATGTCGTAGATCTCCTCGCGGTCGATCCGCACCTGGTCGGTGAGCGGCACGGCCTTCGCGTTGTGCACGAGGTCGTCGAGCTTGTCGATCAGAACGAGTACGTCCATGTGGGAAAAGTCTACTCCTGGTCGGAGAGTGGGGCGCCGCCGCGGCCGTTCGGGAACATGTCCTTCAGCCGGCGCGCGACCGCAGGCGGCACCAGCTCTTCGACGTTTCCACCGAACGAGGCGATCTCCTTCACGCCGCTCGACGAGACGAAGCTCACCTGCGGGCTCGCCATGACGTAGACGGTCTCGATGTCGGGGGCGAGCGTCCGGTTGAGCTGGTTCATCTGGAACTCCCACTCGAAGTCCGAGACGACGCGAAGGCCCTTCACGATCGCCTTGGCGTTCCAGCGGCGCGCGAAGTCGACGACGAGCTCGCGAAACACGTCGACCTCCACTCTGTCCATGCCGGACAGGGCCTCTTCGAGGAACCCGACCCGCTCCTCGACCGTGAACATGGGCGTCTTGTGGTGCGGGCTGCCGACGACGCCCACCACGACGCGGTCGAAGATCTTCGACGCCCGCTTGATCACGTCGACGTGCCCGTTCGTGACGGGGTCGTACGTGCCCGGGTAGATGGCCGTGATCATCGGATGAACAGCGTAAGCCGCGCCGCACCGTACTTGCGCGAGGTGCGAACCTCGAGCCCGTCGATCGCAGGCGGATCGTCTCGCCCGGAGGACTCGAGCACCAGGAGGCCGTCGGGCGCGAGCAGGCGCGGCAGGTGCGAGGCGAGCCGCGCCAGGTCGTAGTCGTACGGCGGATCGGCGAGCACGAGGTCGAAGGTCCGGCGCTCACTGCCAACCGCGCGGAGCACGTCCTGGCAGAGGACGGTCGCGTGCAGGCGGAGCGTGTCGAGGTTGGCGCCGATGGTGCGGCAGGCCTCGCGATCGGCGTCGACGAACACGCAGGAGGCCGCGCCGCGCGAGAGCGCCTCGAGCCCGAGCGCCCCCGATCCGGCGAACAGGTCGAGCACCTCCGCGTCGTCGACGGGCCCGATCAGGTTGAAGGCGTTCTCGCGGACGCGATCCGACGTCGGACGGGTCGTGAGCCCCTTGGGCGCGACGATGCGCCGCCCCCGGTGTTCCCCAGCGATGATCCGCACGGCCGTGACCCTAACGGCCGTGGACAACGACACAGGTCACACTTCCGTGACGGAGGCTGCCTCCGGACATGTCGGCGTGAAGATGGCGGTTGAGCAGGGCTTTTCACGAAGTCGGCACAGAGACGTGACAGAGCTGTACGGCAGGCTGCCACCTGTGGAGAACTCGGCTCGCGAACTGCCCACAGGCTGTGGACAGCCAGGGCGCCCGCCTACGCCGCGACGTCGCCGCCGGCGGCGAGCCGGTCGGCTGCCTCCTGCCACGGGCCGTCCAGCGGGGCGAGCTCGCGCGCCAGGTCGCGAGCCCGCTCGATCAGCTCGCGGTCGGTGCGCAGCCGGGTGAAGCGCAGGTCGCTCCACCCGGACTGGCGCGTCCCGAGCAGCTGGCCCTCGCGGCGCAGGTCGAGGTCGATCTGCGCGAGCTCGAAGCCGTCGGCCGTGTCGACGAGCGCCTGGAGCCGCTGCTCGGCCACCTCGCTCAGCTCCTCGACCGGCCGCGACACGAGCATGCAGTAGCTCTGCTCCGCCCCGCGCCCGACGCGGCCGCGCAGCTGGTGGAGCTGTGCGAGGCCGAACCGGTCGGCCTCCTGGACGATCATGATCGTCGCGTTCGGGACGTCCACCCCGACCTCGATCACCGTCGTGGCGACGAGCACGTCCAGCTCGCGCTCCTTGAACTGCCGCATCACCTCGCGCCGCTCGGCGGGCTTCAGCCGCCCGTGCAGCAGCCCGACGCGGTAGTCCGCGAGCTCCGCACGGCGGAGCCGCTCCGCCTCCTCCTCGGCGGCGCGGGCGAGGCGCGTCTCCGACTGCTCGATCAGCGGGCAGACGACGTACGCCTGCCGGCCCGCATCGAGGTGCTTGCGGAGCCGCTCGTACACCTCGCCGGAGCGCTCGGCTCCCACCCACCGGGTGACGACGGGCTTGCGATCCGCCGGCGGCTTCGCGATCTCGCTCACCGCGAGGTCGCCGTAGATCGTCAGCGCGAGCGTCCGCGGGATCGGCGTCGCGGTCATGTGCAGGACGTGCGGCGAGCGTCCCTCCGAGAGGGCCTTCCGCTGCTCGACGCCGAAGCGGTGCTGCTCGTCGACCACCGCAACAGCCAGGTCGGCGAACTCGACGTCGCGCTGGATCAGCGCGTGCGTGCCGACGGCGATCTGCGCCGTCCCCGCCGCGATCTCGTCGCGGACGCGCTTCGACCCGCTTGAACCGGTCAGGAGGACGCAGCGCACGCCGAGCTGGGCGCAGTAGGGCTCGATCGTCAGGAAGTGCTGCTCGGCAAGCGTCTCGGTCGGCGCCATCAGCGCGCCCTGGCGGCCGTTCTCGACGGCCCGCAGCAGCGCGTACAGCGCCACCACCGTCTTGCCCGAGCCGACATCGCCCTGCAGCAGCCGCCGCATGGGCCGCGTCCCGAGCAGCTCCGTGTCGATCTCGGTCAGCGCCGCGTTCTGGTGCGGGGTCAGCTCGAACGGCAGGATGGCGCGATACCGCGCGACGAGCTCGCCCGGCAGGCCGAGCGACGGCGCGACGGCGTCGGTGTCGCGAAGCCGCGCGGCGACCAGCTGCAGGGCCACCAGCTCGTCCAGTGCCAACCGCTCGCGCGCGACCCGCCGGTCGGCCTCGTCGCGCGGGAAGTGGATCGCCGCGAGCGCGTCGCGACGCAGCGGCAGCTCGAGCTCGGCGGGCAGCGGGTCGAGCACGTCCGCCGCGTGCTCGCGCAGGGCGGTGCGCGCCAGCTCGCGGAGACGCGTCGACGGGATCTGCTCGCTCGCCGGGTAGACGGGCGCGAAGTCGGCGGTGCGGCGGGCCTCGTCGCCCAGGTCGTAGCTCTTGACGTCGAATCCGTGGCGGCCGAGCTTGCCGCGCAGCCGCACCTCCGTCCCCGGCGTCAGCTTCTCCGCCAGCCACGGCTGGTTGAACCACGACGCGGAGATCGCGCCGCCGCTGCCGTCGCGGACGACCGCGCTGACGAGCGTGCGCCGTCCGCGCAGGGGCCGCGAGCGCGAGCTGACGACCCGGCCGGCGATCGCGACCTCGCCCTCGACGAGCCCGAGGCGCGCGATCGGCACCTCCTCGGCCGCGTCCTCGTAGCGGCGGGGAGCGTGTTGGAGCAGGTCGTCGACCGTCTCGATCCCGAACGCCCGCAGCCGCTTCGCCATGGTGACGCCCACGCCCGGGAGCGCGTCGACGCCGGCGGCGAGCCGCTCCGGGCGCGCCCATCCGCGGGGACGGGGCCACGCGTCGCCGTCAGGCGCCTGGACCAGGCCTGCGAAACCCGTGTGCGCGCGGGCCGTCACCGCCACCAGGCCCGAGTATAGGACCCCCTCCGGACGCGCCTTATCCCGGGTCGTCGAACCAGAACAAGCCGACGGTACCCGGCCCGGCATGCGTGCCGACGACCGCTCCCAGGCTGGTCGCCACCTCGAGCTGCGCCTGCGGGCGGGCGTCGCCGACGAGGGAACGGAGCGTCTCGAGCCGTTCCGGCGCCGCGGCGTGCGCGAGCGCGAGACGCAGTGTCGGCGTGTCGGCCGTCTCCGCCTCGAGGAGCGCGCGGAACTCGGCGAACGCCTTCTGGCTGCCCCGCACCTTCTTCAGCGGGAGCACCTCGCCGTCGACGATCGTCAGGATCGGCTTCACCTGGAGGAGGTTCCCGGCGAGCGCCGCCGCCCGCCCGATGCGCCCACCGCGCGCGAGGTACTCCAGCGTGTCGACCGTGAAGAGGATCCGATGCCGCGCCCGGAACCGCTCGACGAGCGCGTCGACCTCCTCGTCGGTCGTGCCGCGCTCGAGCCGCCGCTGGATCGCCAGCGCGAGGATCGTCACCGCTGCCGACACGGAGCACGTGTCGACCACCCGCACGCGACCGTCGCCGAGCGACGCCGCCGCCGTCTCGGCGCTGGCGAACGTCCCCGACAGCGTCGACGAGATCTGGAGCGAGAGGACGCGCTCGTAGCGGCCGAGCTCCTCGTACACGGCGGCGAAGTCGGCCGGCGTCGGCTGGGACGTCGTCGGCAGCGCGGTTGCGGCCGCGAGCCGGGCGTAGAACTCGTCCGGGAGGATGTCGACGCCGTCGCGGTAGCTCTCGTCCCCGAAGCGGACGTACAGCGGGACGACGCGCATGTTCGGGAAGTGCCGCGGGCCCTCGGGGAAGTCCGCCGTCGAGTCGAGGACGATCGCCGTGTTGTCGGCCGTGAGCCTCACGTCTTCGCCGCCTCGGAGAGCACCGTGACGATCTGCTCGAGATCCTCGTCCTTGGTCAGGCAGGCGACCGCCCCGGCGTCGAGCAGATCCTGTACCTCGCGGCGCGTCACCGACGCCGTCAGGCAGACGACTTTCACGCTCGGCGCGGCGGCCAGGACGGCCCGCGTCGCCTGCGCGCCGTCGAGCCCCGGCATCCGGTAGTCCATGAGGACGACGTCGGGCAGGAGGTCGGCGCACACCCTGGGCGCGGTCGTGCCGTTGGAGAGGCTGGCGACGACCTCGATCTCCGGCCGCAGCCCGAACAGGAGCTCGAGCGTCTCGCGGAACGTGTCGTTGTCCTCGACGAGGACGACCCGGACGGGAGAGCCGACCGCAGGCACCGGCGGGAGCCTATTCGGCCGCGAGCAGCAGCGGGTAGTTCGGCTGGCCGCCCTCGTGCACCTCGAGCTCGAGCTCCGGGTGCACGCGGCGAAGCTCGTCCAGCGCGCCGTCGACCGGCGCGGGGTCGGCGCCGGTGAGGACGGTGAGGATGCCGCGCGGCTCCGCGAGCAGGCCGTCGACGACGGCGCGCACGACGTCGTCGAAGCCGCCGCCGGCGACCGGCGCGCCGTCGACGAGGCCCAGCCACTCGCCTTTCCGGACCTCGAGCCCGTCGAGGTCGACGTCCCGGGAGGCGACCGTCACCGCCCCGGTGGCCACGGCCGCCATCGCCTCGGCGAGCGCGTCGCCGTTCGCGTCGAGGTCGAGCGCGGGGTCGAACGCGACGAGCGCGAGCAGGCCCTCCTGGATCGACGAGCTGGCCAGGACGCGGACAGGCCGGGAGGCGTTCGCAGCGGCCTGCTCGGCGGCCATCAGGACGTTCGGATTGTTCGGCAGGAGCACGACGCCTCGCCCCGGCGCCGCCTCGATCGCCGCCAGCAGGTCGGCGGTCGACGGGTTCATCGTCTCGCCGCCGTCGACCACGACCGCGCCGGCGCTCTCGAACAGCCGGCGGTTCCCGGCGCCCGACGAGACGGCGACAACGCCCGACTCGACCGCGTCCGGCACGGCGTGCAGGAGCCGCTCGGTGCGCTGCGCGGCCTGCTCCTGCATGTTGGCGATCTCGACCCCGTCGATCGTGCCCCGGGCGACGGCCAGGCTGAGCGCACGCCCCGGGTCGTCCGTGTGGACGTGCACCTTGAGCGCCTCGGCGTCGCCGACGACGAGGAGCGAGTCGCCGAGCTGCTCGAGCTCGGCCTCGACCGCTCCGGCGTCGAGCGGTCCCTGCTCGCCGCGCTCGAGCACGAAGACGGTGCAGTACCGGTAGCGCGAGAGCTCGGTGTGGGCCGACTCGATGGTCGCGCCCGCGGGCGCCGTCTCGGCCGCGGGAACGGCTTCGCCGGTCGCGGCGCCGACGATGCCGCGCACGATCTCCACGAGGCCTGCGGCGCCCGCGTCGACGACGCCGGCGTCGCGCAGCACCGGGAGCATCTCCTGCGTCCGCGCCACGCAGGCGTCGCCGGCAGCGACGATCTCCGCCAGGCTCGCGCCCGTCTCGGCCGCCTCGGCGAGGGCGCGGATCGCCGTCAGCATCGTCCCCTCGACCGGCTTGCGTACCGCGCGGTAGGCGGCGTCGCTCGCCGAGCGGAACACGAGGGCGGGATCGTCGGACGTCGCGAGCGCATCGGCGGCGCCGCGGACGATCTGCGACAGGATGACGCCCGAGTTGCCGCGGGCGCCCATCAGCGCAGCCCGCGCCACCTCGCGCGCCAGCCCGGGGCGGTCGTCGGGGCCCTCCCCCGCCAGCGCCTCGGCGACGGCCCGGACGGTCAGCGTGAGGTTGGTGCCCGTGTCGCCGTCGGGGACCGGATAGACGTTCAGGTCGTCGATGCGGCGGCGCGACGCCTCGATCGCCGCCAGGGCCCCGCCCGCGAGCCGGCGCGCGCGGTCTCTCACCGGCTCTCCCTCACCTGCTGGATGACGACCTCCACGGCGGCGACGGTCAGGCCGGTCAGCCGCTCGACCTCGTAGCCGACCTGCGAGCGGACGGTGGCCGCGACCTCGGCCAGGTTGAGGCCGTGCTCCACGACGACGTGCAGGACGAGCCGCAGGGCGTCGCGCGGGCCTTCGACGCTGACCCCTTCCCGGCGCAGCATGCGCCGGACGCGTGTGCCCGCGGTGAGCCCGACCACGCCGTAGCAGGCGAGGGCCGTCTCCGCGACGATCTCCGCGATCGCGTCGCGCGAGATGGTGAGCCGTCCGCGCTCCAGCTGAACCGTCGGATCGTCTGCCACGGCCGGGATTAGACCGGATCCGAGATGCCCGCGGTTGCGCCGGCGCGCCGGGTGCGCCCCGACCGGCCTAGACGGCCTTGACGACCTTGTTGCCCTTGAGGCAGCGCGTGCAGACGTAGGCCCGCGTGGGCGAGCCGTCCAGCAGCACGCGGACGCGCTGGAGGTTCGGGTCGAAGCGGCGCTTCGTGGCGACCATCGAGTGCGAGCGATGGTTTCCGAACGCGGGCTTCTTGCCGCAGATGGCGCAGACCTTGGACATCGGCCGGGGATGGTAGCGAATCCGGGCAGCCGCGCTGCCGCGGCTACTGCCGTGCCGCGGCGCGCAGCCGGGCGAAGAGATCGGCCATCTCGAGCGCCGAACGGACGGCCTCGGCGGCGCGGTCGATCCGCGCCTCGGCCTGCTCGACGTTCTCGACCGTGAGGACCCCGAACGCGACGGGCACGCCGGTCTCGATGCCGGCGAGCTGGAGGCCGGAGGCGCACTCGGCGGCGACGTACTCGAAGTGCGGCGTCTCGCCGCGCACGATCGCGCCGAGCGCGACGATGCATGCGTAGCGGCGCGTCTTCGCGAGCGCCATCGCGGCCAGCGGGAGCTCGAAGGCGCCGGGCACCGGCATGACCGTGACGGCATCCTGCGACACGCCCGCGCCCGTGAGGGTCTCGAGCGCACGCTGGAGCAGGAGGTTCGTGACCCCGCCGTTGAAGCGCGAGACGACGACGCCGACGGACCGCCGATTTCCGAGCGGCGTCCCTTCGAGGACGGTGAAGCCGTCCGGCACGTCGATCTCGCCGCGGACGTGCTCGACGCTGACGCCGTCGGGCGTCGCCTCGATGACGGCGGACGACGCGGCGGCGGGCCACCCCTCGAACGGGTCCGGCGGCCCGGGCGGCGGCGTGTCCTCGCCCGCCGCTTCCTGCTGCTCCGGCTCGGCCGGCGGCGCGTCGCCGTTCTCCTCCGGGGCTGCAGGCGGCGCGCCGAACGTGGGCGGCTGCTCCGCGGTCGGCGGGACGTTCTCCTGCGGCTCGTCGAAGTCAGTCACTCGGTCTCCGGTTCGTAATCGAGGTTCTTCAGGTCTTGGTGGTGCAAGCGGTGGCCGAGCTTATCCCGCTTCGCCGACAGGTACCGGCGGTTCTCGGGGTTCGGCGACACCTCGATCGGCACCTGCTCGACGACGGTCAGGCCGAAGCCGTCGATGCCGGTCAGCTTCTTCGGATTGTTCGTGAGGATGCGGATCGTGGTCAGCCCGAGGTCGGCGAGGATCTGGTTGCCGATCCCGTAGTCGCGGGCGTCGGCGGGGAAGCCGAGCTCGAGGTTGGCCTGGACGGTGTCGAGGCCCTGCTCCTGCAGCTCGTAGGCGCGGAGCTTGTTGAGGAGGCCGATGCCGCGGCCCTCCTGGGCCATGTAGAGCAGCACGCCCTTGCCCTCGTCCTCGATCTGCCGGAGCGCCTGCTCGAGCTGCTCGCCGCAGTCGCAGCGGAGGGAGTGGAAGACGTCGCCGGTCAGGCACTCCGAGTGCACGCGGACGAGCACCGCGTCGGCGCCGTCGACCTCGCCCTTCACAAGCGCCATGTGGGTCTTGCCGGTCAGCGTCTCCCGGAAGGCGATCGCGGTGAACTCGCCGTACTCGGTCGGCAGGCGGACGGACGCGCCGCGCTCGACGAGCTTCTCGTGCCGGCGGCGGTACTCGACCAGGTCGGCGACGGTGACCATGTTCAGGCCGTGTCGCTCGCAGTACGGGATCAGGTCCGGGACGCGCGCCATGGTCCCGTCGTCGTTCATGATCTCGCAGACGACGCCGGACGGATCGAGGCCGGCCAGGCGTGCGAGGTCGACGGCCGCCTCGGTCTGCCCCATCCGCTCCAGGACGCCGCCCGGCTTCGCGCGGAGCGGGAAGACATGGCCGGGCTGGACGAGGTCGTGCGGCGTCGACCGCGGGTCGATCGCCACCTGGATCGTGCGGCTGCGGTCGGCGGCCGAGATGCCCGTGGTCACGCCCTCGCGCGCCTCCACCGACACGGTGAACGCGGTGCCGAGCGGCGCCTCGTTGTGGTCGGTCATGGGGCGCAGCCCGAGCTCGTCGGCGCGCTGGTCGGTGAGGCAGAGGCAGATGAGGCCGCGCGCGTGCGTCGCCATGAAGTTGATCGCCTCGGGCGTGGCGAACTGGGCGGCGACGACGAGGTCGCCTTCGTTCTCGCGGTCGGGGTCGTCGACGACGACGACGAACTTGCCCTCGCGGACGTCCTCGATCGCCTGCTCGATCGTCGCGAACGGAGTCGTCAGGGCCACGGCCACCAGGCTAGCGGGCGCTAGTGCGGCAGCAGGCGTTCGACGTACTTCGCGAGGACGTCGACCTCGAGGTTGACCGGCGCTCCCGGCTCGAGGTCGCCGAGCGTCGTCGCGGCGAGCGTGTGCGGGATCAGGGCGACGGCGAACCCGCCGTCGTCGACCCCGGCCACGGTGAGGCTCGTGCCCTGCACGGCGATCGAGCCCTTCTCGACGAGATAGCGGAGCACGTCGGGCCCCGCGTCGAACCAGAGTCGCCGGCCCTCGCCCTCGGGCTCGGCCGAGCGGACGGAGCCGACGCCGTCGACGTGACCCTGCACCACGTGGCCGCCCATCGGGTCGCCGGCGCGCAGCGCCGGCTCGACGTTGACCCTCGACCCGGGCTCGAGGGTTCGCAGCGCGGTGCGGGAGAGCGTCTCGGGCACCGCGTCGAACGACAGACGCCCGCCGCCGACCGCCACGACGGTGAGGCACACGCCCTCGACGGCGACCGAGTCGCCGACCGCGGCTTCGGCCGCCGTCGCCGGCGCGTCGATCTCGAGCCGCACCCCGTCGTCCGAGCCCGTGAGGGACGCGACGGTGCCGACCTCCCGCACGATGCCCGTGAACACGAAGCCAGCCTATCCGCGCCCCGAGCCGTACCGGCAGGGTCAGACCCGGGTCTGAC
>DASZWR010000027.1:0-41183 GCA_035546215.1 Gaiellaceae bacterium | reverse complement strand
GCCGCCGGAATCGCCGAGCGGACGTTCGACTTCGCGGCCGCGTCCTGCGCGTTGCCGCGGAAGCTGAGGTAGGCCGGCACGGCGATCGCGACGAGAATGCCGAGGATCACGATGACGACCAGGAGCTCGATCAGCGTGAAGCCCTCATCGCTGGCGAGCCGAGTCTTGATCTTGTCGATCATGCTGAAGCTCCTTGAAGGGGTAACGATGGCGGTCCCCGGTATCGACTCGACCGAGCCCGGCGCCCGACCCCTCGAACGAGTGATTCGCGTGGCGTTCAAGGTTCGCCCGATGCGTGCCGATGAGGGCCGACGTGGACGCCGCATCCACTTCGATCGACGCGCTGCTCGAGCAAGCTGTCGCCGCCGGTGCCTCCGACCTCCACGTGACGGTCGGCGCTTCGCCCTCCGCCCGGGTGCGCGGAGAGCTGCACCCCTTGCCGGGCGCCGGCATCCTCGACGCCGAGGCGACACGGGCGCTCCTCTATCGCGTCCTCACGACCGAGCAGCAGAAGCGGTTCGAGCTCGACCGGCAGCTCGACTTCTCGTACGGCGTCCCCGGCCTCGCGCGCTTCCGCGTCAACGTCTACCAGCAGCGCGAGAGCGTCGCGGCGGCGTTCCGTGTCGTCCCCGACCAGCTGAAGACGCTCGAGGAGCTCGGCCTGCCCGAGTCGCTGCGTGCGCTCTCGGAGCTGCCGCGCGGCCTCGTGCTCGTCACCGGTCCGACCGGCTCCGGTAAGTCGACGACCCTGGCGGCGCTGATCGACGAGATCAACCGGAACCGCACCGACCACATCATCACGATCGAGGACCCGATCGAGTTCCTGCACCGGCACAAGCGCTGCGTCGTCAACCAGCGCGAGGTCGGGACGGACGCGACGAGCTTCGCCGACGCGCTCCGCGCGGCGCTCCGCCAGGACCCCGACGTGATCCTGCTCGGCGAGATGCGTGACCTCGAGACGATCTCGACCGCGCTCACCGCGGCCGAGACCGGCCACCTCGTCTTCGGCACGCTGCACACCCAGAGCGCGCCCGGCACGATCGACCGCATCATCGACGTCTTCCCGGCGTCGCAGCAGGAGCAGGTGCGCACGCAGCTCGCCGGCGCGCTCCAGGGCGTCGTCACGCAGACGCTGCTGCCCACCGCCGACCGCCAGACGCGCGTGCCCGCGCTCGAGATCATGCTGCCGGACGACGCGATCCGGAACCTGATCCGCCAGGGCAAGGTCGCGCAGATCTACTCGTACATGCAGACGGGCTCGCGGGCCGGGATGCAGACGATGGAGCAGGCGCTCGCCGACCTCGTCTCGCGCCGGGTCGTCGACGCCGACGCCGCGCTCGCCCGCTCGACGCGGCGCGAGGAGCTCGTCTCGCTGCTGCAGCGGCTCGGCGCCCCGCTCGCCTCGGCGCCGCGCACCGACCAGGGCCTGCGCCTCGCGGAGGCCGTGCAGTGAGCGAGTCGGTCTGGAAGAAGGAGATCACCTTCCGCCGCAAGCCCAGGGAGCCGAAGGCGCCGAAGGAGGCGAAGGCGAAGCAGCCGAAGTCGGCCGAGCACAAGGCGCGCGAGATCGTGGGGCTGCGGATCGGCTCGTCGCAGCTTGCGGCCGCGCGCGTCTCGAACAACGACACGACCGAGCTCGTGCAGCTCGCGCGCACCGACCTCGAGCGCGGCGTCGTCGTCAACGGCGAGGTGCGCGACGCGGAGGCGCTGACCCGCGCGCTGAAGGCGTTCTTCTCGTCGAACAAGCTGCCGCGCACGGCGGTGCGGCTGGGGATCGCCAGCAACCGCATCGGCGTGCGCTCGCTCGACGTCCCCGCGATCGAGGATCCGGCGCAGTTCGAGAACGCGATCCGCTTCCGCGCGCAGGAGCTCCTGCCGATCCCGGTCACCGAGGCGATCCTCGACCACGTCGTCGTGGGCGAGAAGCCCGGCGACGACGGCGAGACGCTGCGCAGCGTGCTGCTCGTCTTCGCGCACCACGAGCTCGTCGACCGCTACGTCGAGGTGTGTCGCAGCGCCGGCGTGCGCCTCTCGGGCATCGACCTCGACGCATTCGCGCTGCTGCGCGCGGTCGCCGTGCCGCGCGCCGACATCGACGAGGCGAAGCACGCGCTCGTCGCGGTCGCGGTCGGTCAGGAGCGGACGATCTTCGCCGTCTCCGACGGGCGCATCGGCGACTTCGTGCGCGTCCTCGAGTGGGGCGGGCAGACGCTCGACGTCGCGATCGCGCGCACGCTCGACCTGACGCCGTCGCAGGCGCAGCCCTACAAGCACCAGCTCTCGCTCCTCTCGGACGCGGCGCCGGCCGGGATCAGCCGCGTGCAGTTCGAGGCGATCAAGGTCGCGATCCGCAACGAGATCGCGGTGCTCGGCCGCGAGCTGATCTCGTCGCTCCGCTTCTACCAGTCGCGGCCCGAGTCGCTCGCGATCGGCGAGGTGCTGCTGTCGGGCGGAGCGGCCCAGCTGGAGGGCTTCGCCGAGGAGCTCCGGCTCGTGCTCGGCGCCCCGGTCCGCGTGGCCGACCCGCTTACGCGCGTCACCCTCGGCAAGAAGGTGCAGGCGCCTGAGGATCCCGCGCGCTACGCGGTCGCGATCGGCCTGGGGATCGAAGAGCGATGAGGGCCGTCAACCTCCTCCCGAAGAACGCGTACGCGCCGAAGCAGCGGCTGCCGCACGCACGGCTCGTCCTCGCCGGGACGATCCCGGTGCTCGCCGCGGCCGTCGTCTATCTCGGATATGCGCTCGAGCACTCGCAGGTGGTCGACCGGCAGCAGCAGCTCGGGCTCGTGCAGTCGGAGATCGCGGCGCTCGGGCCGTCGCAGGCGCTCGTCGCCGAGTCGGCCCGCGTCGGCGCCGAGAAGACCTCGCGCGCCGCGGCGGTGCAGGCCGTGCTCGACAAGCGCTTCCCGTGGGACACGCTGCTGCCGCGGGTGGCGCGCGTGACGCCCGGCGGCTCCTGGTTCACGTCGCTCACCGCCAGCTCGCCGACGCCGACGACCGGCGCCGCGAGCAGCGGACCGTCGCTCACCCTCCAGGGCTTTGCCCCGTCGCACGACGTCGTCGCGCAGCTCCTCGAACGGCTCGCGCTCGTTCCCGGCGTCGGCGACGTCACGCTCGCCTCGTCGACGGGCTCCTCGGACGACGCGAAGTCGCCGGTGCAGTTCTCCATCAACGCGACGCTCGCGGGAGGCGCGTCGTGAAGCGGCGCGACAAGATCGTCTTCGCCGCGGTCGGCGCCGTGACCGTGGTCGTGCTCGCGGCCGGCGCGCTCCTCGTCGTCCTGCCGCAGCGCTCGCAGGCGCACAAGGTCGACGACCAGATCGCGCAGGCGCAGGCCCAGTACGTGGCGATGCACCGCTCCGGGGCGAACCACGCGCCGAGCGTCGACGCCACCGCCGTCTACGACCTCACGCGGGCGATGCCCGACACGGACGACATGCCGGACGCCCTGGTCGAGCTGTCGCGGCTCGCGCGCGCGACGAAGTCGACCCTCGTCTCGGTGAAGCCCTCGGCGGCGACGTCGCTGCCGAACGGCTCGTCGGCCCTGCCGATCCAGCTGACCCTGGAGGGCTCGTGGACGGCCGTGACCGGCTTCCTCGCCGGCCTGCGCAACGAGATGGAGTACCGCGGCGGCGCCTACCACGTGCACGGGCGGCTCTTCGAAATCGACTCCGTGCAGCTGACGCCGCAGGGCGACGGCCTGGAGGCGCTCCTCGGGATCGACGCGTTCGACTACGGCACGCCGCCGCCGGCCGGCGCGTCGACGACCACCACGGGCACGACCACCACGACGACCACGACGACGCCTTCGGCGGGCACGCAGCAGGCCGCCGGCGTGCCGGGAGAGGGGAGCTGATGGCCTCGCGCAAGGTGACCCAGGCCCAGCAGCGCGACCGGCGCGCCAAGATCATGCTCGGCGTCCTCGGCGTCGTCCTCCTCGCGGTCGTCGGCTTCGAAGTTCCCTCCTTCCTCGGCGGGTCGGGCACGTCCGCCGTGACGACGCCGGTGACGACCGGAGGGTCGGCGGTCCTCGCCGACGCTCCGGCGCCGGTGGTCCGCAAGCAGCTCGCGAGCTTCTCGCGCTTCTCGGCGAAGAACCCGTTCCACTCGCTCGGCAGCACAACCACGACGACCGGCGGTGCGACGCCGCCGCCTTCGGCAGGGAAGCCGGCCGGAGGCACGTCGACGCCGGGTCAGACGCTGCCGGCGCGCATCCCGATCCCGCCCGTCACGCTCGGGATCCGGCCGGCGCCGACGACCGAGGCGTCGAAGCCGACCGGCCCGCTCGTCACGGCGGCGGTGCTGCGCCTGAACGGCGTGCGGCGCGTCGTCACGGTCGGCTCCGAGTTCCCCGACAAGCATCCCGCGTTCAGGCTGGTCGCCGTCGGCAAGGACACGATGTGGGTGAAGCTCCTCGGCGGGTCGCTCACGAACGGGTCGCAGACGCTCGCCGTGCGCACCGACCGGCCGGTGCAGCTGCTGAACCGCACCGCGAGCCTCCGCTACCTGCTCAGCTTCCTGCGCGTCACGGTCGCCACTCCTCCGCCCGCGACGACGACGCCCTTGACCACGACGGTCAAGCAGGCTTCGCCGTAACCCGTTCGAGCGATCTCCCGGCCGGCTCCCACGGCCGATTCCCTGGAGAGATGGGTCCCCGTTTCCGCCGCGACGAGGGGCAGGCGCTGCCGCTGGTGCTGTTTGCGATGCTCGTGCTGTCGCTGACGACCGCTGCGGTCCTCACCGGCTCTGCCGTCAACCACCGCTCCGCGCTCGTTTCGAGCCAGGCGAAGCAGGCGTTCGCGCTCGCCCAGCACGGCCTCGCCGACGCCGAGGGCGACATCTACTCCTCGTACAGGACAAGCTGCGGCGGCAGCTGCGTCCCGACCTCGACGGTCACCACCGACGAGGGGACGTTCACCTACTCGGGCTCGCTCTCCGGCACGACGTGGACGCTCACCGCGACCGGCACGGTGGGGAACGTCAGCCGCACCGTGTCGACGCAGGTCGCCGCCTCCACCGAGACGACCACCACCTCGACCCAGACGCCCGTCCCCGATCCCACGATCTGGAGCTACATCTACGTCGACGGCAGCTCGGGCGCGTGCACGACGCTGCAGGGCGGCAGCGTGATCAAGGTCCCGCTCTACACGCCCGGCAACTTCTGCCTCACCGGCGGCAGTTCGTTCACCGGCTCGAGCATGCAGGTGGGCGGCTATCTGAGCGTGCCGGACAGCGGGTCGTTCATCGGCTCGAGCTCGTCGAAGGTTGCGACGCTCCAGGTGCACGGCACCTGCACGCAGCAGAAGAGCGGCCAGTTCTGGCCGTGCAACGGCAACGGCCCGACGATCTGGGCGACGAGCGTCGGCACCACGCTGAACCCGACGCTGACCATGCCCACGTACGATCTCGCCGCCTACTACGCCGCGCAGAAGGGGTCGACGACCACCGGGTGCCCGGCCGGGCTCCTCGACAACGACGGCACGCTCAACACGAGCGCCGGCACCGTCAACCCGTTCCCGACGAACAGCTCCTACGACTGCAAGGTCGGTGCGAACGAGCTGAAGTGGAACTCGCTCGGCTCGTGGTCGCAGGGGACGCTGAACGTCACCGGGTCCTTCGTGTTCGACGGGAGCCTCGATCTCTCCGGCGGCATGCACGTCGTCTACCGCGGCGGCGGAACGCTCTTCTTCAGCGGCAAGGTGACGATCGAGGGCGGCACGTCGATCTGCGGCGGCAACTCGGGGTCGTCGCCGCCCGACTGCACCGGCTGGGATCCCGGCGACTACAACGTCCCGGCGAAGGCGAGCGCGTGTGCGGCCTCGAGCGCGTGCAACGTGATGATCCTCGCGGCGAGCTGCTTCAAGGCCGGCACCACCTCGACGAGCGGCGGGCCGAACCCGTGCTTCGACGTCACGGGCGGCACCACCGTGCAGACCGGCATCTACGCGACGAAGAACTACACGCTCGAAGGCGGCTCGTCGGCGCAAGGACCGGTGATCGCCGACTCGATGACGGTGCAGGGCGGCACGAACATCGTGACGATGCTGCCCTTCACGAACGTGCCGGCGAACGCGCCGCAGGACTGGACGACGAGCACCACGACGACGACTCAGACGACGACCACGTCGCTCTCGACGCCGTCCGGCTGGTCGGGCTGACGCTCAGCTGCCGTCGTTGAACGCGGTGTGGAGCGAGACGAGCACGGGCTCGCCGGCCGCGCTCGGGTCGCGTACGAGCACCCACACGTTGCGGATCTGGAAGGAGATGTCGCTCGTTCCCTCCGTCACGTCGCGGATGAACGTCTCGACGCGGTAGGTGCGGCCGTCGGAGCCGGTGAGCGTCTGGATCGGCTGGCAGCTCGGGGCGGTGCCGCAGCTCGGGATCTCCACCTCGTTCACGACGCCGTCGGGGTCGTGGTACGGGACGCCGTCGCGCACGCCGCTCTCGCCGTCGAGGATCGAGTTCGTCGCGTAGAGGCTGTCGTAGGCCGCGTTCGTCGAGTCGCCGACGTCGTTCGTCGTCGTCTGGTCGAGGCCGATCGAGTTGTAGGGCAGCGAGGAGTACAGCTCGAGCTGCGCGTTCGCGAGCGTCGCGGCCGCCGACTTCTGGTTCGCCTTGCGCACCGAGAAGAAGGCGGTGTCGTAGCCGGCCATCAGGGCGAGCAGGGCGATCGAGAGCACGACCGTGGCCACGATCAGCTCGACCATCAGGAACCCGTCCTGGTCGCTCCCCCGCACAGGCATCTGGTTCCTCATCGGCAGAGGGGCGCCGGGCCTCAAGCCCCCGCATCCCTCTGCCGATGGGTTCCTACGTGGCGACGTTCGCCTACAACGCCATCAACGCCCAGGGGCTCGAGCTCGACGGCACCCTGACCGCGTCCGACCTGCCCGCCGCGATCGAGCTGCTGCGGCAGAAGGGTCTGCTCGCGCACAAGGTCGACGAGGTCTCGGGCGTCGACGCCTCCGGCTCCGCCTCCCGCAATGTCTTCAAGGGCGTCAAGTCGAAGTCGCTGCAGATCTTCTCGCGCCAGTTCGCGACGATGATCGAGGCGGGCCTCAACGTGGTGACTGCGCTCCTCATCCTCGAGGAGCAGACCGACGACCGCGTGCTCGCCGAGGTGATCGTCCAGATCCGCGAGGACGTCGAGAGCGGACTGCTGCTCTCGGAGGCGATGGCGCGCCACCCGAGGGTCTTCAGCCGGCTCTACGTCGCGATGATCGAGGCGGGCGAGGCGGCCGGCATCCTCGACATCGTGCTCGACCGGGTCGCGATCCAGATGGAGAAGGAGCAGAAGATCAAGAGCCGCGTGAAGGGCGCGATGGTCTACCCGACCCTCGTCCTGATCTTCGCGACGCTCGTCCTGAACGGGATGCTGCTCTTCCTCGTCCCGGTGTTCGTGAAGATCTTCGCGCAGCTGAACGGACAGCTGCCGACGCTCACGCAGTACGTCGTGCGCGTCTCCGACCTGCTGCGCGGCTACTGGTTCGTGATCTTCCCGTTCTGGGGCGCGGCGATCTTCGGGTTCTTCCGCGGCAAGCGCACCGAGCGCGGCCGGCAGATCTGGGACCGCGCGCGCCTCCGGTTCCCGATGAAGATCGGCGACACCGTCCGCAAGATCACGATCGCGCGCTTCTCGCGCACGCTGTCGACGCTCGTCGCGGCCGGCGTCGACATCATCAAGGCGCTCGAGATCACCGCGCAGGCGTCGGGCAACTGGGTGATCGAGGAGGCCCTCGCGGGCGTGCGGACGAGCGTCCGCGACGGCGCGTCGATCGCGCAGCCGCTCCTCGAGAACGACGTCTTCCCGCCGATGGTGTCGCAGATGGTGCGCGTCGGCGAGGAGACCGGCGAGCTCGACAAGATGCTCGCGAAGATCGCCGACTTCTACGAGGAAGAGGTCGACACCGCGATCGGTGCGCTCACCAGCATCATCGAGCCGCTGATGATGATCGGCGTCGGCGTGATGGTCGGGATCATCGTCATCTCGATGTACCTGCCGATGTTCAAGATGCTCCAGCTCGTGCACTAACGCACGCAGGCCTGGGGTCGGCGGGAGGACACGGCTCGACGTTCGTCGAACGCCCGCGCCCCGACCTTCGTCCAGGTAGTGCTTGACCGAAGGCATCGGGCTTCCACGGTGCCCACGGAGTACACCAATGGGCGGTATGACGCTTCGGCGGAAAACCGTGGCCCGCTTCGTCGTGGCAGCGCTCGCTGCGGCGGTTCTCCTCGTCTCCGGGGCGCCTTCCGGCGCGTCGACGAGCCAGACGCAGCCGATCTGGGGCGCCGACGGGGGTGTGTACGCGATCGCCGTTTCCGGCAACACCGCGTATGTCGGGGGCACCTTCACGCACCTCGGCCCGTCGACGAGCTTCGCGGTGGGGAGCTTCGTCCCCCTCGACGCCGCGACGGGGCAGGCCCATGGCGGCAGCGCGGTGGTCTGGAACAGCGAGGTCTTCGCGAGCGCCCCTGACGGGGCCGGAGGCTGGTACGTCTCCGGCTCATTCCACCGGGTGGCCGATGCGAGTCGGATCACGCTCGCACACATCCGGGCGGACGGCTCGCTCGATCCGAGCTGGGCTCCGTCGACGGATGGGTACGTCACCTCACTGGCCGTGTCCGGGTCGACCGTGTACGCCGGCGGCACGTTCACGACCGTGAACGGCTCGACCTCGCGCAGTCATCTGGCGGCGTTCAACGGCGCGACGGGAGCTGTGCTCCCGTTCGATCCGGACATCGCCGACGGCGGAGTGAACGCAGTCGCCGTCTCCGGGTCGACCCTCTACGCCGGTGGCAGCTTCACGAAAGTCAACGGCACGGTGACTCGGAACGCGTTGGCCGCGTTCGACGCCGCCACCGGCAGCGTCCTGCCGTTCGACCCCGACCTCACATTCGCAGGAGGCACTGGCTACGTCTCCGCGGTCGCCGTGTCCGGATCGACGGTCTACGCCGGCGGCGGCTTCGACACGGTCAACGGATCTCAGGGCCGGAGCTCGTTCGCAGCCTTCGACGCCGTCTCCGGTGTCGCCGAGCCGTACGACCTCGGTCTGTCAAGCGCCGACGGCGCGGTTCCCGTGGTGAGTGCGATCGCGGTCTCGAGCTCCGTCGTCTACGTCGGCGGGGAGTTCACGAGCGTGAACGGCGGCGGTACTGCTCGCAACAACCTCGCCGCCTTCGACAGGACGACGGGCAACGCGACGTCGTTCGACCCGGACGTGAATCGAGGCCCGAGCGGGGGATCCGTTTCCTCACTCGCGCTCGGCAGCGACGGGGTCGTGTACGCGGGCGGCGCCTTCACCACGGTGAACGGCGGTGTCTCCCGACGAAGCCTCGCGAGCTTCGACGGGACGACCGGCCGGGTAACGGGCTTCGCGCCCACGATCAACAGCGGCATCAGCCCGGAGGTCCGCACGATCCAGATCAGCGGCTCGACGGTCTATGTCGGAGGCGACTTCACGTCCGCGGGCGGCGTCGCCCGCAACAATCTTGCTGCGATCGACCTGACCACCGGCGAGCCGACGAGCTTCGACCCGAACGTCGACGACCCCGTTTACGCGCTGCAGCTGTCCGGCTCGACGCTCTACGCGGGCGGCGCGTTCTCCATGGTCAACGGCTCGACCGGACGCAACAAGCTGGCAGCGTTCGATACCGCGTCGGGCGTCGCGACGGCGTTCGACCCGAACGTCGGAGACCACCTCACGGGCGACGTCCAGGACCTCGCGATCTCGGGCTCGACGGTGTACGCCGGCGGCTCGTTCTCGACGGTCAACGGATCGGTCGCGCGGCACAACCTCGCGGCCTTCGATGCCTCGAGCGGCGAGGTGAAGGCCTTCGACGCCGGCCTCGACGGGTCGTGGGTGACCGCACTCGCTGCCGCCGGAGGGACGCTCTACGTCGGTGGGCTCTTCACGACGGCGAACGGCGTGCCGCGCACCGACCTCGCGGCGTTCGACGGCACGAGCGGCGCGGTGCGCGGGTTCGATCCGGAGGCGAACGACGCCGTCGAGGCACTCGTCGTCGCCGGGTCGACCATCTACGCCGGCGGCGGCTTCACCGCGATGGGGACGACCACGCGCAACCATCTCGCGGCCTTCGACAGCTCGACGGGTGCGTTGACGGCATTCGACCCCGACCTCGACAGCGACGTCGCTGCACTCGCGGTCGACGGCTCGAACATCTATGCAGGCGGCGCGTTCACGACCGTGAACGGTGGCCTCGCTCGCGGGGACGCGGCCATCTTCGATCCGGCGGGCCGCGCCCGTAGCTTGGACCCGCAGTTCGGCGGCTTCGTGGACGCGGTCGGCCTCGGCTCCGGGCAGCTCGTGATGGGCGGGACGTTCGCGTTCGCCGGGCCCAGCGCCACGCCGGGACTCGCGCTCTTCCGCACCGCTCCTGCAGCCCCGACCGCCGTGACGGCGACCGCCGGCGACGGCGCTGCGACCGTCTCCTTCGCGCCGCCGGCCGACCCGGGCGCCGACGCTGTCAGCTCCTACACCGTCACTGCGTCCCCGGGCGGCGCGACCGCGACGGGGAGCTCGTCGCCGATCTCCGTCGGCGGCCTCGCGAACGGCACTCCCTACACCTTCGTCGTCACCGCGACGAACGCCCTCGGAACCGGCGCACCGTCCGCGGCCTCGAACGCGGTCGTCCCGGCGGGCGCCTCGACCGGCGGCTCGGGCGGCGGGGACGGCGGAGGCGGCGGGGGCGGCTCGGTACCGGATCTCGCGGTCATCTGGTCCGCTTCGAAGACGCAGCTCGCGCCCGGCGAGATCGACGATCTCACCCTTTCCCTGACGAACAAGGGCGGCGCCGGCTCGCTCCTGACGCACCTGAGGATCACGCTGCCTGCGGACGCGACCCTGATCGGGCCGCCCGCCTACGAGAGCGGCTCCGGCTGCACCGGCGAGACGTCGATCGACTGCTACATCGACTACGTGCCGAACGGCGGCACCACCCACGTCCGCTTCGAGGTGCGGTTCGCGACGGCCGGTACCCGGACGCTGACGGCCGAGGCTTCAGCCGATCGCGAGTCGAACCCGGCCGACAACACGGCGTCGATCCAGCTCCAGGTGGTGAGCCCCGCGACCGCGCCGACGAAGACCGTGACCGCCGTCGCTCCGACGAGCGGGCTCAGGAAGACGGGAACCGCGCGCGCGAACAGCCTCACGGGCTCTGCACGGAACGACGTGCTGAACGGGCTGGCGGGCAACGACACGCTGCGCGGGCTCGGTGGGAACGACACCCTGCTCGGCGGTCCCGGGAACGACGTCCTGCTCGGCGGCGCCGGGAACGACATTCTCCTCGGCGGCGCGGGCCACGACACGATCCACGGCGACGCGGGGAACGACACGATCATGGCCGTGGACGGTCAGCGAGACGTGATCGACTGCGGCGCCGGACGCGACACCGTCCACGCGGACCGCGTCGACGTCGTCGGCAAGAGCTGCGAGCGCGTCTTCCGGAAGTAACGGTCGCGCCTAGTGCTGGTGGCAGAGCTTGTCGCCGGCCGCGTACTGATCCTCGAGCGCGTTCATCTGCTGCTCGTAGCCGACCTTCGCCGCGTCTGCGAGGTCGTACTCGCCGATGTCCGTGCCCTGCCACGACACGTCGGGAAGGACGCCCGGCCCGATCACCGTGGCGCGGTAGGCGTCGCCGTTCCCGGCAGGTCGGTCGCCCGCGGGATAGCCCGGGTACGGCGCATGCGGATAGAGGCCGTAACAGAAGTTGCCGCCCGGGTTGTGCGCGAGGAAGCTGTTCTCGCGGTGCCAGCCGGGGCCGTAGGCGCCGTTCAGGACGTCGAGGTAGATGTTGCGCCCGTAGGTGTCGGTCGGATTGCCGTCGGACTTCGAGCCGAACCCGTACACGGGCCTGCCGAGGTAGGTCAGCCGGCCGAAGACGTGCCGCGCCTTCTGGGTGTTCACCCAGTCGAGATGGACGTCCAGCTCCTCGATCGGCCCCTGCCAGTGCGAGAGGTGGAGCTCCCAGACCGACTGCTCCGGGAGCCACGGCGTCTCGCCGAGGTTCGGCAGCATCCGCTGCCACGACTGCAGCGCCCAGTACGAGCCGTCCGGCGCCTTGCACGCGAGGACGAGCCACGGCAGGCCCGGGCCGTCGTACGGGCCGCACGTGCCCGAGAACTTCGACGCCCGCGCACGGAGCCGGCTGAGCGTCCGGTAGTCGGCGGCGATCGAGTGGCCGAGCCGGTAGCGCAGCTCGTCGTCCCCCGAGGCCGTCGCCCGCTGCGACCGCGCCTTCAGCAGCTGGAGGTGCGCGAGCGTCCGCTTCACCTGCGGGTTCTGCTGATAGTGCGAGGCGTACCCGCCCGAGTAGTCGAGCTTGAACTTCGACTGGGCGCGGCTGCGTGTCGGCGCGAGCGCGTTCAGCGCGCCCCACGCGAGCACGCGATGCTGCTGCCCTGCCGCGGTGTACGTGACGAGCGCCTGCCCGTCCGCGTCGATCTGCAGGCCGACGTCGCTCGTGTTGCGGTCGACGATCACGCTCGCAGCCGCGGGCACCGCGAAGGCGAGCCCGGCGAGCGCGAGCAGGGGCAGCAGAAGAGAGTGCCGCATGCCCTGGCCATCGGCACGTCGGGCCGCCGGTCCATCGCCCGTCCTCGGCACTGCGACTCCCCTGTTCGAGGGATCGCTAGGCCCGCGGCTCGTGCCCCGGTGCCGGCCGGCGACCGAGGCGGCTGTCGTTCAGAAGCAGCTGCACCAGGGCCGCGGCGCCGACGAGCAGCGCGAGCACGGCGGGGATCCAGCGGCGGCCGTCGTTTCCGGCGGGATAGGCGGCGGCGAACGCCCAGGCGCCGAGCACCGCGCTATAGACGAGCGCGAGCCCGAGGCCGTGGCTGACCTCGAGCCCGAGGAAGCGGCGTGTGCGATGGCTCTTGCGCGAGCCGAAGAGGCCGGGGGCGAGGTCGCCCTCGAACGCGGCCAGGTCGAGGAGCCGCTCGAGGTGCTGGGCCCGAGAGATCGCCCCGTTGTAGAACTGCGTGTTCCGCTGGTCGTAGACGACGATGCCGAGCGCGACGACGAAGCCGACGACACCGACGGCGGAGGTCGTCCAGCCGCCGGCGCTCGCGCCGGTCAGGAGCGCGACCGCCGCGGCGGAGAGCGCCGGGACGAACGCGAGCAGCTTGAACCGGATGTCGGCGAACTGCCTGTACGTCGCCATCGTCTGCTCGTAGTCGAGCTTCAGGACCACGTCGGTTCGGTCCTCGGGCATCCCCGTGATCGTCCAACGCCTCGGGCCCCGGCGCAACGGGGGAAGTCCGTTTGACGAACATACGTTCGCCTGTCAGGATCTCCGGATGCCAGAGATCCTGCTGTTCCACCACGCACAGGGACTGACGACGGGCGTCGTCGCCTTCGCCGACGACCTGCGCGCCGCCGGGCACGTCGTCCACACGCCAGACCTCTACGACGGCCACACCTTCGACGACCTCGACGCGGGCGTCGCCTACGCGAAGGGCGTCGGGTTCGACACGATCCTCGAGCGCGGCCGGGCCGCCGCCGAAGGGCTGCCGCACGGGCTCGTCTACGCCGGCTTCTCGCTCGGCGTCATGCCGGCGCAGCTGCTCGCCCAGACGCGGCCGGGTGCGCGCGGAGCGCTCCTCTTCAGCGCCGCGCTGCCCGCCTCCGAGTTCGGCGACGGCTGGCCCGCCGGCCTGCCGCTGCAGATCCACATGATGGAGGACGACCCGTGGGCCGAGGAGGACCTGCCGGCCGCACGGGAGCTCGTCGGCTCGGTCGACGGCGCCGAGCTCTTCCTCTACCCGGGTAACCGCCACCTGTTCGCCGACCGCAGCCTCGCCGACTACGACGAGGGCGCGAGCGCGCTCCTCCGGGAGCGGGTGCTCGCGTGCCTCGGAGCCTGAAAGGAGCACGAATGCCGATCGAAGAAGCGCGCTCGGAGGAGACGCCCTACGGCCGCTACGTCACCTCGGGCGGGTGGTTCGTGCACAACCTCGCCGAGGCGCTCGCCGTCCGGAACGAGGAGAAGGGCGGCGCCGCCTACCCGCTCGAGCCGCGCGACGCGCCGTTCGACCTCGGCGTCAACGTCCGGGTGCTCTGGCCGGGCGACCCGAACTGCCTGTACCACTCGGAGGGCGCGCAGGAGGGCTTCCTCGTGCTCTCCGGCGAGTGCACCCTGATCGTCGAGGAGCAGGAGCGCCCGCTGCGCCGGTGGGACTACTTCCACTGCCCGGCCGGAACGCGGCACGTGCTCGTCGGCGCCGGGGACGGGCCGTCGGTGATCCTCATGCTCGGCTCCCGGCCGGACGAGCCGCTCCACTACCCCGTGAGCGAGGTCGCCGCCAGGTACGGCGCGTCCGCCGCGAAGGACACGCACGACCCCGACGAGGCCTATGCCGACTGGCCCGGCGACTACGCGCCCGTCCGGCTGCCCTGGCCGCCCGCCGCGTAGAGGGCCCACTCACCGCTTTGGAGGATCCCGCGTCCCCGGGCCGGGGACGCGGGCCTTCCGCCTCTTGCGGGCGCGTCCGTTCCCGCCCATGCTGGGAGTGAAAGGTGGGGATGACGATGGGTGGGGACAACACCGACGCGGTGACGGTGCTGGTCGCCGACGACGCGCTCGTCGTGCGGAAGGTCGTTGCGGAGATGCTCGCCGATGCGGGCTACCTCGTCGTGGCGGAAGCCGAGGACGGCGCCGAGGCGGTTGCGCTCTACGAGCAGCACCGGCCCGACGTCGTGCTGATGGACGTGAACATGCCCCGCCTCGACGGCATCAGCGCCGCGGCGCAGATCAAGGGCGCCCACCCGGACGCGCGGATCATCGTCGCCACCGTCTACATGACGGAGAAGCGCCTCCTGCGCATGGCGACGATCGGCGGCGTCGAGGTGCTCCCGAAGCCCTTCGAGGCCGGGAAGCTCGTCGCGGCGATCGAGCAGGCCGTCGCGACGCCCGTCGCCGCCGGCTGATTTCGCCGCAGCCAATTCGCCGACGGTTTTTACAAACAATCGGCAAATCGGCCTTGCAATCGGCAGGGGCTTCCTCTATCCTCTGGCGCTCCAGGAGGTTTCCCGATGATGCAGCCCACCTTCAACACCGAGACCAAGAACGCCGGAGCGGCCAGCGCCGCGGCGTGCCGTCTCGGTTCGACGGGTGCCCTCGAAGGGAGCCGCGTGCGCTAGCACCAACGCGCACCGCAGCTTCATCCGAGGGCGACCCACGCGGGTCGCCTTCGTCGTTTCGGAGGACGATCGACAACCCAGGCTCGAATCACCGGAGGCAGTAACGCCCGGTAATTCGCCTTAACCAATTTCGCTGCAAAACGCGTTGCGCTTTAGCTCGCCCTTTTCCACCCGCGATCCAAGAAAGGAGGCTCCGATCCACACCCCGGCCATGGCCCACGGCTCCCTCTGACTGCGAGGGCGCCGTCGGCGCCCAAGATGAGAGAGGAGTCGCGATGCATCCGCATCCGGTGCAAGTCGTCGTGGCACCGCTGCCGCGCCCCGCGAAGGTCGTCCAGCTCGAAGCCCGCCGCCAGGCGCGCGCCGAGCAGGAGGCTCGACTGTGGCCGCCGCAACGGCCCGCCGCGTAGGTGAGACGAACGAGCCGCAGGCTTTCGGGCCTGCGGCTCGTTCCCGTTAGGCGGCGAGCCGGCCGAGCGCCGCCCGGATCGTCTCCGCGGCGAGCGGCTTCTCGAGCACCTGCACCCCGGTGAGCCCGCCCAGCGTCCGCAGCCGCCCGTCCGCGACGAAGACCGAGGCGAGGATGATCGCCGCGCCCGGGTCGAGCGCGCGGATCGCGACCGCCGCCGAGACACCGTCCCCGTCGGGCATGTTCAGGTCGAGGAGCGTCACGTCCGGCCGGTGCGCCTCCCAGGCCTCGACCGCCTCGCGGCCGGTGCCGGCCTCGGCGACGACCTCGCAGCCGCAGGACGCGAGCAGCGTCCCGACGACGAGCCGGACGATGGCGGCGTCGTCGGCGACGAGCGCGCGCACGCGGTGATCCTTGCGATTCGACATCTGGTCAACCCCCACACCGGGGATCGACCGGGCTGCGCGATCATCGACGCGGCGCGCGCCGGTCGCCCCGCCCCGGGGAGCCGCCGTCCTCCGAAACGGGGAGGCCTACCGCCGCCGGCGGCGGCGGCGCACGAGCCGGATCACGCGCAGCGGCAGACCGGCGACGAGCGGTGCGCGCCGCCCGAGGTCCTCGCGGTCCTCGCGGTCGAACGCACGCGCGTAGCGCGCGGCGTCGCCCGCCGACGCGTAGTCCTTCGTCCCGCCCGCAGCGCCGCAGCGCGCGCACGACCACGTCATCGTCGCGCCGCTCGAGGTGAAGCGGTAGCGGTGTCCGAAGAAGCGACAGGCGAGCACCAGGGAAGGATTGCCGAACGGAGCGGCGGGTATCACGCCGCGGCCATGAGCGTCGAGACCGCGACGATCGAGACCAACATCCCCGGGCGGCTCGATCGCCTCCCCTGGTCTCGCTTCCACTGGCTCGTCGTGATCGGCCTCGGCACCGTCTGGATCCTCGACGGGCTCGAGGTGACGATCGTCGGCTCGATCGCCTCGCGGCTCACCGAGAAGGGGAGCGGCATCTCGATCGGCGCCGGCGGGATCGGCACCGCAGCAGCCATCTACGTCGCCGGCGCCTGCGTCGGCGCGCTCTTCTTCGGGCAGCTGACCGATCGCTTCGGCCGGAAGAAGCTGTTCATCATCACGCTCGCCGTCTACATCACGGCGACCGTCGCGACGGCCTTCGCGTGGAGCGCCTGGTACTTCTACCTCTGCCGGTTCTTCACCGGCGCCGGGATCGGCGGCGAGTACTCGGCGATCAACTCCGCGATCGACGAGCTGATCCCCGCCCGGGTGCGCGGCCGGGTCGACCTGATCATCAACGGCTCGTACTGGGTCGGCTCCGCGGCCGGCTCCGCCGCCGCGCTCTTCTTCCTGAGCTCCGTCTTCCCGACCGACATCGGCTGGCGCATCGCGTTCGCGGTCGGCGCGGTGCTCGGGCTCACGATCATGATCGTCCGCCGCAACGTGCCCGAGAGCCCGCGCTGGCTCTTCATCCACGGCCGCGAGGAGGAGGCCGAGCGGATCGTCCGCTCGATCGAGGAGGAGGTCGAGCGAGAGGAGGGGGAGAAGCTCGAGGAGGTCGAGGACACGATCAAGGTGCGGCAGCGCGAGGCGATCCCGTTCCGCACGATCGGCCACACAGCCTTCAAGCTCTACCCGCGCCGCGCGGTGCTCGGGCTCGCGCTGTTCGTCGGCCAGGCGTTCCTCTACAACGGCGTCACGTTCAACCTGGGCGACCTGTTCAGCACGTTCTACGGCGTGTCGTCAGGCTTCGTTCCGGTCTACATCATCATCTTCGCCGTCGGGAACTTCCTCGGCCCATTCCTGCTCGGCCGCCTGTTCGACACGGTCGGCCGTGTCCCGATGATCAGCGGCACGTACCTCGGCTCGGCTGCCGTCGCCGCGGTGATGGCGTTCCTCTTCATCGGCCACACGCTGCACTCGTCGTGGCTCTTCCTGGCGTTCATCTTCGTCACGTTCTTCCTCGCGTCGGCGGGAGCGAGCGCCGCGTACCTGACGGTGAGCGAGGTGTTCCCGATGGAGACGCGCGCTCTCGCGATCGCGTTCTTCTACGCGGTCGGCACGGGCGCGGGCGGCATCGTCGGCCCGCTCCTCTTCGGGCACCTGATCGCGACCAACAACCGCGGCTGGGTGGCCGTGGCGTTCCTGATCGGGTCGGGCGTGATGGCGCTCGGCGGCATCGCGGAGATCTTCCTCGGCGTGCGCGCGGAGCAGTCCCAGCTGGAGGACATCGCGAAGCCGCTCACCGCCGAGGAGGCGGAAGAGGGCCAGATCCCTGGCGAGGAGGGCGAGCCGCAGGAGTCCGACGACGAGCGGCGCTGGCGGGCCCGCGACGAGCGCTCCCGGCAGCGGCGCTTCCGGCCCGGGCCGGGCCGCTCGTTCTACTCACCGGGGATGGTCGGGACGGCCGGCGCGACGCGGACCGCTCCCCCGTCGCTGCACGACCGCGAGATCGACGCGATCGCCGCGGCGCTCGCGGACGGAGGGCCGATGCGGGTCGCGGAGCTCGCGCACCGCGTGGGCGCGCGGCGCTGGGGGCCCGGCCGTTTTTCGGGCGCGCTGCGGGACGCCGTCGCCGAGGGCCGCGCGCGCCGGCTCTCACGGACGACGGTCGGCCCGGGCGAGTAGCGCCCACTGGCGCGGCGTGGTCTCGCCGTACTCCCACAGCGACACGCCGACCGTCCCGCCCGACGCGAGCAGGAACGCCTTGACCTCCGCGGGCGTCGCCTCGTGCGTCTCGCCGCCGATCGGATGCACCGGGAACGCCGGGTCGCCCGCGAGCCGCCGCACGAGCGCGATGTTCGCGCGGCTGTACGCGGCGACCTTCCTGGCGCCGCGCGTGCGGTCGGTGAAGTACTCCATCGGCAGGAAGATGTCGACGCTGTGGCTCAGCCCGGCGAACGGGTAGCCGCTCCAGTAGCGGGCGCCCACGGGGTCGATCGTGATCCCGCCGAGCGCCATCGAGGGCGGCATCGCGGCGCGCACGTTGTGCGCCACCCAGACCGCACGCGACGTGCGCAGGCGTAGCGAGCGCACGTTCGTCGCCTCGATGTCGAGCGCGAACGCGTCGAAGCCGTGGCCGCCGGCGCTTCGGAAGCGCGCGCCCGCGAGCGCGCGGCGGATCTCCCGCCGCGGCGCGACGAAGGACGGCAGGTACCAGCCGACGACCGCGATGTGCGCCGCGTGCGCTGCGTCGATGAGCCGCGACACGGCGAGCGGGTGCGCGATGTCGCGCGCCTGCTTGTCGTTCGAGGTCTCGACGAAGAGCGTGTGGACGCGATGTGCGCGGAGGGTCGCGATCACGCGGTCCGGGTTGCGGAGGGCGGCGCCGTCGTAGATCGAGACCCACGAGCCCGTGCCGCTGAAGGCGCCGAGCCGGTGGGCCGGCGCGGCCTGGGGCCGCGCGACGCCGACGGCGAGGGCCGCGACGAGCGCCGCAAGGAGGAGGGCGAGCCGCACCGCGGCATGGTTCCGCCGGTCCCGCGGGGTCGCCAGGTCCCCGAGGCCCATCTTCCCGGCCCGCCTGGCCCATTGCGCCGCCCGGGGCCGACGCGGATGATCCGGGAGGAGTGCCCTGGTCAGGCGCGAACCCACGCAGGAGGTACGGACGTTGAACAGGCACCCGACCGGCTCCGTCCGGGCGGGTGGACAGGATTTCGAGCCGAGAGCCCAGGTCGAAGGCACATTGACGGGTGAGGTCGGGCCGAGGTGCCAACTGACCCACCGACCGAGGGGCGAGTGGCTTGGAGAGCACTGAGGGCCGTCGGCCGTGAGCCGGCGGCCCTTCGACGTTTTACGGTGCCTTTACGTTCGTGCAACCACCGCGTCACGCGGCGCGGAGAGATTCAGCCCATGCGGAGGTACCTCGCGCTCTGCGCCGCTCTCTCCCTTCTGGCGTTCGCCGGCACCGCCGCTGCCGGGTCGCGCGGGGGGCCTCCGCAGTTTCCTCAGGTCGCGTCGGGCAAGTGGTCGCACGCGGAGATCAACGTGAAGATCAAGAAGCAGTGGCACACGCTGATCCTCGACCACGGCCAGATCACGCAGGTGACGCCCTCGAGCGTGACGCTGCGCAGGTTCGACGGGACGACGGTGACGGTGACGCTCGACCGCCGCACGATCGTCAACGGTCCCGGGCGAGCGCTCCTCCGCCGGGGGTTCTTCGCGGAGACGATGGAGATCGACGGCGGCGCTGCGGTCCGCGTCCGAGTGACGCTCCGCCCATAATTCAGGGCATGGCTGGAACGATCCTGCTCGTCGAGGACGAACCGTCCGTCGGCGAGCTCGTGCGGGGCTACCTCCAGCGCGACGGCTACCGCGTCATCTGGGTGCGCTCCGGCGAGGACGCGCTCGTCGAGCTGGAGCGCCATCCGACCCGGATGGTGATCCTCGACATCGGGCTGCCGGGCATGGACGGCTTCGACGTGTGCCGGGCGATGCGCCTGCGGTCGCAGGTGCCGATCCTGATGCTGACGGCGCGCGACGAGGAGCCCGATCGCGTCGTGGGGCTCGAGGTAGGTGCCGACGACTACCTGACGAAGCCGTTCTCGCCGCGTGAGCTCGTGGCCCGGATGAAGGCGATCTTCCGCCGCACGGAGCCGCAGGAGCACCGCGAGCAGTTCACGCTCGGCGACGTGATGCTCGACCGCGAGGCGCACGACGTCACCGTCGCCGGGAAGCCGATCGAGCTGACCGCGAAGGAGTTCGACCTGCTCGCCTTCTTCATGGCGAACGCCGGCGTCGTCGTCTCGCGCGACCTGCTGCTCGACCGCGTGTGGGGGCAGGAGTACCCCGGCGGCACGCGCACGGTCGACGTGCACGTCGCCCAGCTGCGGCGGAAGCTCGGCCGCCCCGATCTGATCCGCACGCTCCGCGGGACCGGGTACAAGGCCGTCAACGCGACATGAGCAGCCTGCGCGGGCGGCTGTTCGCCTCGACGCTCGCCGCGCTCGCACTCACGCTCGCCCTCACGATCGGGATCGGCGCGATCCTCACCCGGCGCCAGGTCGACCGGACGCAGTCCGCGTCGCTCGCGCGCCGGGCCGACGACCTCGCGCTCCAGCGGCGGCAGAGCCCGAGCTACAAGCGCGGCACGAGCAACGCCGGCCAGGTGGTGATCATCTACGACTTCCGCTCGCGCTTCGTCCGCCTCGTGCCGAACGTGAACGCGTCGAGCGACGGCACCACGACCTACGAGGGCAAGCGCCAGCTCTACTCGTACCGCACGATCCCGCATCTCGGGCTGCTGCTCCTGCGCCCCGCGTCGCTCGGCTCGGCGGCCTGGCGGCCGTTCCTCGGCGACCTGCTCGTCGCGGCGCTCGTCGGGGTCGGCTTCGCCGCCGTGCTGTCGTTCGGGGTCGCCCGGTCGATCGTGCGCCCGATCCGGCGCATCGCCGACGCGACCCGCGCGCTCGCGGCCGAGGAGCGGCCCGAGCCGCTGCAACCGGAGGGGACGCGCGAGCTGGCGGCGCTCGCCGAGGCGTTCAACCAGATGGCCGTCGACCTGGCCGCCTCGCGCGACGCCGAGCGCGCCTTCCTGCTCTCCGTGTCGCACGAGCTGAAGACGCCGCTGACCGCGATCCGCGGCTACGCCGAGGGGCTCGCGGACGGCGCCTTCGACCCGGACGAGGCCGCGCGCACGATCGAGGTGGAGGCGCGCCGCCTGGAGCGGCTCGTGCGCGACCTCCTCGACCTGGCTCGCATGAACCGCAGCGAGTTCTCGATCCGCCGCGAGCCCGTCGACCTCGGCGAGGTCGCGCGCGAGGCCGCGCGGCGGCACGAGGGCGCGGCGCGCGACTTCGGCGTCGAGCTCGCCGCCGACGCGCACGAGACGTGGGTGGAGGGCGACGCCGACCGCGTGCTGCAGATCGCCTCGAATCTCGTCGAGAACGCGCTGCGCGAGACGCCCGCCGGCGGCCGCGTCACCGTCGCGGCGCACGACGCGACGCTCGTCGTCGCCGACACCGGCCCGGGGATCCCGCCCGACGACCTCCCGCACGCGTTCGAGCGCTTCTACCTCTACGACAAGATCGGCAAGGACCGGCCCGTGGGCAGCGGCCTCGGGCTCGCGATCGTGCGGCAGCTCGCGACCGCGATGGGCGGAGACGTCCGGGTCGAGAGCGGCCCGGGCGGGACGACGTTCACCGTGCGGCTACGGCCGCAGCTTCGAGGTGTCGACGACCTCGAAGTCGGACCCGTGCAGAGCCCCGAGCGCGTGTAGCTGGTCGTTCGACCAGTGCGGGCTCGGCGCGCCCGACACGAACCAGCTGGAGCCGTTGTCGGCGAGGATCAGCCCGTACGTCTTCATCGCCTGCGCGACGATGCGGGCCTGGCGCGGGAGCTTCGAGATGTCGACCGACGCCTTCAGCCGCACGCGCAGCCCCATCGGCGGCAGGGACGGGTCGTCGCCGGAGCCCGCCCGGTGGCGCGCCGGGTAGATGTACGCGTTCCGCGTCCGCTCGGCGGTGAAGCGCAGCGCGTGCCGGATCGCGCCGGTCGAGGCGTCGCCGTCCCAGCGCGCGAGGCCCGGCAGGATCGGCAGGCCGGCCGCGTCGGCCGACGTCCACCCCGCGGGCCGCAGCCTGTTCGAGCGGAGGTCGAAGATCGCGCCCGAGCCGGCCGACCAGCCGTTCGCCGTGCGCTGCAGCGCATACAGCTCGTAGAGCTTGCACGTGTCGCGGTCGACGATCAGCGCGTGGCGGTCGCCGTCGTTCGCGTGCGCCGGCGCGCCCTCGATCGGCACGTTCGCGGGGATCGGGTACGGCCCCTTGTCGCTCTCGTCGGCGTACTCGAACGAGAGGCGCGACCTGGGCGTCGTCTTCCCGTGCACGACGACGTACGGGATGCCGATGCGCGAGCCGTCGTAGAGGCCGCTGCCGAAGTCGGCGTGCACCGCGTTGTCGAGGCCGATCGACCGGATCAGCGTCGCCGAGTCCGAGGCGACGGGCAGCCTGTCGACGCGCTGGTTCCACACGCTCGAGGCCGGGAACACGGGGCACCCGGCGAGCTTCGGCGGCCCGGAGGCGGTCGAGGCGGTGAGCGAGAGTGCGACAGCTGCGGCGGCGAGCAGCTTCACGGCTGGAGGAGTATGACCTCCCAGCGGCCGTCGCGGGCCTGGTAGAGCTGCCGCTCGTGCAGGCGGTCGTCGCGGTGCCGCCAGAACTCGTACGTGTCGGGGACGAGGCGGAACCCGCCCCAGCGCTCGGGCCGCTCCGGCTCGCCGGGCTGCACCGCGACCGCCGCCTCGAGCTCGGCCCGCGCGCCGATCGGCTCGGACTGGCGCGACGCCGCCGCGCTGCGGCGCGAACCGGCCGGGCGCGTCGCCCAGTAGGCGTCCGACTCCTCGGCCGGCACCCGCTCGACCGGCCCCTCCACCCGCACCTGGATGCCCGGCCGGTGGAAGAGGAGCGCCGCCCGCGGGTTCGCCTCGAGCTCGCGCCCCTTGCGCGAGGTGTAGCCCGTGAAGAAGGTGAAACCGCGCTCGTCGGCGCTCTTCAGCAGCACCATGCGCACGGACGGACGGCCGTCCGGCGTCGCCGTCGCGATCGCCATCTCCGGGCCCTCCACCCACTCGCGGAAGAGCTCGAGCGGATCGGTCACGCGGGCGCCTCCTCGGGGAGCTCCCGCAAGGCGGCGATCGGCGAGGGCAGCAGCCAGAGGACGCCGGCGACGGCGCCGACCGTCGCGATCCAGAGCGTCGGGCGGACTCCGAGCACCGTGCCGAGGACCCCGGCGAGCGTCGTGCCCACCGGGCGCACGCCGTAGTTGACGAGCGTCCACGCGCCCGACACGCGCGAGCGCAGGGCCGGCGGCACGATCGCAGCGCTCATCGCACCGGCCATGATGTCGAGCAGCATCACGCCGAGCCCGGAGACGAACTCCGAGACGAAGAGCAGGAGCAGCACGAGCCAGTGCGGCCCGCCCGCCGCCGGCACGAGCACGAGCGGCGCGGTGAAGAGGAAGCAGCCGAGGATCAGCGTCGGCCCGACTCCGATGCGCACCGAGACGCGCGCGGTGACGAACGAGCCGAGCAGCGTGCCGACGGAGGCGGAGCCGAGCACGAGCCCGAGCGTCGCCGGGCTGACGTGCAGCGAGCGCGTCGCGTAGAGCAGCACGAGCGCGAAGAACATGAAGTTGAAGAGGTTGATCGTCGCCACGCCGAGCAGCTCGGACCGCATCACCTCGTTGCGCCGGAGCCAGCGCGCGCCGTCGAGGAGCCCTTCTCCCGCCTCGGCGGCGCGCGGCGGGTCGGGTGCGTCGATCCGCGCCAGGCACCCGGCCGACCAGAAGAACGAGAGCCCGTCGACGACGAGCGCGTACGGGCCGCGCAGGAGCTGCACGAGGATGCCGCCGAGGCTCGTGCCGGCGAGGTAGGCGAACGCCCGCGTGCCGTGTGCGAGCGAGTTGGCGGTCACGTAGTCCTCGCGGCGCACGATCGTCTGGAAGAACCCGCCGTACGCGACCGAGAAGAGCACCGAGAAGGCGCCCGTGCCGAACGCGACGACGTACAGGTGCGCCCAGGTGAGGTCGCCGAGCGCGTACGCGACGGGCACCGAGAGGAGCAGGATGCCGCGCCCCGCGTCGGCGGCCAGCATCACTCCGCGCCGCTCGCCGCGCCGGTCGACGAAGACGCCGGCGTGCAGGGAGAAGAGCAGGTTCGGGACGAGCGCCACGGTCGTCAGCGCGCCCATCTTCCCCGCGCTCGCGTGCAGCGCGAGCACCGCGGTGAGCGGCAGCGCGATCAGCGTGATCTGGTCGCCGAGCAGCGACACCGCCTGCCCGATGAAGTACCGGCGGAAGTTCGCGTTCTCGCGGAGGAGCGGCGGGAGCACCCGCGCAAGCTAGACGATCTAGTCGACGCCGACGACGGCGCCGTCGAGCACGTTGCGCACCTTGCGCGCCAGGTCGTCGGCGCTGAACGGCTTCTGCAGGAACGCGATCCCGGGCTCCAGCACGCCGTGGTGGCCGATCGCCTGGTCGGTGTATCCGGAGATGTAGAGCACCTGCGTGCCGGGGCGCATCGCCGTCACCGCCGTCGCGACCTCGGGGCCGCTCATGCCCGGCATGACGACGTCGGTGACGAGCAGGTCGACGGCGCCGTTGTGGCGGCGGAGGATCTCGAGCGCCGACGGGCCGTCGCCGGCGGGGAGGACGCTGTAGCCGCTCGTCTCGAGGATCTCGGCGACGAGCTGCCGCACGACCGCCTCGTCCTCGACGAGCAGGATCGTCTCCTCGCCCGTCTCGGGCGCCTGCGCCTGCTGCGCCTCCCGCTCCTCGACGGGCGCCGCCGTCGCGGGCAGCAGGATCCGGAACGACGAGCCGTGGCCGGGCGCCGAGTCGACGTCGATCGTGCCGCCGGACTGCTCGACGATGCCGTACACCGTCGCCAGCCCGAGGCCGGTGCCGAACTCCTTGGTCGTGAAGAACGGGTCGAAGAGCTGCTGGCGCTCGGTCTCCGTCATGCCGACGCCGGTGTCGGTGAGGCGCAGCTCGACGAGCTCGCCGTCGTCGAGCCTCACGTTCGAGGTCTCGATCGTCACCGAGCCGCCCTGCGGCATCGCGTCGCGGGCGTTGACTGCGAGGTTGACGATCACCTGCTCCACCTGCGTCGGGTCGGCGAGCACCGGCGCGAGCGCCGGGTCGAGCATCGTCACGAGCTCGACGTCCTCGCCGATCAGGCGGCGGAGCATCATGTCCATGTCGCTGACGACCGAGTTCAGGTCGAGCACGCGCGGCTGCAGCACCTGGCGGCGGCTGAACGCGAGCAGCTGCCCGGTGAGCGCTGCGGCGCGGTCGGCGGCCTTCTTGATCTCCTGCGCGTGCCGGCGGAGCTTGTCCTCGGTCTGGCCGGCGATCAGGAACTCGCTGTAGCCGGCGATCGCGGTGAGCAGGTTGTTGAAGTCGTGGGCGATGCCGCCGGCGAGCCGGCCGACCGCCTCCATCTTCTGGGCCTGGCGCAGCTGCGCCTCGAGCTCCTTCTGCTTGGTCAGGTCGCGGACGACGGCGATGTGGCGGCCGGGGCGGACGTCGGCGGTGGCGACGTACTCGATGCGCCGGCGCGAGCCGTTCGGCAGCTGGATCCACGTCTCCGCCTCGATCGTGCCCGCCTCCATGAAGGCGTCCCAGAACTCGGCGATCGGCTCCTCGATCACGAGGTCGTCGACGCGGAGGGTGAGCGCCTCCTCGTAGGTCACCTGCAGCAGCTGGATGGCGGCCTCGTTCGCCTCGACGATGCGCCGGTCGTCGCCGAGCACCATGATCGGGACGATCGAGCGCTCGAACGTGGCCTCGAAGAGCAGCGCGGTCTCGCGCTGGGCGGTGACGTCGTGGATGTGCGAGACGACGTGGGTGGGTGTCCCGTCGTAGCCGCGGACGAGCGAGACGGTGAGCTCGCCCCAGAGGATCGAGCCGTCCTTGCGGATGTAGCGCTTCTCGCGGGTGTAGTGGTCGCACTCGCCCCGCTGCATCTGCCCGATGTACTCGAGGTCGGCGCCGAGGTCGTCCGGATGCGTGATCTCGGAGACGCTGAGCCGCATCAGCTCGGCAGGCGTGTAGCCGAGCATCTCGGCGAGCCGCGCGTTGACCTGCACGAAGGTGGTGTCGAGCGCCGTCAGCGCCATGCCGACCGCCGACGAGTCGAACGCGCTGCGGAAGCGCGACTCGCTCTCGGAGAGCGCGCGCTGGGCGCGCGCGTTCTCGGTGACGTTGTCGAACGCGACGGCGATGCGCCCGTCGGCGAGCGGGAACGCCTTGAACGAGAAGACGCTCGGCCGCACCCGTGTGTCGCCGTACTCGAAGTCGCCCGGGTCGTAGACCTGGCCCGCTTCGACGACCGCGAGCATCTGCGGGATCAGCTCCGGGTCGAGGGCGGGGAACACCTCCAGGATGGTCTTGCCGACGATCTCGTCGCGCGGGAGGCCGGTCGCCGCCTCGCTGGCGGTGTTCGCGTAGTCGAGCCGCAGCGTGCCGCCGTCGTTCGTCCAGACCCAGAGGCCGGTCTGCATGTTCTCGACGACCTGCCCCTGCGTCCGGAGCTGGTCGACGAGGTGCTGGCGGGTCTCGAGCTCCGCGGCGTTCCGCATCACGGTGCTGACGAACTCGGCCATCAGGCGCGTCGTCTCGACCGCGAGCTCGTCGAACGCGTCGGGCTCGCTGCCCATCACGCCGAGGACGCCGACGGCCAGGCCGTCCCGGTAGAGCGGCGCGGCGATCAGGGAGCGTGCGGCCATGGCTGCGCTCGCTGCCCGGTCGACCCGCGGGTCGTCGTGGGTGTCGCGGCAGTAGATCGTCTCGCCGGTCGCGGCGGCGAGGGCCGTAAGGCTCGCGCGGCGATCGACGTGGAGGCCGGTATGGGGCGCCGCGTGCCCGGAGCCCTCGCGCAGCCCGGCCTGTTCGCCCTCGAACCAGTAGATCGACGCGCCGTCGGCGCCGGTGAGGCGCTGCGTGCGCTCGACGAGCGTGCGGGTGATCGCACCGTGGTCGAGCTCGAGCGCCGCGATGTCCTGCTGGGTGCGCACGATCTCGTGCAGGCGCTCCAGGCTCGAGCGGAGGATCTCCTCGCGGCGCCGGCGCCGGGTGATGTCGCGCATCGAGACGTGGATGCGGCCGGTCTCGAGGAAGCGGCACGAGTACTCGACGACCAGCCGGACGGCGTCCTTGCGGATCACCGGCCGCTCGCCGCGGAGCTCGCCGTGCTGCGGGATCTCGTCGAGCCGCAGCGGCGTCGCCTCCACGTCGTCGGCGTCGAGGATGGCGGTGATGTGGAGGCCGCGCAGCTCCTCCTGCGAACGCCACAGCATCGCCGAGGCCGCGTCGTTCGCCTCGACGATCGTGCCGTCGGGGTGGAGGACGACGATCGGGTCCGCCGCCCCGTCGTGGAGCTCGCGGTAGTGGCGCTCGCGCGCTGCCAGCTGCTCGACGATCTGCGCGTTCCGGAGCGCGATCGACGCGCCCGAGGCGAGGACGTGGACATGCTCGACGGTCGTGGCGTCGAACGCATCCGGCGAGGCGCTGCGCATGCCGAGGATGCCCTGGATCTCGCCGTCCCACTCGAGCGGCACGAGCACGATCGTCCCTGCGCCCGGCGTCAGGCACCGCTCCACCTCCGGCGCCTCGTGGCTGCGGAGCACGACGAGGTCGCCGGCGTCGACGCACAGCGCGCCGAGCGTGTCGGCGAGCGGGATGCGCCGCCCCGCGAGCTCCTCATCCGCGCCGAGGGCGACCGCGAACGTCGCGATCCCCGCCTCGACGGTGGACAGGCAGGCGCCGTCCGTCTCCGGCAGCTCCATGAGCCGTTCGACGATGCCGCGCATGACGGCATCGACCGCGCCGGAGAGCGCGGCGACCTCGAGCCCGGGGCGCGGCTCGTACGTCAAGTGATCAGCCCGTGCCTGAGCGCGGTGGCGACGGCCTGCGTGCGGGTGGCGGCTCCCAGGCGGTCGCACGCCTTGCGCAGGTGCGTCCGAACAGTCTCGGAGCTGATCCCGAGCCGCCTGCCGATCTCCTCGTGCTGCATCCCCTCCGCGAGGAGGCCGAGCACGTCGAGCTCCCGCTGGGTCAGCTTGCCGTTGCGCGAGTCGTTCCGCTTCACGGCCGGGTCGAGGTACGAGCCGCCGGCGAGCGCGGCCTCGAGCGCGCGGACGAGGTCGGCGAGCGGCGCCTCCTTGAGGACGAGCGCCGACGCGCCCGCCGCGAGCACGTCCGAGGCGAGCTGCTCGTCGCCGTCGGCCGTGTAGATGCAGATGCGGGTCTCGGGCGAGACCTCGCGGAGCGCCGCGATCAGGTCGAGGCCCATCAGGCGTGGCATGCGGTAGTCGAGGAGCGCGAGCTCCGGTTGCGCGTCCTCGGCGAGGCTGACAGCGCGGCGGCCGTCCGGGGCCGTCCCGACGATCTCGAAGCCGTTGTCTGCGAGGTAGCTGGAAACCGCCGACGTGAGTGCTGGATGGTCGTCGGCGACCAGGCAGGTTGGATCGTTCACGGGTGCACCTCCATGTGCAAGTGGTTCTGGGTGTTGCGGGTCATACGGCGACCAGTCCTCGCACGCGGGTCGCGAGCGCCTCCACGTAGGAGCCGCCCTTCACCACGTAGTCGGACGCGCCGTGTCGGAAAGCTTCGATGGCCGTCTCCTCGGAGCCGGCGCCGGTGAGCATGACGATGGGGATCGACGGGTGCGCGACGCGCAGGGCGTCGAGCACGTCGATCCCGGCGCCGTCGGGGAGCGCCTGGTCGACGATCGCGAGCGACCAGTCGGCGCCGGTCATCAGCCGGGCCGCGCCGACGCTGTCGGCGCGTGCCACCGCGATGCCGTCGAGCGCGTGCTCGAGCGCCTGCGTGACGAGCCGGGCGTGGTCGTCGTCGCCCTCGACGAGGAGCACCGTGATCTCGGCGGGCAGCGTGTCCGGCGCCGCCTGCTCGAGCAGGCGCAGGCCGTCTGCGGAGAGGAGGAGCTCGCCGGACTCGATCAGGCCTAGCACCACCTGGACGACCCGGGGATCCCACTGGGCCGCGGAGCCGGCCTCGAGCTCGGCGACGATGCCGTCGGAGTCGAGGGGGCGCCGGTAGAGCTGGCGCGACGACATCACCTCGACGGAGTCGGCGACCGAGACGATGCGTGCGCCGAGCGGGATCTGCTCGCCGGCGAGGCCGTCCGGGTAGCCGGCGCCGTCCCAGCGCTCGTGGTGGTGGCGCACGATCGGCCGGGCGCCCGCGAGCAGGTCGAGCGGCTCGAGCAGCTTGTCGCCGATGTCCGGGTGCGTCCGCGCGACCGTCTCCTCCTCCGCGTCGAGCGCCCCGGGCTTGAGGAGGACGCGGTCGGGGATGCCGATCTTCCCGATGTCGTGCAGGATCGCGCCGAGCCGGATCGTCTCGACCGCCTCGGCGGCGAGCCCGAGCTCCTCGGCGATCCGCACCGCGAGGGCGGCGAGCCGCTCGCAGTGGCCGTGCAGGTACGAGTCGCGCGCCTCGATCGCGTTGGCGAGCGCGCTCGCGAGCGTGGGGGCGAGCAGCCGCTCGCGCAGCTCCTCGCGGCTGCGGGCCGAACGCTCCAGCGCGTCGGCGACCGCCGACTGCAGCTCGGCGTGCGCGAACGGCTTCGTGACGAGACCGGCGGCGCCGCGGGTGAGCGCCTGGCTCAACGTCTCGTAGGTGCCGGCGCCGGTGACGAGCACGACCGGCAGCGAGGCGCTGTGGGAGCGAACCGCCTCCAGGAGCTCGAGGCCCGAGAGCCCGGGCATGACCACGTCGCTGACCACCAGGTCGAAGTCGCCGTCGTCGACGAGCGCGAGCGCCTGCTCGGCCGAGTCGACGCCGACCACCTCGTGGCCGTCCGCCTCGAGGATCTCCATCACGAGCATGCGGACGACGTCCTCGTCGTCGATCACCAGGATCCGGCTCATTCACCCTCCTCGTCGGCAATCGGGAGGCTGAGCGTGAACGTCGATCCCTTGCCGACCGCGGAGAGGGCGGTGAGGCTGCCCGCGTGCGACTCGGCGATGCCGAGGCTGACGGACAGGCCGAGGCCGGTGCCGCCGGTCGCGCGCTTGGTCGTGTAGAAGGGCTCGAAGATGCGGCCGAGCGACTCGGGCTCGATCCCGGGGCCGTCGTCGCTGACCGAGGCGACGGCGCGGTCGCCCTCCACCCGGACGTCGACGCGGACGGTGCCGCCCTGCGGCATCGCCTGGCGCGCGTTGGCGAAGAGGTTCAGGAAGACCTGCTTGATCTGGTTCGGGCTGACGTGGACGAGCGCGCCCGACCCGTCGTAGCTGTCGATCAGCTCCACGCCCTTGTGCGCGTTCGTGCGCCGCACGAGGTCGACGGTCGAGCGGACGACGTCCTCGAGCGGGACGACGAGCCGCTCCTCGGCGTTCTCGCGGGCGAAGTCGAGGAGCGCGCGGACGATCTCCTTGATCTCGAGGCCGGTCTGCTGGATCAGCTCGAGCCGCTGCCGCGCCTTCGACTCCGGCTCCGCCTCCTTGAGCAGGAACTCGGTGAGGCCGAGGATCGCGAAGAGGGGATTGTTGATCTCGTGGGCGACGCCCGCCGCGAGCTCGCCGATCGCGGCGAGCTTGCCGCTCTGCACGAGCTGCATGTCGAGCCGGCGCTTCTCCGTCAGGTCGGCGGCGATGCCGAGCAGCAGCTCGACCTCGCCGTCCGCGCCCGGGATCCCGTGCCAGGTCATCTCGACCGGGAACGTGCGGCCGCCCTTGTGCCGGTAGGTCCGGTGGGTGACGGCGCCGGGCTCGATGCTCTGGACGTCGCGGTCGCCGGGGTCCCACCACGGGAACGGCGGCTGCAGCCCGGCGAGCTCGTCCGCCTCGTAGCCGATCAGGTCGAGGAACGCGCGGTTCGCCGAGAGGAGGCGGCGCTCGCGGGCGTTGCCGACGGTGAGCGGGACGGGGAGGTGCTGGAAGAGCGCGGCGAGGTAGCGCTCGTCGAGGAGCTGGCGGGCCTGCTCCCTCTGCGACCGCTCGGCGATCGACGTCAGCCGGCCGAGCGTCTGCAGCAGGCGGGTCGCCTCGCCGGCGTCCTCGGCCGAGAGCTCCCCGGCGAAGGTCGCACCGAGGACGATTCGGCTCCCGCCGGCGGCCACGGGCACGTCGATCGTGGTCCCGCGTCCGCCGGGCGCCTTCCCGGCGGTCGCGACGACGGCGCCCTCGGCCGCCCGCTCCGAGACCGTGACGAGGACCGACCCGAGGACACGGGACGCGCCGTCCGCCAGCAGCTGATATGCCTCACCGAGGGTAGGCGCCTCGTTCACGGCAATTGCCGCGTCGATCAGCTCGCCCGGACGGGCAAGGTCACCTGCAAATGTCGAGCTGTGCCGCAAACCTGTAAAACCTCGCCAGTGTGGACGACCGACGTAACTATCCGCGCTGTCGGCCAAAACGCCAATCGCTAGAGCTGTGATCCACGCGTCACTCGAATCGGGGATGCCCAATGGCTGAGTCCACCACAATCTCCTGCGTCGTCGCCGACGACCACCCCGCCGTCCTCGAGGCGGTCGCCGAGTTCCTGAGCCAGGGCGGCGTCGACGTGGTCGGGCGCGCGAACGACGGCGAGGAGGCCCTCGACCGGATCGAGACGCGCAAGCCCCGGGTGGCGCTCGTCGACGTCCGCATGCCCCGGCTCGGCGGGATCGAGCTGACCCGGCGGGCGAAGCGGTCGGCCCCCGGCACGGCCGTCCTCCTCTACACGGGCTACGGCGACCGCGCGCTCCTCACCGAGGCGCTCGACGCGGGCGTGGCCGGGTTCGTGCTCAAGGAGGCGCCGATGGACGACCTCCTGCGCGCGGTGCAGGCGGTCGCGAACGGCGGCACGTACGTCGACCCGGTGCTCGCCGGCACGCTCGCGGCGTCGTCGGTCGGCGGGAACGTCCCGCAGCTGACGCAGCGCGAGCGCGACGTGCTCCGCCTCCTCGCCGACGGTCACTCGAACGAGGAGATCGGCAAGAAGCTCTTCATCTCGGCCGAGACCGTCCGCACGCACGTGCGGAAGGCCATGGACAAGCTCGACGCCGACACGCGCACCCAGGCGGTCGCGCGGGCGCTGCGCGAGAACCTGATCGCCTAGTAGGCGTCGAGCACGGCGCTTCTCCGCGACTCCCGCTCGAGCAGCCGGAAGAGCAGGAACGCCGCGAGGGCGTAGCAGGCGCCGACGAACGCCTCCGTCGCCACGAGGTGGCCGACGTCGGAGAGCGGCGCCCCGTCCGCGACCTTGCGGGCCGCCTCGATCCCGTGCGTCAGCGGCAGGCAGCGCGAGACCGCGCTCATCCAGCCGGGGAGGACGGAGAGCGGGATGTTGACGCCGCAGAAGAGCAGCATCAGGAAGTACGACATGTTGGCGGCGAACCAGAAGTCCTTGGCGCGGAGCCCGATCGAGCCGAGCAGCATCCCGAACGCGGTGCAGGACGTCGCCGTGACGACGACGACGACCGCGAGCGCCGGCACCGAGCCGAGCCCGGGCCGGAAGCCGAGCAGCACCGCCCCCGCGAGGAACGTGAACAGGGAGACGAGGAGCGCGTTCGCGAGCACCGGGATGCCGCGGCCGAGGAAGACCGCCGAGCGGTTCGCGGGCGAGGCGAGGAGCGGGCCGAGCGTCCCGAACCAGCGCTCGTTCGCCACCGCCATCGTCATCCCGTAGACCGACGACATCGAGCACGCCTGCACGGCGTTCCCGACGATGTAGAAGTCGCGGCTCTCCGCGTGCGCGTACTGGCCGAGCTTGGTGAAGAAGATCAGCTGGAAGAGCGGGCTCCCCAGCATCGTCGGGATGTACATCGCCGGCCTGATCCAGTTGAACAGGCCGCGGTAGGCGATCACGCCGCCGACGAAGAAGATCGAGAACCAGCGCTTCACGTCAGCGAGAGGGTCGCGCGGCTGCGGGCGAGGTGCTCGAACCAGCGGAAGGTGAACGAGCTGATCGCGAGCGAGGCGAGCCCGAGGAGAACGGTCATCCCGAGCGGGCCCCACACGGCACCGCCGAGCGCCGAGTTCCGGATCGCCTGGATCCCCCAGTACGGCGGCAGGATCCACGAGATCGGCCGCGTCCACGCCGGCAGCACCGAGGTCGAGAAGACGAGCCCGGACGCGATCCAGACCGGGTACTCGAGCAGGTTCGCGAGCGCGTTCGCGTAGCGGTAGAGGACGAACGTGGAGGCGAGCACGAGCCCCATCAGCCCGAGCGCGATCACCGTGGCCGGCAGCGAGAGGAGAAACAGCCACGGATGGACGAGGTGCAGCGGCACCCCGAAGACGACGCGGCCCCAGACGAGCGTCGCCGCCATCGCGTACATGCCGGTGAAGGCGTTCGCGACCGAGAACGGCAGGTAGATCAGCGTCATCGTCGGCGGGGCCGCGGCGCCGAGCTCGAGCGTCCCCTGCCAGCGCTGCCACTGCACCATCCCGCCCGAGCCGAACAGGGTGGTCGACCAGACGCCCATCATCCCGGCGCCGAGCGAGGCGTAGAGGAGCGTCCCGGTGCGGCCGCCCGACTTGAACATGTAGAAGGCGACGGTCGCGAAGATCACCGGCTGCAGCACCGACGTGACGAGGAAGAAGCTCGACGTCCCGAGCATCTTCAGGTTCATCACGAACCCCGACCAGACGACGCGGAGCGCGCTCATACCCGCTCCAGCGTGGCAAGCCTCCGGCTCTGCTGCTCGAGGAACCGGATCAGCCCGAAGCCGAGCGCGGAGTAGACGACGCCGATCAGCACCTCCCGGCCGAGCAGGCTGTCGACGCTCCCGAGCGAGGCGCCCGCCGCAACGTCGCGGGCCGCTTCGATCGCGTGGGTCAGGGGCAGCACGCGCGAGATCGAGCTCATCGCGCCCGGCAGGTCGTCGAGCGGCACGTTGGCGCCGCAGAAGACGAGCAGCAGGCCGATGAACACGTTGCTCAGCACGGCGGTCTCGCGGACCCGGAGGCCGATCGCCGCGGTGATCAGGCCGAGCCCGGTGCACGAGAACGTCGCCGCGAGCAGCACGGGGACGAGCGTCACCCAGACCCGACCGGGGAAGTGCACGCCGAGCAGCAGGCCGCCGACGAGCAGCGAGACGGCGCAGGTGAGGAGGCCGTTGACGATCACCGGCAGCGCGCGGCCGAGGAAGAGCGGCAGGCGGCGGGCCGGCGAGATCAGGATCGGCCCCAGCGTCTGCCAGAAGCGCTCGTCGGCGATCGTGCTCGCCATCGCGAACAGGCAGGGGACGGCGGCGTACTGGAGCGCGTTCCCGATCACGTAGAACTCGTCCGACCGGCCGCCGGCCGCGCGGCCGATGTAGGCGAAGAAGATGATCTGGAAGATCGGCGTGAGGATCATCGTCGGGATGTAGATGGCCGGCGTCAGCCAGCCGAAGAGCGCCCGGAAGCTGATCGCTCCGCCGATGAAGAAGATCCGCAGGCTCGTCATGTCAGGGAGAGCGTCGCCTGGCGCCGCGCCGCGTCGATCATCCGGCCGAGCAGCAGCCCGCCGACCGCGACGTAGCCGATCGCCAGGGCGTAGCAGCCCGCGAGATCGGCCCACGGCGTGCCCCCGAAGGCGCTCGCGTGGATCGCGCGCATGCCCCAGGTCGGCCCGAGCGCCCACGAGAGCGGACGCGTCCACTCGGGCAGCAGCGAGATCGGGACGAGGAAGCCGCAGAGGAGCCACACCGGGAACTCGGTCAGCGCACCCATCGCCCAGGCGCGCCGCGAGCGGACGAACACCACGGCCATCACGAACCCGAGCGCGCCGATCGTCAGGACGACCCCGAGGATCCCGAGCGCGAACGGAAACGGGTGGGCGATCGGGACGTGGATGCCGAAGAGGAAGCGCGCCCAGAGGAGCGTCGCGACGATGCAGTAGAGGCCGATCGTCGAGGTCGCGAGCGTCACCGGCAGCAGCACGAACGCGAGGTTCGTCGGCGCGGCGACGAGCAGCTCGAGCGTGCCGAGCCGCCGCTCCCGCTGGAGGGCCGAGGACGCGGAGACGCTCGTCGCCGTCCAGACGCCCATCACGGCGGCGCCGAGCGCGACCGGCGCGAGCGCCGCCTCCTTGCTCCCGTGGCGGTAGATGAAGAAGGCGACCGTCGCGAAGAAGAGCGGCCAGAGGATCGCGAGGAACCCGTCGAAGGCCGACTGCGACAGCATCTTGAAGTGCAGCGCCCACCCGAAGGCGAGCAGCTTGACGGTCTGCATCAGGACGCGGCGCCGACGAGGGCGACGTACGCGTCCTCGAGCGTCGGCTCGCGCGAGCTCACGCGGCCGACCTCGACGCCGTCGAGCTGCGCGAGGAGCGGGGCCGTCAGCTCGCGCTCGCCCGTCGCCTGCACGATCACGAGCTGCGCCTGGTCGCGCTCCTCGACCGTCACGGCGGTCACGCTCGGCACCGCGCGGAGGCGGCCGAGCACGCCGTCGTCGACGCCGAACACCTCGATCTCGGTGACCTGGCCCTCGGCGACGCCGGCCTTCAGCTCGGCCGGCGTGCCGTGGCCGACGATCTGGCCGCGCGCGATCACCGCGATGCGATCGCACAGCGCGTCGGCCTCGAACATGTAGTGGGTCGTCAGGAGCACCGTCTTCCCGGCCGCCATCAGGTCGGAGATCGTCTGGCGGAGCTCGCGGGCGCCGACGGGGTCGACGCCGATCGTCGGCTCGTCGAGGAAGACGACCTCGGGGTCGTGGAGGATCCCGCGGGCGATGTGCAGGCGCTGGCGCATGCCGCGCGAGTAGCCCTCGACGCGCTCCTGGTCGCGGCCCTGCAGGCCGACGAGCTCGAGCACCTCGTCGATGCGCGCCCGCTGCGCCTTGCCGGAGACGCCGTAGAGCTCGGCGAAGTAGCGGAGGTTGTCGCGGGCCGAGAGCCGCTCGTAGAGGCCGCGGTCGCCGCCGAAGACGTAGCCGATCCGCTTGCGCACCTCGCGCGCCTGCTCGACCACGTCGAGCCCGAGCACGCGTGCCTGCCCGGCCGTCGGCAGCAGCAGGGTGATCAGCATCTTGATCGTCGTCGTCTTGCCGGCGCCGTTCGGGCCGAGCAGCCCGAAGAGCTCGCCCTGCTCGACGGAGAAGGAGATGCCGCGCACCGCCTCCACCTCGAGCGGGCGGCGCCGGACGACGCCCGTCGTCGTACGGTAGGTCCTGCGCAGCTCGATGGCCTCGATCACCGGCATTTTCACGACCCTAGCCATAGCGACCGTTGTCGGCCACTCGGTCGAGGGCCGCCCGATCCGGGCGATCCACGTCGCCGGCCCGGGGCCGCGCGTGCTCGTCGTCGGCTGCATCCACGGGAACGAGTGCGCAGGGCTGCCCGTCGTCGCGGCGCTCCGGCAGGCGCACCCGCGCGAGGACCTCTGGCTCGTCCCGACGCTGAACCCGGACGGCCTCGCGCACGGAACGAGGCAGAACGCGCACGGCGTCGACCTGAACCGCGCGTTCCCCTCGGGCCGCGAGCCCGAGGTGCGCGCGGCCGTCGCCCTGATCCGCCGGCTGCGGCCCGACGTGACGATCTGGTTCCACCAGCACCAGGACCTCGTGCGGGCGTGGGGGCGCTCCCAGGCGATCGCGCAGCGGTACGCGCACCTCGCCGGGATGCGCTACGCCCGGCTCGAGTGGCCGACGGGCGCCGCCACGAGCTGGCAGAACCGGGTGCTCGGCGAGCGGAGCTTCGTCGTCGAGCTACCGGCCGGGAGCCTCGACCGGGCGGGGGTCGGCCGCCAGGTCCGTGCATGTCTGCGGATCGCCCTCGCAGCACCCGAGTTTCAGCCGGCACCTCGGGCACTGCCACGTCCCGTGACGCCATTCCATCGCCGCACCGCAGCGCCAGCAGCTCTCCGTCTCACTCACCCCTCCGAGGGTAAGACCGGCGGAGGACGTTGGTAAAATGCCCAGGCCTGGCGGCGTAGCTCAGCTGGTTAGAGCGTCGGACTCATAACCCGAAGGTCGGTGGTTCGAGCCCACCCGCCGCTACTTCCCGGCTCGCGCAGGCGAGCGTAAGGCGTGTTCGAGCCGGACCCGCTACCATTCCGCGGCCCCGGGGCAGTGCGTCAGCGTGCCCGGGGCCTGAAGGTTCCTCACGAGAGAAGAGATATGGCCAAGACCGGAGTCAGAGTTGCGATCACGCTCGCCTGCACGGAGTGCAAGCGGCGGAACTACCAGACGAACAAGTCCAAGCGGAACACGCCGGACCGCGTCGAGTTCCGGAAGTACTGCCGCTGGTGCGGCACGCACACGCCCCACCGGGAGACGCGCTAGCGCCATGTCCGACGCGCGCTCCGAGCGCCACCCCGCCGTCGGGCGGCCCGGCGGCTCCGGCGGCGGCACTCCGCACGCGGAGGAGCAGCGCCGGAAGGGCCACTTCGTCCAGGAGTCCTGGGCGGAGCTCAAGAAGGTCGAGTGGCCGGGGCAGAACCAGGTGATCCAGGGGACGGTCGTCGTCCTCATCGCCTGCCTGGTGGTCGGTAGCTACCTCTATCTCAACGACATCGTCTGGAAGCACGTCGTCTCGAAGGTATTCCTCGGTCAGTAAAGGATTCGAATGTTCCGCTGGTACGTCGTCAACACCTATTCCGGCCACGAGAACAAGGTCAAGGCCAACCTCGAGCACCGCATCGAGTCGATGGGGCAGCGCCAGCGCTTCCGCCGCGTCGTCGTCCCCACCGAGCAGGTGATCGAGACCAAGGACGGCCAGAAGGTGCAGGCCGAGAAGCGCGTGCTCCCGGGCTACGTGCTCGTGAACATGGACCTGAACGACGACGCCTGGACGGTCGTCAAGAACACGCCGGGCGTGACCGGCTTCGTCGGCGCCGGGTCGAAGCCCGTGCCGCTGTCGCAGCCCGAGGTCGACCGCATCCTGAAGACCGGCCAGACCGCCGGAGGGGAGCGCGCCCGCACGACCGTCGAGTACTCGCTCGGCGAGTCGGTCAAGGTGACGTCGGGGCCGCTCTCCGACTTCGACGGCGAGATCGTCGACGTCAACCCCGATCAGCAGAAGCTCAAGGTGCTCGTCGACATCTTCGAGCGCCAGGTTCCGGTCGAGCTCGGCTTCGACCAGGTCAAGAAGCTCGACTAGGAAGGCGCAATGGCGAAGAAAGTTCTCACAGTCATCAAGCTCCAGATCCCCGGCGGCCAGGCGAACCCGGCTCCGCCGGTCGGCCCTGCGCTCGGCCAGCACGGCGTGAACATCATGGAGTTCTGCAAGGCGTTCAACGCGCAGACCGCGCAGGAGAACGGCCGCATCACCCCGGTCGAGATCACGGTCTACGAGGACCGGAGCTTCGACTTCATCACGAAGACGCCGCCGGCCGCGGTCCTGATCAAGGAGGCGCTCCGGCTCGAGAAGGGCTCCGCCGAGCCGAACCGGTCGAAGGTCGGGAAGCTCTCCCGCGACCAGCTGCGCTCGATCGCGGAGACGAAGATGCAGGATCTGAACGCGCGCGACGTCGAGCAGGCGATGCTCGTGATCGCCGGCACCGCCCGGAGCATGGGCGTGGAGGTCCAGTGATGGCCGGTCTGGATTGTCGGCCGGCGGTCGACGGGCTCTGCCCGCCGACCGTACGGAACAGCGTGGAGGTGGAGCGGTAATGGCGCAGCACGGGAAGCGGTATGCAACGTCGCGGGGGGCGATCGACCGCGAGCAGCTCTACTCGCCCGTCGAGGCGATCCGGCTGCTCCAGGACAGCCCGAAGGCGAAGTTCGACGAGACGGTCGAGGTGCACCTGAACCTGGGCCTGAACGTCCGCCACGCCGACGAGCAGCTCCGCGGCACGCTGATGCTCCCGAACGGCACCGGCAAGGAGCAGCGCGTCGCCGTCTTCGCCGAGGGCGAGAAGGCGCGCGAGGCGGAGGAGGCCGGCGCGGACGTCGTCGGCTCGGCCGACCTCGCGAAGCGGATCGAGGAGGGCTTCACCGACTTCGACGTCGCGATCGCGACGCCCGACCAGATGGGCAACGTCGGCCGCCTCGGCCGCGTGCTCGGCCCGCGCGGGCTCATGCCGAACCCGAAGACCGGCACCGTCACCTTCGACGTGGCGAAGGCGGTCAAGGACGCGAAGGCAGGCAAGCTCGAGTACCGCACCGACCGCGGCGCGAACGTGCACATCCCGATCGGCAAGCGGAGCTTCGACGAGCGCCAGCTCGTCGAGAACTACGCCGCCCTGATCGACGAGATCGTGCGTGCGAAGCCGTCGGCCGCGAAGGGCCGGTACATCAAGAAGATCACGCTCACGTCCACGATGGGCCCCGGGATCCACGTCGACCCGACGAAGACCCGCGACATCACGGACGAGCTCGAGAGCGCGACGCAGGAGGCCGTGGAAGCTACGGCCTAGGACAGAGCCCGTCGCCAAAGACAGCTGGCAGCTCCACGGAGCAGAAGTCCAGCCGAGGCGGCCTCCTGGGAACAGCCTTTCTCCGTTCTCACGAGCCCGCCTGAGTGCGGGCTCGTTTGCAGAACGAGGAGGTGAAATGCAGAAAGAGGACAAGGAACGCGTCGTCGAGGAGCTGACCGACAAGCTCCGCAACTCCGAGACGATGATCGTCGCGGACTACCGCGGCCTGACCATGCCCCAGATCGACGCTCTCCGGAGCAAGCTGATCGAGAGCGGGGCGCGGTTCAGCGTCGTCAAGAACACCCTCACCCGCCGCGCGGCCGAGGCCGCCGGCGCAGATGCGCTGCTGGCGCTGCTGGAGGGCCCGTCGGCGATCGCGTTCGTGGAGGCCGACGGCGACGCGGTCGCGGTCGCGAAGGCGCTGAGCGAGTCGGCCCGCGACACCCGCATCCTCGAGATCCGCGGCGGCGTCATGCAGGGCCGCACGATCACGGGGGAGGACGTCGAGAGCCTGGCGAAGCTCCCGCCGCTCGAGGTGCTCCGCGGCCAGGTGATCGGTGCGGTGATCGCGCCGCTCCAGAACCTGGTCGGGCTCGTGAACGCCCCGCTCCAGAACCTCTACGGGCTGATCGACGCACGCATCGAGCAGCTCGAGAACCAGGGGGCAGACCCCACAACTGCTGAATCCCAGGAGGAGAACGAGTAATGGCAGCTGTCGACACCATCTTCGAGCAGCTCGGGTCCATGACGGTCCTCGAGCTGGTCGAGCTGAAGAACAAGATCGAGGAGGAGTGGGGCATCACCGCCGCCGCTCCGGTCGCGGTCGCGGCGGGCGGCGCGGTTGCCGCCGGCGGCGACGGCGGCGCCGCGGCGGAGGAGAAGACCTCCTTCGACGTCGTCCTCACCGATGCGGGCGCCCAGAAGATCCAGGTGATCAAGGTCGTCCGCGCGGTCACCGGCCTCGGCCTCAAGGAGGCCAAGGACCTCGTCGACTCGGCTCCGAAGCCGGTCAAGGAGGGCGTGAACCAGGAAGAGGCCGACTCGGTCAAGGCCCAGCTCGAGGAGGCCGGCGCCTCCGTCGAGCTCAAGTAGCACTTCGCACGAACAGAGGTCTGACCCCGCAAGGGGTCAGACCTCCTCTTTTGCTACGCTGCGTGTTCGGCCCAACCGGTCCCTCGCCGTGCGCTTGCGGCTGGAGGGATACCTTCGGTAACCTAGGGGGTTGCGCCGACGTCCGGACACGTCCCACTTTTGCACGCTCTTTTTCCGCTCCGCCCCTCATATAGCTAGCCAGTAAGGGAGGCTGTTCTACTTGGCCAAGACGGTCACAGCGCCTCGTGCGCGCCACTCTTTTTCCCGCCTCAAGCACGTCCTCGACCTCCCCAACCTGATCGACATCCAGCGTGAGTCCTTCGACTGGTTCCTCAGCGAAGGGCTCCGGGAGACGATCGACGACATCTCTCCGATCGAGGACTACACCGGCTCCCTCGCCGTCGAGTTCGGCGACTACCGGTTCGGAGAGCCGCAGTTCTCCATCCAGGAATGCCGTGAGAAGGACCTGACCTACCAGGCCCCGCTCTCGATGACGGTCCGCTTCGTGAACAAGGACACGGGCGAGATCCGCGAGCAGACGGTGTTCATGGGCGACTTCCCGATGATGACGGAGTGGGGCACGTTCATCATCAACGGCACCGAGCGCGTCATCGTCACGCAGCTCGTCCGGTCGCCCGGCGCCTACCTGATGGAGCCGAAGGACGCGACGAAGCAGGTCTTCACCGCGAACCTGATGCCGAGCCGCGGCTCGTGGCTCGAGCTCGAGA
>DASZWR010000026.1:0-81968 GCA_035546215.1 Gaiellaceae bacterium | reverse complement strand
ATTCGAACTTCGCCGACATCGAGAAAGAGGTCTACGGCCAGTTCGAGAAGACGTTCATGTTCTACCTGCCGAGGCTGTGCGAGCACTGCCTCAACCCGACCTGCGTCGCCGCCTGCCCGTCGGGCGCGATGTACAAGCGGGCGGAGGACGGCATCGTCCTCGTCGACCAGGACCGGTGCCGCGGCTGGCGCATGTGCGTCTCGTCGTGCCCGTACAAGAAGGTCTACTTCAACCACACCACCGGCAAGGCCGAGAAGTGCACGCTCTGCTACCCGCGGATCGAGCAGGGGCAGCCGACGATCTGCTCGGAGACGTGCGTCGGCCGGATCCGCTACCTCGGCATCGTCCTCTACGACGCCGACCGGGTCGAGGAGGCGGCGTCGGTGCCCGACGAGCGCGACCTGCTGAATGCGCAGATGGGAGTCTTCCTCGACCCGGACGATCCCGACGTGCAGGCACAGGCGCGCGCGGACGGGATCCCCGACGACTGGCTCGACGCGGCTCGCCGCTCGCCCGTCTACACGCTCGCGGTGCGGTACCGGCTGGCGCTGCCGCTGCATCCCGAGTACCGGACGTTGCCGATGGTCTGGTACGTGCCGCCGCTCTCGCCCGTCGTGAACGCGCTCGAGACCGACGGCTACGAGGCCGACCCCGACGACCTCTTCCCGGCGATCGAGACGCTCCGCATCCCGGTCGACTACCTCGCCAACCTGCTGGCCGCCGGCGACGGCGACGTCATCCGCACCGTGCTGCGGAAGCTGGCAGCGATGCGCGCCTACATGCGCAAGCGCGAGGTGCTCGGGGAGACCGACGAGACGCTGCCGGCTTCGGTCGGCCTGGAGTCGCGCGACCTGGAGCGGATGTACCGGCTGCTGGCGATCGCGAAGTACGACGAGCGCTACGTCATCCCGAAGGCGCACGGCGAGCTGGCCTCGCAGCTGATGGAGCAGCAGGGCGCCTGCGGGCTGGACTTCGACGGCGGCCCCGGCAACTGCGGCGCGATCGCACCGCGCGCGAACGAGAGCTTCATGCTCGGGAAGAAGCTCCCGGTGCTCGGCCAGGAGCGATCGTGAGACGGCAGGCGGCCCGCCCCTACAAGCTGCTCTCGGTGCTGCTGCGCTACCCCGACGAGCGCCTCGCCGCCGGGCTCGAGGAGGTCGCCGCGGCCGTCGCCGAGCTGCCGCGGCGCGCTCCGGAGAAGGAGCCGCTCGAGCGTTTCCTCGAGTACCTGCTCGCGACCACGCCGCTCGAGCTCGCACAGAGCTACGTCGAGACCTTCGACCTGCGCCGCCGCTCGAGCCTCTACCTCGGCTGGTACCTGCACGGGGACACGCGCAAGCGCGGCCTGGCGCTCCTGCGGCTGAAGCGCCTGTACGCCGCCGCCGGACTCGAGCTCACCGCCGACGAGCTGCCCGACTACCTGCCGCTCGTCCTCGAGTTCGCAGCGCTCGCGCCGGACGGAGCGGGGGAGGCGCTGCTGCGCGAGCAGCGCGCCGCGCTCGAGCTGCTGCGGGCGAACCTGCACGAGGCCGGCAGCCCGTACGGACAGCTGCTCGACGCGTTGTGCGCGGGGCTGCCGCGACTGACGCCGGTCGAGCGGGAGCGCGTGCGGCGGCTCGCCGTGGACGGACCGCCGAGCGAGCAGGTCGGCCTCGAGCCGTTCGCGCCGCCCGAGGTGATGCCGGTCGAGGCGCGGGCATGAGCTACCGCGCGGACCTGTTCGTCTGGCTCGTCCTTCCGTACGCGTCGGTCGCGGTCTTCCTCGTCGGCCACTGGTGGCGCTACCGCTACGACCAGTTCGGCTGGACGAGCCGCTCCACCCAGCTGCTCGAGAGCCGCCAGCTCGCCTGGGGCAGCAACCTCTTCCACTACGGCGCGCTCGCGGTGATCGGCGGTCATGTCGTCGGCATCCTGATCCCGGCGAGCGTGACGGGCAGGTTCGGGATCTCCGAGTCGAACTACCACCATCTCGCGGGTTACGCGGGCGGCGTCGCCGGGCTGGTCTGCCTGATCGGCTACGGGCTCCTGGCCTTCCGGCGCTCGAATGACCGCCGCGTCCGCGCGACGACGTCGATCATGGACGTCGTCGTCCTCGTCCTCCTCGGGCTGCTGATCGTGCTCGGCGACGGCCTGACACTCGGCTACAACGTCTTCGGCCACGGCTACGACTACCGGCAGACGGTCGGCCCGTGGTTCCGCTCGGTGTGGCACGACCCGCAGCCGGCGATCATGGCGCGGGCGCCCGCCTGGTACCAGCTGCACGCGTCGCTGCCCTGGCTGCTCTACGTCGTCTGGCCGTTCAGCCGGCTCGTCCACGTCTGGAGCTACCCGCTCCAGTACCTCGGCCGCCCCTACATCCTCTACCGCAACCGCTACGCGGCCGCCCGCCGCTGAGCCCGCCGCGCATGGGCCGGGTCGCCTCTCTGGCCGATCACCTCGCCGGGTCGCTGCCTCCTCCGTCGGGAGCGGTGGTCATGGGCACGGGGATCGTCTCGATCGGCCTCTCGCTCGACGGGCACGAGGCCCTTTCACGTGTGTTGCTCGGGCTCGCCGCCGCCGTCTGGTTCGTCCTCGGCGCAGGCCTGCTGATCCTCGTCACGCGGCTGCGGCCGCGGCTGCTGCGGGAGGCGCGGTCGCCGGCGGCGCTGACCGGCGTGGCGGGGACCGACGTCTTCGGCGCACGGCTGGAGATGCTCGGCTGGAGCCGCGAGGCCGCGGCGCTGCTTGCGATCGCCTTTCTCCTCTGGCTGGTCCTCGTCCCGTACGTCCTGTCGCACTGGCAGCGGCCGGCCGTCGGCTCCTCGTTCGTGCTCGTCGTGGCCACGGAGTCGCTTGCGACGCTTGCGGCCGCGATCGTCGTCGCGCATCCGGCGGCGACCTGGCTTGCGCTCGCGGCGCTCGCCTGGGTGGGGCTCGGACTCGTCTTCTACGTGTTCGTGGCGGTCGGCTTCGATCTCCGCCAACTGCTCGTCGGGAGAGGCGATCACTGGGTCGCGGGCGGAGCGCTTGCGATCGCCACGCTCGCCTGCGGACGCGTTGCGAAGGCGGCGCCGGTGATCGGCGTCCTCCGCGGCGCGGCGGGGAGCCTCGGTCTCGCCGCGCTTGCGCTCTGGGCGGCGGCCGCCGTCTGGCTGCCCGCACTGCTGCTCGCCGAGGTGGGCCGCCCCCGGCCGAGCTACGACCCTCGCCGCTGGTCGACCGTCTTCCCGCTCGGGATGTACGCCGTCTGCAGCTTCACGGTCGCCGACGTCCAGGGAATCGCCGGACTCCGGCGGTTCGCCGCCGTGTGGATCTGGTTCGCCTTCGCGATCTGGGCGGTGGTCTCCGTGGGTCTCGCCCGCCGGGTACTCCGCACCGTCCGCCGGGCCCGACCTGTTTGCGGCATCTCTTAAATTCATTTAAGATTATAAGTGATGCCGAATCGCTCCCTGCCCGTGCACGAGGTGAAGGCGAACCTGTTCCGGGTGCTCGGCCACCCGGCGCGGGTGCGCATCCTCGAGCTGCTGCGTGAGGGCGAGTGCTCGGTCGGTCAGCTGCAGGCCGAGCTTGGTCTCGACTCGAGCGGCACCTCGCAGCACCTCGCGGCACTGCGGCGGATCGGGCTCGTCTCGGTGCGTCGGGAAGGAACGAGCGCCTTCTACTCGGTCGAGGACGAGCAGGTGTTCGACCTGCTCGCGGCCGGGCGGGGGATCATCGCGCGGCGGCTCGTGAACGAGCAGTCCCTGCTCGCCGAGCTGGAGCACGAAGGGCGTTGACCCCGCTGTTGCTCGTCGCGGCGGTCGCACTGGTCGCGGCCGGCGCCGCCGCGGCGTCACGCGGCGCCTGGCTCGCGCGGGCAATGATCGTGCAGGCGGTCGGAGCGGCGCTGCTCTGCGTGGCCGGCTTCTGGGGCCTCGCGGCGGGCACGACGGCGGGGAGCGGGTTCACCTCGGCGCTGCACCCCCGGTTCGGCGTCGACGGGCTGACCGCCTTCTTCGTCGCGAGCGTGGGGCTCGTCGCCGCGCCCGCGGCGCTCTACGCACGCTCGTACCTGCGCGCCGACGCCCGCGGCCGGGCGGTCGGCGTGCTGGGCGGCGTGTTCGTCCTCGTCCTCGTCGAGGTCCTGTGCGCCCGCGATCCGCTGACCTTCCTCGGCGGCTGGGAGCTGATGTCGCTGGTGCCGGCGGCGACGATCCTCGGCGCGCGCTCCGACGACGCGTCGCGCCACGCCGTCTTCCTCTACGTGGCCGCGATGCACCTCGCCGGCGCGGGCACCTGGATCGCGGTGCTGCTGCTCGCGCACGCCGGAGCGATCGGCGGCGGGAGCGTCGTCGCCCGTGGATCGGGGCTCCAGGTCGCCGTCGCCGCGTCGGCGCTCGTCGGCATGGGGGCGAAGGCGGGGCTCGTGCCGTTCCACAGCTGGCTGCCGCGCGCCCACCCGATCGCCCCGGCGCCGCTGTCGGCGGTGATGAGCGGCGTGATGATCAAGGTCGCGGTCTACGGGCTCATCCGCGTGCTCGTCGACTGGCTCGGCGTGCTGCCCCTCTGGTTCGGGGTGCTCGTCCTTGCGCTCGGGGCGCTGTCGGCGCTCGGCGGCATCCTGTTCGCGATCTTCCAGCGCGAGCTGAAGCGGCTGCTCGCGTTCTCCTCGATCGAGAACGTCGGCATCGTCGCGCTGGGGCTCGGCGCCTGCCTGACGCTGCGGGCGCGCGGCGCCGACGGCTGGGCTGCCCTCGCGCTCGGCGCCGCACTGCTGCACACCCTCAACCATGCCGTCTTCAAGTCGCTGCTCTTCCTCGGCGCCGGCTCGTTCGAGCGGGCGGTCGGCTCGCTCGACCTCGACCGCCTCGGCGGGCTGCTTCGCCGGATGCCGTGGACCGGAGGGGCGTTCCTCGTCGGCGCGCTCGCGCTTGCCGGGCTGCCGCCGCTCAACGGCTTCGTCTCCGAATGGCTGACGCTGCAGGCGCTGCTGCACGTCTCGTCGTACGGCGGTGTCGGCGACGGGGCCGCCGGGGCGCTCGCCGCTGCCGCACTCGCCGCAACGGCCGCGCTCGCGGTCCTCTGCTTCGTCAAGGTCGCAGGGCTCGTCCTGCTCGGCCCGCGGCGCACGGCGGCAGCGGCGACGGAGGCGGCCGCGCCCATGCGCGCGGCGGTGGTCGCGCTCGCCGCCACCTGCGTCGCGCTCGGGCTCGTGCCCGCGCTCCTCTTCCGCCGCCTGGTGCGGCTCGCCCCGTGGCCGGCTGCGGGGAGCTCGTCGCTCGGCCTCCACCTTCCCGGCACGGGGTCGCTGCCGACGCTCGGGATCGCCGCGAGCCTCGCCCTGGCGACGGGTGTGCTCGTCGCCCTCCGGGGCCGCGGCTCCGCCGCCCCTGCTCCCACGTGGGCCTCCGGGCAGATCGTCGAGCCGGCGCTCGCCTGGACGAGCGCCGGGTTCAGCAAGCCGCTGCGCCTGACGCTCGAGGCGGTTCTCCGTCCCGAGCGCGAGCGTGCGGTGAGCGTCGAGGGCGGCGTCGTGCAGGAGGTCACCTACCAGGGACGGGTGCCGCAGCTGCTCGACGAGCGCCTCTACCGTCCGGCCGTCGCGCTCGGGCTCGACGCCGCCCGGCACGCGCGCCGGCTGCAGACCGGGCGCCTCGGCAACTACGTCGCGTACCTGATCGCCCTCGTGGTGCTGCTGCTCGCCGCCGTGAAGGTCGGTGCGATCGGATGAGAGCGGCCGCGATCGCCGTGCAGCTCGTCGGCGGGCTCCTCGCCGCCCCGCTGCTCCCCGGGCTCGTGCAGCACTGGAAGGCGCGCCTGCAGGGCCGCCGCGGGCCGTCGCCGATCCAGCCGTACCGCGAGCTCCGGCGGCTCTGGGGCAAGTCCCTCGTCACCGTCGAAGGCGCGAGCTTCGTCTACCGGGTCGCCCCTCCGGTCGCCGCCGCCGCGCTCGCGACGGCGGTCCTGCTCGTCCCCGTCGCCGCGGTCGGGCCGAGCCTCGGTGTCGGCCACGACGTGCTGGCGCTGCTCGGCGTGCTCGCGCTCGCCCGCTTCGCGCTGGCCGCTGCGGCCTGGGACACGGCGAGCGGCTTCGAGCTGATGGGCGCAAGCCGTGATCTGACGATCGCCGTCTCGGTCGAGGCGACGTTCGTCCTCGCCGTCTCGGCGGCGGCGCTGATCGCCGGCACCACCAACCTGGCGGGGATGATCGCGGGCACTGCGGGAAGCGGTGTCTGGTCGGGTCCGGCACTCGGGCTGGCCGCCGTCGGCTTCGCCCTGGTCGCCGTCGCCGAGACCGGCCGGCGGCCGGTCGACAACCCCGACACCCACCTCGAGCTGACGATGATCCACGAAGGGCCGCTGCTCGAGTACGCGGGCCGCGACCTGGCGATGCTGCAGTGGGGAGCCGCGGTGCGGCACTGGCTCGTGCTCGTGATCGCCGCCCAGGTGTTCCTGCCGCATCCGCACGCGGCCTGGCAGCAGCTCGTCCTGCTCCCCGTGGCGCTCGCCGTCTTGTGCGCGGCGCTCGCCCTGCTCGAGACGCTCGTCGTCAAGCTGCGGATGCTGCTCGTTCCGCGGCTGCTGCTCGTCGGCGCCGCAGCCTCGCTCCTCGGCATCGTCTCGTGGCTGGTGCAGCTGTGAGCGGCGCACTCGCCTGGCTGCTCGTCGCGCTCGGCCTGGGCGTCGTCGTCGTGCGACGCCGCTCGCTGGCGGTCGCCCTCGTCACCGCCCAGGCGCTGGTACTCGCCGTCCGCGCGCACGAAGAGGCGGGAGCGGCCGCCGCGCTCGCGCTGAGGGCGCTCGTGCTCGGTGTGCTGCTGCTCCTCGTCGTCTCGCGCACCCGCGAGCCGCGGCCCGTCAGGGCCGGTGTCGCGCCGCTGATGCGCGGCGGCCTCGCGGTGACGCTCGCCCTGGCGCTGACGTGGCTCGTGCCGACGCTCGGGCTGGGGTCGCGCAACGCCGAGCGCGGCGTGCTCGCGCTCGTCGCCTTCGGTCTCGTGACCGTCGCGGCGCGGGCGGCGACGCTCTTCCAGGTGCTCGGGATCGTGCTCGTCGAGAACGGGCTCGCGCTGGCTGCGCTCGAGCTGCACGGCGGTTCGTCGGCTGCGATCGAGCTCGGGGTGGCGTTCGACCTCACGCTGATCGCGACCGTCGCAGCCGTCTTCCACGAGCGGATCTTCGCCGAGTTCGGCAGCGGAGACGCCGCGGTGCTGAGGACCCTGCGTGACTAGCCGCGAGCTGCTCGCGCTCGCCGTCGTGGCGGCCCCTGCGCTCACGGCGGTCGCGTGCGCGGTCGCCCCTCGGCGCTCGACGTTCGCCGTGTCGGTCGTCGGCGCGACCGCAGCCGCGATCGCCGCGGCGGTGTTCACCGTGCTCGCGGTCGGCGAGCCGTCCACCACGGTCGCGACGGCGTGGCTGATCGTCGACCCTGCGGGCGGCGTCCTCGTCGCGGTGATCGGCGCGGTCGGCCTCGCGAGCGTCGTCGTCTCGCCGAGCTACCTCGGCACGGTGCGCGAGGGCCTCGTCCGGCCGGGCAGGCTGCCCCGTCTGTACTACAGCCTGCTGTTCGCATTCTGGGCGGCGCTCGCCGGAGTGCCCGTGATCGGGAACCTCGGCGGCGCCTGGCTCCTCGTCGAGGCGACCACCGCCGCGTCCGCGCTCCTGGTGGGTTTCAGCGGCAAGCCGCGCGCACTCGAAGCGGGCTGGAAGTACCTGATTCTCACGTCGCTCGGTCTCGGTGTCGCGCTGCTCGGCGTCGTGCTCCTCGCGGCGACCGGCGGGGGCGGCCTCGACGGGCTCTCCTGGCACGCGCTCGCGCACACGGCGCCCGGCGGGCAGACGGTGCTGATCGCGTATCTGCTCCTGCTCGCCGGCCTCGCGGCCAAGATCGGCTGGGCGCCCGTCCACAACTGGCTCCCGGATGCGCACTCGGAAGCGCCTGCACCGGTGTCGGCGCTCCTCTCCGCGGCGCTGCTCCCGGCGGTGCTGCTCGTCGCCTGGCGCGCCGGTCGTGCACTCACCCCCGCGGTCGGAGCGACGACGGCGCAGTCGGTCCTGATCGGCTTCGGGCTGCTCTCGCTGGCCGTCGCCGTCCCGTTCCTCTGGCGCCCGCTGCCGTGGAAGCGGCTGCTTGCGTACTCGAGCCTCGAGCACATGGGCGTGATCGCCCTGGGCCTCGGCTTCGGCGGGCCGGTCGCGCTCGCCGGCGTGGTCGTTCACATCGCCGGCCACGCCGCCGCGAAGGCGCTCGGCTTCTACGCCGCGGTGCCGCTGCTCAGCCACGAGCCGCGGGCCGGCGGGCAGCCGGCCGGCGGCGTCGGGCGCACGGAGCCCGCACTCGGGGTGACGATGGGCGTCGCTCTGGGCACGCTCGCCGGGCTGCCGCCGTCGCCGCTCTTCGTCAGCGAGCTCCTGATCGTCGCCGGGGGCTTCGCCTCGGGCCGCTCCTGGGCGGCCGCCGTCGCGGCCGTGCTGCTCGCGCTTGGTTTCCTCGGGCTTGCGCACGCACTCCTCGACACGCTCGCCGGTCGCGTCCGGGACGACTCGGCGAGGGGCCGGGCGGCCGGGCTGCGCGTGGTCACCATCCTCACCGGCGTGACGGCCGCGTTCCTGCTCGCCCTGACCTCGGTCGCGCTCTGGCTTCCGGGCAGCGAGCTGGCCCACTCGCTCGCGGCGGGGGTGCGGTGAGCGGGTACCGCGACGCGGTCGGGCAGGCGCTCGCCGAGGGCTGCCGCCTGGGCGCGCTCTACGCATCCGGCGAGGTCGTCCGGACGGTGCTCGTCTCGACGGCCGGGGAGACCCGCCTCGCCGAGACGCCGGTCGTCGACGGACGCGTCCCGTCGATCGTCGACCTCGCCCCGGCCGCGGCCTGGGACGAACGCGAGGCGGCCGACCTGTACGACCTCGACTTCGACGGTCACGAGCCGCTGCGGCCGCTCGTCGACCACGACGTCGACCTCGAGAGCTGGACGGCCCGCGTCCGCGGCGACGACGTCCATCAGGTTGCCGTCGGGCCGATCCACGCCGGGGTCATCGAGTCCGGCCATTTCCGACTCCACGTGGTCGGGGAGCGCGTCGTCCACCTCGACATCCGTCTCTTCCACAAGCACCGCGGCCTCGAGCGGGCCGCCGAAGGGAGCGACGCCGCCGGGGGCATCGCGTTCGCGCGGCGGGCATGCGCCGCCTGCGCCGTCTCCAACTCGGTGGCCTACGCGCAGGCCTGGGAGGAGGCGCTCGGCCTCGTCTCGACGCCGGAGCTCGCCCGTACGCGCACGATCCTGCTCGAGCTCGAACGGCTCTGGAGCCACCTGAACGACATCGGCGCGATCTGCGCCGGCGTCGGCTTCGCCGCGGGCACCGCCAGCTTCAGCGCGCTCACCGAACGGGCGCGGCGACTGAACGCGGCCCTCACCGGTCATCGCTTCCTCTTCGACACCGTCAGCGTCGGCGGCAGCAGCGTGTCGCTCTCCGTGGAAGACCTCGCGCACGCGCGCCGCGAGCTCGACGCGCTCCGGGAGGACTCGCGGCGAGCCTGGCGCGAGCTGCTCTTCAACGCCTCGTTCCAGGACCGGCTTCCCGACATCGGCGTGGTCGGCGCGGAGGACGCCCGCGCGCTGGGTGCGGTGGGGCCGGCGGCGCGCGCGAGCGGCCTTCCCGACGACGCGCGCGCGACGAGCCATCGCCTCGCCTACGACGGCTTCCGCTCGGCGGCGCCGAGACGGACCGGGGGAGACGTGCAGGCGCGCCTCGAGCAGCGCGCCGTCGAGGTGCAGCAGACCTTCGACCTGCTCGAGCCGCTCCTCGCCGACCCGGTCGGGCCTTCTGCCACCGTTCGCGGCGCGCCCGAGGCGGGCATCGGGGTCGGCCGGGTCGAGAGCCCGCGCGGCGCGACCGTCTGCGTCGTCGAGCGGGACCACGAGCGGATCGGGCGGCTGCACCTGCGCACGGGCTCGTATGCCAACTGGGCGGTCGTCGCGCATTCGGCCACCGGCAACCTGCTCCCCGACTTCCCGCTGATCAACAAGAGCTTCGAGCTCTGCTACGCCTGCGCCGACCGCTGATGCTCACGCTGCTCCGCGATCTCCGCCGCCTCCGCCGCACCACCGCGCTCCCCGCGCCGGACCGCGGCCGCAGCCTCGCCCTTCGCCACGTCGACGCCGGTTCGTGCAACGGCTGCGAGCACGAGCTCAACCTGCTCGGCAGCCCGTACTACGATCTCCAGCGCTTCGGCCTCGGCATCGTCGCCTCGCCCCGGCACGCCGACGTGCTGCTCGTCACCGGGCCGGTCACGACGCGCATGCGCGGGCCGCTGCTGACCGCGTACCGGTCGATGCCCGAGCCGCGATTCGTCGCGGCGCTCGGCAACTGCGCCCTCGGCTGCAACGTCCTGGGCCTGCCCAGCGAGCTTGCCGGGCCGCTCGAGCAGGTGCTCCCGGTCGACCTGCGCATCCCCGGCTGCCCGCCGGCCCCGCAGGAGATCGCGGACGCCCTGCTCGCGTTCATCGACGCGCGCTAGCGCCGTTCGAGTACGACGACCGGGATCGTCCGGTTCGCCGTCTGCTCGTACCCCGCGAACTGGGGGACGTCGCGCTTCTGGGCTTCCCAGATGCGTGTCCGCTCCTCGCCCTCCGCCTCGCGGGCCGTCACGTCGATCGTCTCGTCGCCGAGCTCGACCTGCGTGTCCGGGTGGGCGAGGAGGTTGCCGTACCAGGCGGGAGCCTCGGTGTGGCCGCCTTTCGAGGCGAAGATCGCGAAACCGCCGTCGACCTCGCGGTACATCAGCGGGTTGACGTACGGGGTACCGGTCTTCGACCCGACGTGATGGAGGAGCAGCAGCGGCGCTCCCTCGAAGTTGCCGCCGACCCGACCGCCGTTCGCGCGGAACTCCTCGATCACCCGCTCGTTGAAGCTCGTCGATTCGCTCATGCCTCCCTCAACGACGGCGGCGGCCGATCCGTTCCCCGCCGGCGGAGCTCGTCGGCGCGGTACCGGCCCGGGGTGGTGCCGACGATGCTCGTGAACGCCGCGATGAAGCTGCTCGGGTTCGCCCAGCCGCAGGCGTAGGCGGTCTGCGTGACGTCGCGGCCCTCGGCCAGGAGGACGAGCGCGCGGTGGATGCGCAGCTGCGTGCGCCACTCGTAGAACGTCATGCCGAACTCGCCCCGGAACAGCCGGCTGAGGGTGCGGGCGCTCGCTCCGATCGTCTTCCCGAGGTCGGCGAGCGAAGCGTTGTCGGCGGGGCTCTCGCCGAGCAGTCGCGCGATCGCCTGCAGCCGGTCGTCGTGCGGCTCGGGGAGGTGCAGCGCCTGCTCGCGGGCCTCCTCGAGCTCGTCGACGAGAACGCGCAGGAGGCGAGACCGCGCCGCGTCGCGGTAGCCGGACGCCGCGCCGTCGTAGTTGCGCGGGCCGGTCAGCGCCAGGAGGACCTCGCGGGCGAGGTCGGAGACGAGGAACACCGCGGGCCGGTCGGGGATCCGCCGGGCGAGTGCGGGCGCGAGGAAGACGATCCGCATGTCCGTGTCCCCGTGGGCGCGGTGCCGATGCGCGAAACCCGCCGGGGTCCAGGCGACTCGGTTCGCGGGGACGATCCAGGCGCCGCGCTCGCTGTGCACGGTGAGGACGCCGCTCGCTGCGTAGACGAGGTGCCCCTCCTCGTGGCTCTGCACGGCGCTCGCCCCGCCCGACGGCCAGAGGTGCCGCCCGGCGGAGGGCCAGACGTGCGAGACGACGCCCGTCTGTCGACCTTGGCGGCGAACGGGCATCGATTGTCACTTTAGCGGTGGCCCGCCACGCAGCCTCCGGCGAGACTGGCTGCGACCCCGCCCGAAGGAGGAATGCGAGATGGAGACGTTCGTCCTGGTGCCCGGCGCCTGGCACGGCGCCTGGTGCTTCGAGGAGGTGGCCGTGCGTCTGGAGCGCGCCGGGCACACCGTCCACGCCCTCACGCTGACCGGCCTGCAGCCGGGGGACGACGAGGTGACGGTCGCGACCGCGAACCTCGACACGCATGCGGACGACGTGCTGCGGCTGCTCGAGCGCGAGCGCATCGACGGCGCGACGCTCGTCGGCCACAGCTACGGCGGGCTGGTGATCGCCGCCGCCGCCGACCGCGCGCGCGGTCGCGTCTCGCGCCTCGTGCATCTCGACGCGTACGTCCCGCGCGACGGCGACTCGTGCTGGTCGTCGACGAGCGAGGCCTACCGGCAGAAGTTCGTCGCCGGCGCGCTCGGCACCGGCTACGCGGTCCGTCCGCCGGAGGGCGGCGATCCCCGTCGCCGGCCCCATCCGCTCGCCTCGCTCCTGCAGGAGATCCGCCTGACCGGCGAGCTCGACCGGGTGCCGCGGCGGGAGTTCGTCTACTGCTCGGGCTGGGACGGCACGCCGTTCGCCGCGCTCCGCGCCCGGCTCGAGCGCGATCCGGAGTGGCAGGTCCACGACCTGCCGACCGTCCACAACGCGATGCGCGAGGCTCCGGACGCGGTTGCAGGGCTCCTGCTCGGCTGACGGCGGCGCTATGCCCAGGGGAGGCGCGCCCAGAAGGGCGGCCGTTCGCGCCGGAAGAGCTCGACGCCCGCGTACGCCTCCCGCCAGTCGGTGGTGTTCTCGGCGACGCTCGCGCCGTAGCGGCCGGCGAGCTCCGACGCCGGGTAGCGCACGTCGGGGCTCGTGCGCGCGCCGACCATCACCATCACGCACGGACCGTCGCCGACCCCGGCGAAGGCGTGCTCGGTCCACGGAGGTGCGTGGAAGAAGTCCCACGGTCGCAGCCGCCGCTCCTCGCCCTCGACGACGAGTGCGCATTCGCCGGCGACCACGAGAAACGCCTCCTGGTTCGCTTCGGCGTGGTAGAGGCTCGTCTGGCCGGGCGCGAGCACCGTGATGTTGATCCCCAGCCCGTCGAACTCGACGGGCGGGTCGCCGTACTCGTTCTCGAACGCGCACCTCGCGCCCCTGCTGTCGGCGAACCACCACTCTGCGTCGCGCACGTTGACGACGAACCAGCCGTCGGAGACGGGCGTGAGCCCCGAGCCGAAGTCTTCGAGCCTCGCTTCGGCCACGGTCAGCGTCTCGGGTGCGGGGAGACCATGTTCATGACGCGGACGCGGCGGCTGCCCTCCGGCCGGTCGCCGCGGGCCCGGCTGCGGAACGGCTCGACGACGGCGGCGAGCGCGGCCGTCACCTGCCGCGCTTCCTCGGCGGTCAGCCACACGTCGGCATTGGCGAGGGCCGCAACGTCCTGCCACTCCTCCGGCTCGTCGCCCTCGGACGCGATGAACTCCTCCGCGAGCGCGCGGCTGCCGTCGAAGAACGCGTGGGCCACCGTGACCGCCGCCGCCGCCCCGGCGGGCGTCGACGCGTCGAGGTCGAACGACGTCCTCCGGTTGGACGCCCGCCACGGCCGCTCCCGGCCGTCGCTCCGCGCGGGGGCGGGCTCGGCGAAGTCGTAGCGCTGCAGCAGCTTGAGGTGATACGCCGTCGCGCTCGGGCTCAGCCCCGTGAGCGCCGAGCACTCGGTCGCCGTCAGCTCCTCGCCCGACGAGAGCGCGTCGAGAATCGCCATGCGCGCGGGATGGGCGAGTGCGCGGATGTCCCGTGGGTCGCGCACCTGATGGGTGCGTGCGGCTCGATCGGACGGCATCGACGCGAAGCATAGGCCTTGACGTCGAGTTGTTAAAGACTTACTGTTCAATAAATGTTGAATATCTCGCACGGACGCCGCGACTTCGCGATCGCGCTCGCGGGCCGCATGGTCTCGACGTTCGGAGACGGGGTCGCGCTCGTCGCCCTGACGCTCCGGCTGCAGGCAGACGGAGCCCGTCCCTACGAGGTGAGCCTCCTGCTGGCCGGCGGCGTGCTCCCGCAGTTGCTGCTCGCCCGCCGGATCGGCCGCCTGGTCGACGCGCGCGACTCCCGGCGCCTGCTCGTCCTCGGCGGCCTGGTGGAGGTGGGCGCGACGATCCCGCTGATCTTCCTGCACGCGATCGGGCCGATCGTGATCCTCGTCGCCGTGCTCGGTGTCGCCGGGTCGCTCACCGGCGCCACCTGGTCGGCGCTCGTCCCGCGCATCGTCGGGGAGGACGGCCTTGCGAGCGCCGTCTCGGCGCAGCAGTCCCTGAACGTCCTCGTGCTCGTCGGCGCACCCGCCGCCGGCGGGCTGCTGGCCGGGGCGTTCGGGTCGGGCCTGCCGGTTGCCCTGGACGCGGCCACCTTCGCAGTCGTGACCGTCGCCGGCGCTCTCGTGCGCACGCGCCGGATCCCCGAGCAGGCGCCCGCCGTCGACGAGCCCGTCCACGCGCGCGACGGGTTCGCGATCCTCCGCGGCGACCGCGTCCTCGCTCCGCTCGTCGCCGGCGTCGCCCTCGTCGTCCTCCTCGTCGGCATGGTCGACGTCGTGCTCGTGTACCTGGTCCGCGACGCGCTGCACGCCGGCGGCATCTGGTACGGCGTGGCCGAGGCGTCGTGGATGGCGGGCATGGTGGCCGGCGCGCTCGGGGCGGGCCGGCTCGGCACCGAGCGCGCCCGGGTGCGCGCGACGCTCGCCGGCGCCGCAGTCGCCTGTGCCGGGGTCGCCTCCTTCGCCGTCGCGCCGGCCGTGCTCGTGCTCGTCCCGCTCTCGGTGCTCGGCGGCGTCGGCAACGGCTACGCCGGGACCTGCCTCTCGACCCTGCTGATCACGCGCACGCCTGACGGTGCGCGCGGCCGGGTGTCTGCCGCGGCGAACGCGGTCTTCGGCGGCGCGCAGGGCGCGTCGCTCCTGCTCGGCGGGGTCGTCGCGGTTGCGCTCTCACCGCGGGCGATCTACGCCGTCGCCGGGCTGCTCGGCCTGGTCGCCGCGGCGATCATCTCCCTCGTCCAGGCCGCACCGGCCACCCGGCCGTCGCCCGCCGCGGTGGACTGATCGGACCACCAGTCGCGCACGCCCTCGACGTCCTCGCGCGGAGCGTCGCCGAGGCTGGGCGGGACGCGCACCGCGTCCCGTTCCCGAGCTCGACGATCTCGCCGTCGCGCTTCATCCGGCCGCTCCCGCGCACGACGACGACCGGCGCGGCCGTCGCAGCCCGGAGCTCGGGGTCGGGGTGGCCGTCGAAGTTCGAGCCGAGGTCCGCGAGATCGGCCCTGATGTTGTGTGCGTGAACGGCGTCGCGATCAGAGATAGTCGACGACCGGCAGGCCGGCACAGGCGCCGGCGATGCAGTCGCGCAGGTAGAGCGCGACTCCGATGTCGCCGGTCCAGAGCGAGTGGCGCGGCGGCGTCGAGTCGACCTGGCCGAGCGCGTGCATCGCGAACGCGCGGGCGCGGTCGAGCCACACCTCGTCCCCGGTTCGCTCGTGCAGCGCGAGGAAGGCGATGCCGTTGCCCGCGGTGCCGTGGCACAACCCCGCTCCCTTCTGGAGCGGGCCGGCGTGCCAGACGAGCTCGCCCGCCGGGAGCAGCAGCGCGTCGAGCTCCTCGTCCGGCGGCAGGTCGTAGACGCTCGTGACGAGTCCCGGCGCGCCGTGGCACCACTGGACGCGCGTCGGGAACTGCTCGGCCCAGTAGCGGTCGGCGGTTGTCGGCCAGTTCACGAGACCGTCCTCGCGGAGCGCCAGCGCCGCCATCGTCGCCACGGCTTCGCGGTGCAGCTCGGCGCGCCGCCCGTCGCCGAGCAGGCCGCCGCCGCGCAGCAGCGACCGGGTGTTCGACGCGAAGCCGTGCCCGCACCCGACGCTGCGGATCAGGCGGCCCCGGCGGTACTGCACCCACATGCGGCAGCCGAGCTCGGGATCGGGCCGGAAGTACTCCCAGAGGAAGTCGGCGCTCGCCTGCCAGGCCTCGCGCCAGCGCTCGTCGCCGGTCGCGTCGAAGAGGTGACGCGCGGCGTGCATCGTGCCCGGCGACCCGTTGAAGAGCTCCTGCTCGGGGTTCCGCGCGTTGTCCGCGACCAGCTCGAACAGGCGATCCTCCTTCTCCGGCGACGGTGAGAGCCTCCAGGAGACGAGCAGCACGCCGGTCTCGCCGAACATCAGCCCGACGGAACCGGGCGCGTCGGGCTCGGCCAGGTAGCGCTCGTAGAGCTCCGCCTCGCCGAGGCCGGCGCCGAGCGTTTCGAGCGCCCAGAGCACGCCGGACGCCCCGAGCCAGAGCGCCCGGTCGGTCTCGGCTGCGAAGCCGTAGACGTCGAGGTCGCTGCGCGGCCAGAACCGGCCCGGCTCGAAGGCGGCGACCGTCTGCTCGACGATCCGCTCGATGCCGGCGCGGGCGCGGTCCTCGTCCCAGGCCGTGGCCGTCAGGGGCTCGTGCGCGTCCGCGTCGAAGAGCGCCATCAGGGTCTGAGCCTAGAGTCTCTGCGGAACGACGGCGTGTTGCAGATCGCGAGCTTCCTGGCCGCCGGTGTCGCCTCCCTGGCGCTGCCGAGCTTCGGCAACCCGGACGGGCACTTCCCCGTGCCTGCGGCCGGCCGCGCGGTCGACACGACGCACCCCGACCGCGTGATCGGCAACGGCAGCCCGGCCGGCTGCACCTCGGCCGCCGTCGTGCGCGCCGTCGCGGCGGGCGGCGTCATCACGTTCGACTGCGGCCCGAAGCCGCTGACGATCGTGCTGACCTCGACCGCCAGGGTCGACAAGACCCGGCACCGCGTCGTCCTCGACGGCGGTGGCCTGATCACCCTGAGCGGCGGCGGCAAGCGCCGGATCCTCTACTCCGACACGTGCGCCGGGCACTGGTCGACGAGCAACTGCGTCGACCAGCCGTACCCGCAGATCGTCGTCCAGAACATCACGTTCGCGAACGGCTACGACGGCACGCACCAGGCGTCGTGCACGGCCAACGAGCCGAGGTGCTGGTACGGCGGGGTCAGCGGCGGCGGCGCGATCTACGTGGAAGGCGGCCGCTTCAAGGCCGTCAACTCGCGCTTCGTCGGCAACCGCTGCTACGCGTACGGGCCCGATCTCGGCGGAGGGGCGATCCGCGTGCTCGCCCAGTACCGCAACCGCCCCGTCTACATCACGAACGACACGTTCCGCGGTGGCCGCTGCTCGAACGGCGGCGCGCTGAGCAGCATCCAGGTGCAGTGGAGCGTCCTGAACAGCGAGTTCGTCGACAACAGGGCGATCGGCCGGGGCGCGAATCCCGCCGCGCACGGCACGCCGGGCGGCGGCAGCGGCGGCGCGATCTACCTCGACGGCAAGGACAACGACCTCCTGATCGCCGGCACAGTCCTCTCGGGGAACACGGCGCGGGAGGGCGGCGGCGCCGTCTTCGACGTCGTGAACACCGGCTTCGGCGCGCTCACGTTCAACGAGTCGCAGCTGCACCACAACACGAGCGGCGCGTTCGAGACGTTCCCCGGCGTCTACTACCAGCTCGACGGCAAGGACCGCCGCCCCACGATGATCAGGTCGACCGTGGACTGATCTACGCGGGCGCGCGCTCGAGCCCGACGACGTGCCAGACGCGTCCGTCGTGCGCGAACGTGCGCCGCAGCCCGTGCGCGTCGAGCACCGCGAGCATCGCGGCGGGCGGATGCGTGAACGTGCAGAACTCCGTTCGTCGCAGTGCGAAGAAGAGGTTCCATGGCTGAAGACGAGCAGCCGGCGAGCGTGAGCGCGGCAGCCTCCCACGGGCTAGCCCTTGCGGCAGAAGTTCGTGCGGGTCGCGTTGAGGCAGAGCAGCCCGAGCAGCGTCCGGTCGTCGTCGAGCACGACGATCCGCCGGTGGGGGCTCTCGGTCGTGCGGGTGAAGGCGTCGGCGGCCGGGGCCTGCGCGGAGATCGTCGGCACATCCGACCAGGCGAACGCGCCGGCGGGCGAATCGGGATCGGCCTCCGGCGGGATCTCGACGATCGCCGCGCCGAACGACGCGCCGTCGACGAGCAGGACCATCTGCACATGCGGGTTGTCGAGCTCCGCCCGCACCTCACGCACGGTCGCGTCGACGGGGAGCGTCTTCGGCTCGCGCAGCATGACGTCGGCTGCGGTCTCGTCGGCGGCGAAGGGCGGTTGCCGAGTGGCCATCGTTCGACTAGCCTACCCGCCGGCGGCTCCTGCATAGGCGTTGCCATGGCAGATCGATTACCGCGAAGGAGCGTCGACGGCGGTGACCAACCACTTCAGCAGGGCGGGGCTCCTCTCCCGGCGCGGGAAGGGCGCCTACACGCGCTGAGCGATGCCGCGCGAGTTCTACACCGCACGCGATGCGGCCCAGGCACTCGGGATCAGCCTCGACACGCTGCGCCGCTGGGACCGGGACGGACGCATCAGGACGAGCCGCGACGCGAGCAACCGTCGCCTCGTCGCCGCGTCCGAGATCGAGCGCCTCCGCGGCGGCGCGGACGAGCACCTGAGCGCCCGCAACCGCTTCCCGGGCACGGTCACCGACCTCAAGGTCGACGGCCTGATGGCGCAGGTCGAGCTGCTCGTGACGGTGCCGGTGCGCGTCGTCGCGCTCGTCACCGCCGACGCCGTCGAGGAGCTCGGGCTGAAGAAGGGCGCGCCGGCCACGGCGGTCGTCAAGTCGACCTCCGTGATGATCCACGACTAGAAGGGAGCTGCGCGTGCGCTCGACGTTCACCGGCCTGGTACTCGCGCTCGCGGCGCTGGCCGCGCTCCCGGCGAGCGAAGCGTCGGCCCGTTCCCGGGCGCAGGTCACCGTCTTCGCCGCCGCCTCCCTGACCGACGTGTTTCCGGCTCTCGACGGCGCGCAGAGGTACTCGTTCGGCGGCTCGAACGCCCTGGCCACCCAGATCGCGAACGGCGCGCCGGCCGATGTGTTCGCCTCGGCGAACACGACGATCCCCGCGCAGCTCTACGCGAAGGGCCTGGTCGAGAAGCCGGTCAGCTTCACCCGCAATGCACTCGTGATCGTCGTGCCGAAGTCGAACCCCGCAAGCATTCACACCGTGTACGACCTCGCGAAGCCGGGTGTGAAGGTCGACGTCGCGAGCTCGGCGGTCCCGGTCGGCAGCTACACCCTGCAGGTCCTGAAGAAGCTGAACCTGACGGCGAAGATCACGCCGAACGTCGTCAGCCGGGAGACCGACGTGCGCGAGGTGCTCGCCAAGGTCGCGCTCGGCCAGGCCGACGCCGGCTTCGTGTACTCGACCGACGCGCGGTCGGTGCCCGGCAAGGTGACCGTGATCAAGATGCCCGCCCGGGCGCAGGCGAAGATCACGTACGCGGTGGCGGTGGTGAGCCGCAGTGCGCACAAGACGGCCGCGCAGGCGTTCATCCGCAGGGTGCTGAGCAAGTCCGGCCAGGCGACGATGCTCAGGTACGGCTTCCTGCCGCTCGCGAAGCCGGCGGAGAAGAAGCCGCCGAAGATCAAGCATCCGAAGAAGAAGCCGTAGGCGATGCCGAGGGCGCTGACCGCCGTCGCGGTCTTCGGAGCGGGGGCGCTCTCCTTCGCCTTCCTGCTGCTGCCGATCGTCGCGCTGTTCACGCACCAGTCGGTGGGCGAGCTCGTGCGCCAGCTCTCGAACCCGGTGGTGACCGACGCGCTCGTCGTCAGCGCCAGGACGAGTGTCGTCGCCCAGGCGGCGATCCTCCTGCTCGGGACGCCGACCGCGTACCTGATCGCGCGCTCGCGCTTCCCCGGCCGCGCGTTCGTGATCACGCTCGTCGAGCTGCCGCTCGTGCTCCCACCAGCCGTCGCGGGTGTGGGCCTGCTCGTCGCGTTCGGACGGATCGGCCTGCTCGGCGGGACGTTCGACGCGCTCGGCGTCGACGTCGCCTTCAACCAGGCGGCGGTCGTCCTGGCGGTCGCCTTCGTCGCGAGCCCGCTCTACATGCGGCAGGCAATCGCCTCGTTCGAGGCGGTCGACGACAACCTGGTCGCGGCGTCGCGGACGCTGGGGGCCGGGCCGGGGCGCACGTTCTTCCGCGTCGTGCTGCCGCTCGCGCGCAGCGGCCTCGCCGCCGGCGCGGCGCTCTCGCTCGCGCGCGGGCTCGGCGAGTTCGGTGCGACGATCATGTTCGCCGGCAGCTTCCAGGGCGTCACGCAGACGCTGCCGCTCGCCATCTACGCCGAGTTCGACCGCGACTTCGACGTCGCCGTCACGATCAGCGCGCTGCTCGTGGTGATCACCGCCGCCATCCTCCTCTCACTGAAGGTGACCGCACTGTGGCCGAGCTCACGGCGCAGTTCAGCCTCCCTCTCCGCAGCTTCGAGCTCGAGCTAGCGCTGCGCGCCGAGCGGACGGTCGCGCTCGTCGGCCCGTCCGGCGCCGGCAAGTCGTCGGTGCTGCGCGCGGTCGCCGGGCTCGCCCGACCGGCCGCAGGACGCATCGCGCTGGGCGGCGAGGCGTGGTTCGACGCGGATCGCCGCACCTTCCTCAGCCCGGATCGCCGCAGCGTCGGCCTCGTGTTCCAGGAGTACGCGCTCTTCCCGCATATGAGCGTGCGCCGCAACGTCGCCTACGGCGGCGCAGGCCGCGTCGAGGAGTACCTCGAGCGGTTCCGCATCTCGCACCTCGCCGACGCCGATCCCGGCGAGCTGTCGGGCGGGGAGCGGCAGCGCGTCGCGCTCGCGCGGGCGCTCGCCCGCGACCCGGGCGTCCTCCTCCTCGACGAGCCGCTCTCGTCGCTCGACGCGCACACGAAGGCGACCGTCCGCGTCGAGCTGCAGGAGCTCCTGCACGAGCTCGCGCTGCCCGCCATCCTGGTGACGCACGACTACGACGACGCGGCGGCGCTCGCCGACGAGGTCGGGGTGATCGTCGACGGGAAGCTCCGCCAGCTCGCGGCGCCGCAGGAGCTGGTGTCGAATCCGGCCGACACGTTCGTCGCCTCCTTCACCGGCGCGAACCTCCTGCACGGCGTTGCCGAGCCGGAGACCGACGAGCTCACGCTCGTGCGGCTCGAGAGCGGCGAGCGCATCTACTCGACGGACGCCGTGCGCGGCGACGTCGGCGTCGTCGTCTACCCGTGGGAGATCACCGTCGGCCGTGTGCACCAGCCCGACTCGGCCCTGAACGTGATCCACGGCGACGTCCGCTCGGTCGTGCACGTCGGCAGCCGCGTCCGCGTGCGCATCGGTCCGATCACCGCCGAAGTCACCGCCGCCTCCGCCGAGAAGCTCGACCTCGGCCGCGGCGGGACGGCGGTGGCGAGCTTCAAGGCGACCGGGACGCGGCTGTTGCCGCTCGCCCGCCAGTCGGGGGCCTGACCCCGGCACGGGGTCAGGCCCTCGACTGCGTCACGCACTCGCAGGCGCGAGCACCGGCCGCGGCCGGAGCGTCCGCCGGGTCAGCACCACGCTCGTCGCGACGATCCAGACGAAGCCGAGGAGCATCCCGAGCGGCGGCACGACGTCGGCTGCCGGGGCGGAGACGATCAGCAGCAGCGCGGTGACCGCTCCGAGCCAGCCGAGCCAGCGCGGGAGCACGGCGCGGCGGAAGATGACCGTCGCCGCTGCGGCGAACATGACGGCGTCGAGCGTCCAGGTGAGGACGAACGCGACATTGTTCATGTCGATCAGCGCCGCGGCGAGCTGCGGGCTCAGGCCGTGGCGCCACGTCGCGGCGAACGCGGCCGGGACCGAGGCGAGCTTGACCGTCGCGGACGCCAGGCCGGCCCCGAACGCGGTCGCCGCGGCGATCCCGTCCTCGGAGTCGCCCGTGCGAAGCACGCTCCACAACGTCGCGGCGAAGACGATCAGCGTGAGGATCCCGAACAGCTCGACGACCCCGCCGGCATAGCTCGCGGCGTCGTTGTGCTGCGCGGCCACCCACGACGCGAGCTTCGCCCGCGACGCGGTCAGGTCGGGGCTGCTGCCCCCGAACGCCTGGCCGGCGAAGAGAAAGACGATCGCCGCGACGCCGCTGAGGGCGGGGACGAGAGGAACGTGACGGTGGGACATCGGACACCTCCAGGTCGGATGCCCCGACGGTAGGAACGCAGGCCGGCCGCGTCTTCGGTCGCGCGCGCGAACTCGCCTCCGTCGCGCGACGGGACTCGAGTTCCGTCGCACGACGGAGTGCGTTCCGGCTCCCACCGCGCTACGTTCAGCCAATGCTCGACCGGCTGATCGCGCTCTCGCGCAACCCGACGGTGCAGCGCGGTGCCGAGGTGCTCCTGGCGCTCGCCGTCTTCGTCGGCTCGGTCGCGGACATCTTCACGCCGCGGGCCGAAAGCGGCTGGGGCGGGCCGCGAGCGCTCGAGCTCGTCTCGGCGGTCCTGATCTCGGCGCCGCTGCTCTGGCGCAAGCGCTCTCCGATCGCCGTGGTCTTCGCCGTCGGCGTCGGCGGGATCATCGACGTCGCAGCGGTCGCCCCGCGGCAGCCCGGCTTCGAGCCGTTCGTCGCGGAGATCGTCGCGTACTACTCGCTCGGCGCGCACGAGACCGAGCGCCGCTCGGTGGTGGCGCTCGTCGCGTTCACGCTGTTCGGCGCGATCCCGGCGGCGTTCTTCCACGTCACCGTCGGCAGTGTCGCGCCGTCGCTCGTCTTCACGTTCGCGGCCTGGCTGATCGGCGTCATCATCCGCTCGTGGCGGAGCCGTGCGGTCGAGCTCGAGACGGCGAACCGCGAGCTGGAGCAGCAACGTGAGCTGCAGGCGGAGGCGGCCGTCGCCGTCGAGCGCGGTCGCATCGCGCGCGAGCTGCACGACGTGATCGCCCACAACGTCTCGATGATCGTCGTGCAGGCGGGCGCGGCCGCGCGTGTGCTCGAGGGCGAGCAGCCGCACGTGCGCGACGCGCTCGACGCGATCGAGACGACCGGCCGCGACACCGTCGACGAGATGCGGCGCCTGCTCGGCGTGCTCCGGGAGGACGCGGGCGGCGCGCTGCTCTCGCCGCAGCCCGGCCTCGCCGACCTCGACCGGCTGGTCGCGAACGTCCGGGAGGCGGGCCTGCCGGTCGACGTGCGCGTGGAGGGAGCGCCTCAGCTGTTGCCGCCGGCGCTCGACCTGACGGCGTACCGGATCGCGCAGGAGGCGCTCACGAACGCGCTGAAGCACGCCGGGCCGGCGCGCGCCGAGCTGACCGTGCGCTACGAGACGGGGGCGGTCGAGATCGAGGTTCGCGACACCGGTGCCGGAACCGGCCGCGGGGGCGGTACGGGCCACGGGCTCGTCGGCATGCGCGAACGGGCCGCCCTCTGGGGTGGGCGGGTCGACGCGGGTCGTGGCGCGGACGGCTGGCGGGTGCGCGCCCGGCTGCCGCTCGAGGCGTCGTCGTGACCACGGTGCTGCTCGCCGACGACCAGGCGCTCGTGCGCGCCGGCTTCGGGCTCATCCTCAACGCCGAGCCCGACCTGGACGTGGTGGGTGAGGCGGGGGACGGTGCGGTCGCCGTCGAGCTCGCCACCGAGCTCCGGCCGGACGTGGTGCTGATGGACGTGCGCATGCCGGGCCTCGACGGCATCGAGGCGACGCGCCGCATCGTCGAGGTCGTGCCCGCGACGAAGGTGCTGATGCTGACGACGTTCGACCTCGACGAGTACGTCGTCGCCGCGTTTCGCGCCGGCGCGTCGGGCTTCCTGCTGAAGACGGCGCCGCGCGACCAGCTCGTCGCGGCGGTGCGCACGGTGCAGGCGGGCGAGGCGCTGCTCGCCCCGCTCAGCACGCGCAAGCTGATCGAGCAGTTCGCGCAGACCCCGGAGGAATCGCCCGCGCTCGCGGCGCTGACCGTGCGCGAGCGCGACGTGCTCGGCCTGCTCGCGCGCGGCCTCTCGAACGCCGAGATCGCGAGCGAGCTGGTCGTCGAGCTGTCGACGGTCAAGTCGCACGTGGCGAGCCTGCTCGCGAAGATCGACTGCCGGGACCGGATCCAGGCAGTCGTCTTCGCGTACGAGTCGGGGCTCGTCAGGCCCGGCGGCAACCCCGCGTAGGCAGGGTCAGACCCCCGCCGTCGCAGGCTGCTCCTCGGCGACCTTCTTCCTGCCGCGTGACGCGACCAGCGTCAGCGCGCCGCCGGCGAGCACGAAGGCCGCGCCGCCGACGAGGCCGCGTTGGTAGCCGCCCGTCGCCGCGTGCAGGGCGCCGTGGCCGTCGCCGAGCAGCGACGTGGTGCGCGCGGTCGCGAGCGCGGAGAGCGTCGCGAGCCCCAGCGCGGTGCCGAGCTGCTGGCCCGTGTTGAGCAGGCCCGCCGCGAGCCCCGCCTTGTCCTCGCCGACGCCGGCGTTGGCCGCGGTCGTAAGCCCGACGAACACTCCGCCGCCGCCGAGGGAGACGACGAGCAGGCCGGGCAGGATGTCGGTCGTGTACGACCCGTCGACCGGGATCTGGCCGAGCCAGTACAGCCCGGCCGCGACGATCGCCGCGCCGGCGACGATCACCGGCTTCGTGCCGACGCGCCCGAAGAGCTGCGACGCGATCCCGGACGAGACGATGAACCCGCCGCTCAGCGGCAGGTAGGCGACGCCGGTCTGGATCGGCGAGTAGTGCAGCACCGTCTGCATGTAGAGCGTCAGGAAGAAGAACATGGGCACGAAGCCGCCGACCGCGATCATCTGCGTCGCGTCGGCGACGGCGACGCCCTTGACGCGGAGGATCGAGAGCGGCACGAGCGGATGCTCCACGCGCAGCTCGTTCACGACGAAGGCGGCGAGGATGACCACTGCCCCGGCGAGCGACGCGATCGTCTGCGCCGTGCCCCAGCCGACCTCGGGCGCCTTCACGAGCGCGTAGACGAGCAGCAGCATCCCGCCCGTCACGAGCAGCGCGCCGAGCGTGTCGAAGCGGCCCGCGCGGAGCCTCGGCCGCTCCCTGTGCAGCAGCGCGAACGCCCCGACGAAGCAGACCGCGCTGAACGGGACGTTGACGAAGAGCACCCAGCGCCACCCCGGGCCCTCGGTCAGCAGCCCGCCGAAGATGACGCCGGCGGCCGCGCCGAGCCCGGAGATCGCGCCCCACACGCCGAGCGCGGTGTGCCGGTCGTGCGCGGTCCGGAACGTCGTCGTCAGCGTCGACAGCGCCGCGGGCGACAGCATCGCGGCGCCGAGCCCCTGCGCGAAGCGCGCGCCGACGAGCAGCGAGCTCGAATGGGCGAGCCCGCCCGCGAGCGAGGAGCCGGCGAAGACCACGAGGCCGGTGGTGAGCACGAGCCGCCGTCCGAGCAGGTCGGCGATCCGGCCGCCGAGGAGCAGGAAGCCGCCGTAGGTCAGCAGGTAGCCGTCGTAGACCCATTGCAGGCTCTGCTGGCTGAAGCCGAGGTCGCGCTTGATCGACGGCAGCGCGATGTTGAGGATCGACCCGTCGAGCACGTCCATGAACTGGACGAGGCTGAGCAGGAGGAGAATCGCGATGCCGCGCCGGGAGCCGAGCGGGGTGGCGGGCGCGGGGAGGGTCGATGCGGTCATGGGTCGTCCTTTCGGGCTCTTCGGTTGCGGTCTCCTCTCTTGACTCGCAGCCGCGCCGAGATGTGACAGCCGCGGTTGCGGTCACACTCGCGGCGCGCCGGTTGTCATCGTTGTATGGACATGCACCGTGAGAGCGCGGGCGAGCGCGAGTGGCTCGCCGAACGATTCGAAGAGCACCGCCGGCACCTGCGTGCTGTCGCCTACCGCATGCTCGGCTCGCTGAACGAGGCCGACGACGCCGTGCAGGAGGCCTGGTTCCGGCTGAACCGGTCGGACGCGGCCGCGATCGAGAACCTCGGCGGCTGGCTCACCACCGTCGTCGGGCGGATCTGCCTGAACATGCTGCGTGCGCGACGCTCGCGCCCCGAGGAGCCGATGGGCGTACACGTGCCCGATCCGCTCGTCAGCGTCGACGACGCCCTCGACCCGGAGCACGAGGCGCTGCTCGCCGACTCGGTGGGGCTTGCGCTGCTCGTCGTGCTGGAGATGCTCGAGCCGGCGGAGCGCCTCGCGTTCGTGCTGCACGACATGTTCGCGGTGCCGTTCCCGGAGATCGCGCCGATCGTCGGCCGCTCCGAGGAGGCGACGCGGCAGCTCGCGAGCCGCGCCCGCCGCCGGGTGCAGGGCGCCGAGCCGACGTCCGACGTCGACCTGGCCACGCAGCGGGAGGTCGTCTCGGCGTTCATCGCCGCGGCCCGGAACGGCGACTTCCAGGCGCTGGTCGCGGTGCTCGACCCGGACGTCGTCCTGCGGGCCGACGCCGGCGCCCCGCCGGCGGCCATGTCGCGCGTGCTCCGCGGCGCCACGGAGGTGGCGAGCAGCGCGATCAGCTTCTCGCGCGAGGATCTCTACGTGCAGCCGGCGCTCGTGAACGGCGCCGCCGGCGCGGTCAGCATCCGCGACGGCCGCCCGTTCTCGGTGGCCGGCTTCACGGTGCGCGGCGGCCGCATCACGGAGATCGACATCCTGGCCGACCCCGAGCGCCTCGCGCGCCTCGAGATCACGCTGCTCGGATAGCCGGATTTCGCCGGAGCCGTCCGGGTCGTCAGACTGACGCCCTTGGACGAGACGTACACCGGCCGGACCGCCTGGGTCCGGAACCTCCAGACGCCGCTGCGCAGCTTCCTGCGCACCGAGACCGGCAGCGCCGCGGTCCTGCTCGCCGCCGTCGTCGCGGCGCTCGTCTGGGTGAACGCCGACGCGGCGTCGTACGAGCGCGTCTGGGACACGCGGCTTTCGATCGGCGTCGGCGGGTCGGTGCTCGCCCACGATCTCCGCTACTGGCTGAACAGCGGGCTGATGACGCTCTTCTTCTTCGTGATCGGCCTGGAGGCTCGGCGCGAGTTCGACATGGGGGAGCTGCGCGACCGCCGCCGCGTCGAGCTGCCGGTCGCCGCCGGGCTCGGCGGGATGCTCGTCCCGATCGCGATCTTCCTCGCCTTCAACGCCGGCCACGCGACCAGGCACGGCTGGGGCGCCGCGATGTCGACCGACACGGCGTTCGCGCTCGGCGTGCTGGCGCTCGTCGGCGGGCGGCTGCCGCTGCGGCTGCGCACGTTCGCGCTCACGTTCTCCGTCGTCGACGACCTGCTCGCGCTCCTCGTGATCGCGACCGTCTACGCGACGGCCGTGCACGGCTGGTGGCTCGCGGCAGCAGGCGCGCTGTACGGCGCCATCCTCCTCGCGGTTCGGCTCGGCCTGCACCGGGGAGGCCCGTACCTCGTGCTGGGCGTCCTCGCCTGGTACGCGCTCTCGCGGTCGGGCGTCGACCCGGTGGTGATCGGGCTCGCGATGGGCCTCGTCACCTACGCCGCCCCGGCCGCGCGCGACGACCTCGAGCGGGCGAGCGACCTCTTCCGGCTCTTCCGCGAGCAGCCGACGCCCGAGCTCGCCCGCAGCGCACGGGCCGGCCTTGCCACGGCCCTTTCGCCGAACGAGCGGCTGCAGCAGCTCTTCCATCCGTGGACGAGCTACGCGATCGTGCCGCTGTTCGCGCTCGCCAACGCCGGGGTGCAGGTGAACGCCGGCTTCCTCGGCAGCGCGTTCGCCTCGCCGGTCACGCTGGGGATCCTCGTCGGCTACGTCGTGGGCAAGCCGCTCGGCGTGCTCGGTGGGTCGCTGGCGGTGACGAAGCTGAGCCGCGGGCGCGTGCGCCCACCCGTCGGCTGGGCCGCGATCGGCGCGGGCGGCGCGATCGCGGGTATCGGCTTCACGGTCTCGATCCTGATCGCGAGCCTCGCGTTCGACGGCGAGCACCTGGCGCAGGCGAAGGTCGGCATCCTCGCCGCCGCGATCAGCGCCACGCTCGTCAGCTGGCTCGTTACCCGCATCACGCTGCTGCTGCCGAAGCACCTGCGCCTGCGCGCGCTGCTCGGGACGGCGGAGCCGATCGTCGACCTCGCGGTTCCCGTCGACACCGAGCGCGACCACATCCGCGGCCCGCAGGACGCGCCGGTGACGGTCGTCGAGTACGGCGACTTCGAGTGCCCCTACTGCGGTCGTGCCGAGCCTGCCGTGCGCGAGCTGCTGCGCGACTTCGGCGACGTGCGCTACGTGTGGCGGCACCTGCCGCTCTCGGACGTCCATCCGCGCGCCCAGGCCGCCGCCGAGGCGGCCGAGGCGGCGGCCGAGCAGGGGGCGTTCTGGGAGATGCACGACCTGCTGCTCGACCGTCAGGACGCGCTGCAGCACAGCGACTTCGTCGCCTATGCGGAGCAGCTCGGTCTCGACGTCGAGCGGTTCGCCGCCGACCTGCACAGGCACGTCGGCAGCGCGCGCGTCGCCGAGGACGTCGACGGCGCCGACCTGAGCAGCGTCTCCGGCACGCCCACGTTCTTCGTCAACGACCGCCGTCACTACGGCGCGTACGACATCGAGACGCTCTCGGCCGCGGTGCGGGCGGCCCGCCTGCGCGCGGCCGTGCAGCACGCCGCCTAGCTAGCTGCGGGCGTATTCGGCGAGCAGCCCGTTCAGGTGCTCCGCAGCGAGCCGAACCGCGTGGCCCTCGTCGAGCTGGTGCGCGAGGAAGTCGTACTGGCCACCCGGCCACACCGGCATCTGCTCGGCGCGCACGTTCTCGGCGTAGTGCTCGAGCAGCTGGAGGAGGAGCCGCAGCTGCACCCCGTCGACGCGACCGCCTTCGCTGACCGCGAAGAACAGCTCGTTGAGCGAACGCCGCCGCGCCCGCAGGCGCGTGGGGTCGTCCCCGGGTGAGTCCTCGAGCTCGCGCTGGCGCAGGCGCACGGCCTGCTCGCACGCGTGCTTCACGAGCGGATGTGCTGCGGACGAATCGAGCTCGACTCTCGCGCCCATGGCTACGGCACTCATCGGTTGCGCAGACCGCAGGCTTTAGCCGAGCGGATAGGTTGGCCGGATGGCAGAGCTCACGGTCGAGCCGGCGCCGTCGGCGACGCAGGCGGACAGCCGCGGCGCGGTCGTCGCCGCGCTGATGCTCACGGTCGGGCTCGCGGCGATCGACAGCACGATCGTGGCGACCGCAGTGCCGCAGATCGTCGGCGACCTCGGGGGCTTCTCGCTCTTCCCGTGGATCTTCTCGATCTACCTGCTCACGCAGGCGGTGACGGTGCCGATCTACGGCCGGCTCTCGGACGTCTTCGGCCGCAAGCCGGTGCTGCTCGTCGGCGTCGCCGGCTTCCTCGTCGGGTCGATTCTCTGCGGCCTGGCCTGGAGCATGGTCGCGCTGATCGTCTTCCGCGGGGTGCAGGGCCTCGCCGCCGGCGCGATCCTGCCGACGACGAGCACGATCGTCGGCGACCTCTACAGCCCGGCCGAGCGCGGCCGCATCCAGGGGTACATCGCGAGCGTCTGGGGCGTGTCCGCGATCCTCGGCCCGGCGCTCGGCGGGTTCTTCGCCCAGTACTGGACGTGGCGCGGCATCTTCTGGCTGAACCTCCCGGTCGGCCTCGGGGCGGCCTGGCTCGTCCAGCGGTACCTGCACGAGCACGTCGAGCGCCGCTCGCACCGCATCGACTATCCGGGCGCGCTCGCCCTGAGCGCCGCCTGCGCGCTCTTGATCCTCGCGTTGCTCGAGGGCGGCGTCAGCTGGGCGTGGACGTCGGTCGCGAGCATCGCGCTGTTCGTGCTCGCCGCGGCACTGCTCGCGGCGTTCATCTGGATCGAGCGCACGGTCGCCGAGCCGATCCTGCCGCTCTGGATCTTCCGCCAACGAACGCTTGTCGCCGGCAACCTGGCCGGGCTCGCGATCGGCGCGATCCTGATCGGCCAGTCGTCGTACGTGCCGACGTACGCCCAGCGCGTCGTCGGCGTCGGCGCGGTCGTGGCCGGGCTCGCCATGGCGGCGATGACGATCGGCTGGCCCATCGCAGCCACGCTCGCCCCGCGGGTCTACCTGCGCATCGACTACCGGCCGACCGCGGTGCTCGGCGGCGTGATCGCAGTCGGCGGGTGCGCGCTGCTCGCGCTGTTCGTGGGGGAGGGGTCGGGAATCTGGCGGGTCGCGGTGGCGAGCTTCGTGCTCGGCGTGGGGCTCGGGTTCGCCTCGGTCGCCACCGTGGTCGCGGTGCAGTCGGTGGTCGGCTGGGACCGGCGCGGCGTCGTCACCGGCAGCAACATGTTCATCCGCACGCTCGGGAGCGCCGTCGGGATCGCCGTCTTCGGCAGCATCGCCAACGGTCGCCTGGCGCACCGCCGGCACACGGGAGCGGCGATCTACCATGCGGTGCACGGCGTCTTCTGGGCGCTCGTCGTGGTCGCGGTGCTCGGCGTCGTCGCGCAGGTGTTCCTGCCGCGCAAGGTGACGGCGCTCGACTAATCGAATAGCGGCACCGGGTCGGGGCCGCTGCCGAGCCGCTCGTAGACGTTCGCCCCGACGAGCGCGAGGATCGTGAGCGCGGCGCCGCCGAGCTCGAGCGCGGACGGGTGGTAGCCGCGGCCGATCGCGATCGCGAACGTCGTCACCGGCATCAGGTTCATGAACAGCGACGCGTTCTGCGTGCCGAGCCGGGCAACGCCGAGGTTCCAGGTGGTGACGGCGACGACGGCGCCGAGCACGGCGATGTAGGCGAGCGAGGGCAGCGCCGCCTGGACGTCGCCCGGCGACGGCACGTGCTCGAGCCCGGTCGCGTCGGCGATCACGGTGGCGGCGAAGATCGACGTCCAGCCGAGCGAGGCGGTGAGCGCCGTGTAGCGGAGCGGCGAGAACCCCGGCACGCTGCCGGCGCTGACGGTGTAGACGAGGAAGCTCGAGACGCCGGCGAGCACGAGGATGTCGCCCGAGCCGATCGCGCCGGTGAAGACCGAGGCCGGGTCGCCGTGCCCGAGCACGACGGCGACGCCGAACAGCGCGATCGCGAGCGCCACGACGGTCGACGACGTCGGCCGTCCGGCGCCGCGCAGCCACAGGAGGAGCGCCGCGAGGAGCGGGGCGAGCGAGGTGATCAGCGACGCGCTCGTCGCGGTCGCGTGCTCGAGCCCGACGTAGGCGAACAGGTTGAAGCCGGCGAAGCCGAGCGTGCCGAGGCCGAAGAGCCGCAGCCCGTGCCCGTCGAAGCGCAGCGCGTCCCGTCCCTCGACGGCGGCGAGGACGACCAGCAGCAGCGCCCCGGCCCAGGCGTAGCGGAGTGTCGTCAGGTTGAACGCGTCGACGTGGCCGAGAGCGGAGCGGCCGACCACCCACTGGCCGCCCCAGATCACCGCCGTCGCCGTCACCAACGTTGCTCCCAGCCCGTTTCTCATCTCGCCCCTCCGATACACTTCGATGACTGTCGAAGGGAACAACGAGGGCACGCGAGCGTTTATTTCGATAATGGTCGAAATGAGTTCAGAGGTGCTGGAGATGCCCGCCGCGGACGAGCTCGAACTCGTCACCGTGATGCAGGCGCTCAGCGACCCGGTCCGGCTGACGATCGTGCGCGAGCTCCATGCCGGCGGCGAGCAGGCCTGCGGGATCATCCCGCTCGACGTGTCGGCGTCGACCCGGTCGCACCACCTGAAGATCCTGCGCGAGGCGGGGGTGACCGTGACCCGCGTCGTCGGGAAGCAGCGGCTCGTGCAGCTGCGCCGGGCGGAGCTCGAGCAGCGCTTCCCCGGCCTGCTCGACGCGGTGCTCCGCTCCGCCTAGTCGAGGCAATCGGGGCAGGTGCCCTCGAGCTCGATCGAGTGGTGGACCACCGCGAAGCCGGTGCGGGCGCGGATGCGCCGGGCGTCGAAGCCGAGCGCGCGGTCGTCGACGTCGACGCTCTTCCCGCAGTCGGTGCACACCGCGGCAGGTCGCCGTTCAGTCGCTCTCATCCCAAGTTACGTCGCGATATGGATCCAGTGATGCACCCAGCACCTTCACGATCCTCTTGCTGCGGCCCCAGTCGAAAAGCTGGCGAGATTTTGGCCAACTGGAGATCGCAACGTGGGTTCCGTGCTCGCGGGGTTCGACGCGAACAAAGACGTGATTCCCACGCGTCCGCCAATCTGCGCTCAACTCGGCCTCGATCGTCGAGCCCGCCACGCCGGGGCCGCTCGCAAGCTCGAGCGTCTCGAGCGCCGACCGAACGCGATCGAGCGCCTGCGAGCTGTCGATCGCCACGTTCGCGTCCCATTTAGCTCGTCGGCTCGATGGATGTCGACGTCGGGTGAGCAGGCGGTTGATTCCCGCGAGCAATAGAAGCGTCCCAATCGTCGAGACGATGCCGACCGCGATCATCGTTTGGGACTCCCGCGTCGACCGCCTACACGTTCTCGTTCTACCTGTACTGCAACGCGGCCTGCGTCACGGCCGGCACCCTTGCGGGCGCGGCGGCGTTCGCTCAACGAGTGGGAGATCGTCCCGCCGCCGATCGCCGACCAGCCACTCGCGTCGAACTCGAATCCGCCGTTCGAGACGACGTTCTTACCTGCGGCGTTGGAGTTGACGTACGGCGTCGAGACGTTCCCAACCTCGAGCTGCGCGCCGTCCAGATAGATCGTCGCAGCGTTCGACGTTTCCTTGACCGAAGCGGTGACGGTGTTGATCCCAGCAGCTGTCGTCGCGGAGAACGCGAGCCGGTTCCAACCACTCGTCAGCGTCTGGATCGTTCCGGTCTTCGTGTTGTTGAGCGTGCCACTCGCATACTCAGCCCACTGGGGTTGGACGTGCGTCGCCGCGGTCGCGCATGTGCTGCTGCAGTAGACCCAGGCCGAGAAGCTGTACGTCATTGACGCGTTGACAACCGCGGAGACGCCGGCGCCCTGACCCGAGGCTGTGGCAGTGACCTTCAGCGACTGTCCGCCGAACTTCGCGATCGTGCTGTCGGCGGTGATCGATGCTCCGGAGATGGCGCTCCAGCCGGACGCGCCGTTCTCGATGCCGCCGTTGGGAATGAGGTTCGTCGCGGGTTGCCAGACCCCAAAGCTCGAATCGGGGGCTGTGCGCCCGTCACCCTGATTCGCCGCCGTCCGTCCAGCATCGGTGATCTCGTTGCCGCTCGCCGTCAGCGCACCGGTTCCCGGCTGACCGGTGTGGCGTGTCTCCTGGCTGCGGCTGCCGTCCGGGTTGTAGGTGTAGTCGAAGTCGGAGATCGGGACGGCGTCGGCGGGCGGCGAGGTCGTCGAACCGTTGATCGTCCCGTGTCGGTTGTACGTCGCGGAAAGCCAGCCATTTGCGAGGCTGCTGTTCCAGCTGAAGGTTCCGTTCGGGTTCTGAGTCCCCGTCGGCGCGCCGCGCTTGTCGTAGTAGAAGCTCCAGGTCCGTGCCGAGCTGTCCGTGAGCGATGTTTCACGGTCATCGGCGTCGAACGCGTAGCTCGTCGCGTAGACCGGGCCGGTCGCGAGGGCTGTTGTCGAGACGCGGCGGCTCGTGACGTTTCCATCGGCGTCGAGGACGTTCTCTGCCTCTGCGCCGAACGTGTCAGCTGTGTCGACCAGAGCTCCGTGCTCGTTGTACACGTACGAGTCGGTGCCGGTGGCGTTTGTCTGCGAGAGACGAAGCCCGGCCGGGTCGTAGGCATACGTCGTCGCGGTCGCCTCGCCCGGCGCCTTATCGGAAGTGACGCGCCCTTCATGGTCGTACGTGCTGCAGGTCGTTCCGGCACCGTCGGTGAATGCCACCGGGTCGCCCAGCACGTCATAGACGGTCGTCTTGGTCGCGAGCCCGTACGTGGCGACTGATGCGGGAAGCCCCATCTGGTTCACGGCCGTCCCGCCACAGCTTGAAGGCGGAGAGGCAGTCTGGCCGGCGGGGTAGTAGCTGTAGGTCGTCGTGTACTTCGGGTCGCCCGTCCCTGTGAGGGAACCGTCCCCCTGCACCCGGCCGACGTTCCCCTTCGGCAGGGTCTTGGACGTCACGCGGCCGAAGCTGTCGTCCGTGAACGACGTGACGAGACCGGTCCCCGACACGGTCGCGAGTGAGTAGTCAGGCACGCGGATCGCGGGGTTGGCGATGTGCTCGAAGACAACGCGCGCTGAGCCGCCGATGCTGTTCGCAGGAGCTACGGTCGAGGTCCGGTTCGACCAGCCGGGCGTCAACTGAGACGACGCGACAGTGGCGAGGACGGCGCAGCTTGTTCCGAGCTCGAGCTTGACCGTCGCCGCGCCGGTCGTCTCGTGGTAGTCGACGGCGATGTGGTGCAGCCCATGCTGCAGCGTGACCGGGAGAGAACATTGCGGCGCCGCCGTCGTCTGACCGCTCCACTTGTCGACTGCTGAGATCGACTCGTATGCCGAACCGCTCGTTCCGACGGGGTTGTCGACGGTCACCCGAGAGCCTCCGTCGGCGAGGGTGGCAAGCACGTACGTCCCGTCTGCGGCGATGTTGATCGTGCCGGTCCAGCGAACGGAGAAGCTCATCGACTGGCCGCCGAGCGCAGGTGGAGCGCCTCCGGTCCAGGACGCCGTCGAGTCGATGTTCGCGCCGTTCTGGATGACGGCCGGGAACCCGCTGAGGTTCGCGTTCGTGAAGTACGCAGCCTGTAGGCCCTGCAAGGCAGGGCCGGAGGTCGTCGCGGTGCCGACGTTCGTCTCGTCATACCGGTAGCTCGTGACCGGTGCAGGCAGCGGCCCCGATCCGTCGGGGTCAGTGCCCGTGACCGACCCAAACGGGGTATTCGCTGACAACGGTTAACGCGGTCGGAAAAGGCTGACGGCCGCCAGATAACCTCTCGCGCGTGACCGAAACGGAGGAGCTGGGGCGCGGCGGAAGGCTGCGGGGAGCAGCGGCAGGCGAGCTCGTGCAGGCCGCGTTCGCGGCGGAGAGCGCGCACGGGCTGCGGCTCGCGCACGGGCTCTCGCTGTCCGACCTCGCGCACGCCGTCGCGCTCGTCGAAGGCGGCGACCTCCGCGGCGACGACGCCAAGGCGCTGCTGCGCGGGCTGCTCGAGCTGTACGAGATCCCCGGCGACGAGTTCCCGTGGGACCCTGCGCTCGGCGACGCGTTCAACTCGCGCGAAGCCGAGCTCGAGCGGCGGGTCGGGCGCTCGGCCGCGGGTTGGCTCAGCGCGGGGCGGCCCAGGCGCGAGGCGTTCCGCGTCGGCGTGCGTCTCGTGGCGCGCAGCGGCGCGCGCGAGCTGCACGACGCCCTCGTCGACCAGGCGGCAGCGCTGGCCCGCCACGCACGCGCTACCAGCGCTGCGCTCGCGACCGACTACACCTACCTGCAGCCGGCGCAGCCGACGACGGTGGGGCACCTGCTGCTCGCGTACGCCTACCCGGCGCTGCGCGACGCCGGCCGCGCTCGCGACTCGCACGCGGCGCTCGGCCTGAGCGTCGCCGGGGCCGGCGGGAGCGCGGGCTCGCGCTGGTCGCTCGACCGGGCGCGGCTCGCCGAGCTGCTCGGCTGCGACGGTCTGATCGAGCACGCGAAGGACGCCGCCTGGCAGTCCGACGTCTACGTCGACCTGCTGGCGACGCTCGCGATCGCGGCGACGCACCAGAGCGAGCTCGGCCAGGACTTCGAGATCTACGCGAGCCAGGAGTTCGGGCTCGTCGAGCTCGCCGACGCGCACAGCCGCGCGAGCGCGCTCATGCCGCAGAAGAAGAACCCGTACGCGCTCGCCGCGATCCGCACCCAGGCGGCTCAGGCTGCCGGCGACGTCGCGGCCGCGCTCGTCGCGCTCCACACCGGCTCGGCGCGCACCGACCACTTCCACCTGCTGAACGGCACCGTCCCGCGCGCGCTCGAGGAGGCGGTCGCGATCGCGCGGCTGACCGCGTCCGTGCTCGACGGGATCGAGCTGCGCACCGAGCGGTTCGAGCAGCTCGCGCGCGAGAGCTTCGTCACCGCGGCCGACGTCGCCGACGTGCTCGCGCTCTCCGGTGCGCTCGACTACCGCAGCGCGCACAAGGTCGTGGGGCGGGCGGTGCGCGAGCTGGTCGACGCCGGCGAGCCGCCGTCCGCGCTGACACCCGAGCGCCTCGCGGCCGCCGCCGAGGCGACGGTCGGCGAGCCGGTGACGATCGACGAGGCGACGCTCGCCGACGCGCTCGACCCGGCCGCGTGCGCGGCCGCGCGGAAGCAGTCCGGCTCCTCGTCCGCCGAGGCGATCGCGGCGATGCTCGACGAGCTCGACGCCGCGCTCGCCGAGCACGCGTCCTGGAGCGCCGCCGCCCGCGACCGCGAGGCCGCCGCCGAGCAGGCGCTCCTCGAGCGCGCCCGCGAGCTCGCGTGACCGGGGGCTGCGCCTGCGGCGCCGTCCGCTACCGGCTCACCTCCGGGCCGCTCTTCGTGCACTGCTGCCACTGCCGCAACTGCCAGCGCGAGACCGGCAGCGCCTTCGTGATCAACCTGCTCATCGAGGCGGAGCGTGTCGAGCTGCTCGCCGGCGAGCCGGAACCGGTCGATGCGCCGCGCGACGACGGGTCCGCGCAGCGCATCTACCGGTGTCCTTCCTGCCAGGTCGCCGTGTTCAGCGAGTACGGCTGGCCCGAGCTCCGCTTCGTCCGCGGCGGGACGCTCGACGACCCGACCGCGATCCAGCCCGACATCCACATCTTCACGAAGTCGAAGCTGCCCTGGGTCGTGCTCCCGGACGATGTCCCCGCGGTCGAGGTCTACTACGACTCCGCCACGCTCTGGCCGCCGCCGAGCCTCGAGCGGCTCGAAGCGGTCAAGGCGCTCCGCTCCGCCGGCTCGGCGCCGCCGAGCAGCACGTAGGCGATCAGCCCGAACGTCCCGAGTCCGAGGACGCCCTGGAGCTCCTCGGCGCCCGGGATCGGGAGCATGTCGCTGACGAAGAAGAGGATCGCCGCGGCCGGGACCCAGCGAGCGACCAGCCCTGCACGGCTTGCCGCAAACGCGAGCACGATCAGCGCGAACGGGGCGCAGAACATCGTCAGCAGCACGGGCGGGCCGAAGAAGTCGTCGACCCGGTCGAGCGCGTGCAGCGCCTGCGCCTGGTCGACGCCGGCCATGCCATAGATGAAGACATGGCGGAAGCCGATCGCCGCCATGCCGATCGTGCCGAGGACGCCGAGCACTCCTCCGACGTTGGCGAGCGTCGCGCCCCGCTCGCGCACAACCTGGACGACGCCGGCGACGGCGAACGGCAGCAGCACGGCGGCGAGCAGCTCGCAGAAGGCGGCGGCGCCCCAGCGGTCGCCGTGGTGCGCGGCCGCAACGAGCTGCGTCGCGTTGTCGGTCGAGTCCGTCGGGGCGATCAGCGAGCCGACGAGCAGCGCGAGCGGGAAGGCCGGCAGCGCGAGCGCGCAGACGGTGCGTCTCGAGGTCATGTGGTGGTGCTCCTTTCGAGTCGTGGCGTGTCCCGTCGACCGTAGGAGGCGCGCGGCCGCGCGTCGTCGCCCGCGCTCGTGATCGCGTTCAGCCTCCAGGCGGATTGGCCGCCCGCACCGATCCGCCTCACGGCGGATGCGGCGGGCCGCGACCCGCGCTAGGTTCGAAGAGTGCGCCGCATGCTGACGGGACTCCCGCGAGTCGATGTCGCGCTCGCGGCAGGGCTCCTCGCCGCGAAGCTGATCACGCTCGCCGCGGGCATCCAGCCCGGCGCCGGCCTCGTCAGCTACATCGCGGCGTTCCCGTTGACGCTGCCCCTCGCCTGGCGGAGCAGGAAGCCCGTCGGCGTCGCCGTCATCTGCGCCGCCGCGGCCGCGGGCGAACTGCTGATCGGCGGCTACCACGACTCGGTCGTCACGCTCGCGGTGTGGCTGCTGCTCCCGTACTCGATCGGCGCGCATGCGAACACGCTCGCGCGCGGCGCCGTCGGCTACGCGGTCAGCGCGAGCGCCGGGCTGTGGGCCGGGACGAAGTCGAGCCCGGTCACCTTCTGGAACATGGTCGCGGTCGCCGCTGCGACCTTCGCGCCGCTGCTCGCCGGCCTGTGGATCCGCCAGCTGCGTCTCCGCGCGGAGACGCTCGCCGAGCTCGCGGCGCAGCTCGAGCGTGAGCGCGACGAGCGGGCGCTGCGAGCGGTCGCCGAAGAGCGGGCGCGGATCGCGCGCGAGCTGCACGACGAGGTCGCGCACGCGATGAGCGTGATCGCGGTGCAGGCCGACGCGGCCGAAGGCGCGCTCGCCCACGATCCCGGCCTCGTCCGCACGCCGCTGCTCGCGATCCGCGACACGGCGCGCACCGCGCTCGGGGACATGCGCCGGGTCGTCGGGGCGCTCCGCGGCGACGAGGCGCCGGAGCTCGCACCCGAGCCCGGCCTCGCCCGCGCCGCCCGGCTGGTCGAGCACGCCCGCGCCGCCGGGCTCGAGGTCGACGTGCAGACGGAGGGCGAGCCGACGCCGCTGCCGGCGGCGCTCGACGTCGCCGCCTACCGGGTGCTCCAGGAGGGGCTGACGAACGTGCGGAAGCACGCCGGTGCGCACCGCGTCACCGTGCTGATCCGCTACGACCGCGACAGCATCAGCGTCGAGGTGCGCGACGACGGCGACGGCTCCGGTCGCGGCGGCGGCTCCGGCCGAGGCCTCGCCGGTCTGCGCGAGCGGGTCGCGCTCCTCGACGGCCACTTCGTCGCAGGCCCGGCCGGCGACGGGTTCGTCCTCAGCGCCACGCTGCCGCTCGCATGATCCGCGTTCTGCTCGCAGACGACCAGGAGCTCGTCCGCTCCGGCTTCCGGCTGATCCTCGAGCTCGCCGACGGGATCGAGGTGGCAGGGGAGGCGGCCGACGGCCGCGAGGCGCTGAACCTCGCGAAGGAGCTGCAGCCCGACGTCGTCCTGATGGACGTGCGGATGCCGGAGCTCGACGGGATCGAGGCGACGCGGCGGATCCGGCAGGCCGGCCTCGAGTCGCGCGTGCTCGTGCTGACCACGTTCGACCTCGACGAGTACGTCTACGCGGCCGTGCAGGCGGGGGCGAGCGGCTTCCTGCTGAAGGACGCGCCGCGCGAGCAGCTCGTCACGGCGGTGCGCACGGTCGCGCGCGGCGAGGCGCTGCTCGCACCGGCGGTGACGCAGAGGCTGATCGAGCGCTTCCTGGCGCGCCCGCCGGCCGAGGAGACGGCGCCCGCCCTCGCGGAGCTGAGCCCGCGCGAGCTCGACGTGCTCCGCCTCGTCGCGCGCGGGCTCTCCAACGCCGAGATTGCCGCGAGCCTGATCGTGGGCGAGGCGACGGTGAAGACGCACGTCGCGCGCATCCTCCGCAAGCTCGACGTGCGCGACCGCGTGCAGGCGGTGGTCTTCGCGTACGAGTCGGGACTGGTGCAGCCCGGCGAGACCTGAGCCGCAGGCATGATGGCTGCGTGAGCCCGACGGCTCAGCAGTACCTTCTCCAGGCGAGGCAGATGCAGGCGCTCTCGTTCGCCGTGCACATCCCCCTCGTCTGCTTCGGCATCGCGTTCCCCGCGATCGTGCTCTACGTCGAGTGGCTCTGGCTGCGCACCGGCGACCCCGTCTACCGCACGCTCGCGGAGCGGTGGACGCGCGTGATGGTGACGCTCTTCGCCGTCGGCGTGATCACCGGCACGATCCTCAGCTTCGAGATGGGGCTCCTCTGGCCGGCGTTCACGGGGACGTTCGGCGGCGTGTTCGGTCTCGGCTTCGCGATCGAGGGCTTCTCGTTCTTCATGGAGGCGATCTTCATCGGGATCTACGCCTACGGCTGGCGGCGCCTGCCGCGCTGGTGGCACTTCGCGAGCGGCATCCCGATCGTGATCACCGGGTTCACCGGGTCGCTGATGGTGATCGCCGTCAACGGCTGGATGAACCACCCGACCGGGTTCGTGATGCACAACGGGCGCGCGACGCACGTCGACCCGCTGCAGGCGCTCTTCGTGAACCCGTACTTCTGGCACGAGCTCGTGCACATGTACGTGGCGGGCTACCTCGTCACCGGCTTCGTCGTGGCGTCGGTCTACGCCGTCGCGCGGCTGCGCGGGAAGACCGACCGCTACCACGCGACCGCGCTCGCGATCCCGCTGACGATCGCCGCGCTCGCCGCTCCCGTCCAGGTACTCGTCGGCGACTGGTCGGCGCGCGACGTCGCGACGATGCAGCCGACGAAGCTCGCGGCGTTCGAGGGCCTCGCCCGGACGACCCGCGCCGCGCCGGTGCACGTCCTCGGCTGGTACCAGCCCGACGGGCGGATCGTCTGGGGCGTGAAGATCCCGAAGCTCCTCTCGACGCTCGCGTTCCACGACCCGAACGCGGTCGTGCGCGGGCTCGACGCCGTGCCCGCCCGCGACCGTCCGCCGGTCAACGGCGTGCGCCTCGCGTTCCAGACGATGGTCGGGATCGGGACGCTGCTCGCGCTGCTCGGCGTCGTCTTCGTGATCCTCCGCTGGCGCCGCGGACAGCTGCCCGAGCACCCCATGTTCCTCGGCGCCGTCGCGCTCGCCGGGCCGCTCTCGGTGGTGGCGCTGATCGCCGGCTGGGTGACGACCGAGCTCGGCCGCCAGCCCTGGGTCGTCTACGGCGTCATGCGCACGTCGGCCGCCGTGACCGGCGCGGGCGGGATCCCGGTTGGCTACGGCGCGCTCGTCGTCGTCTACCTCGGCACCTACCTGGGGCTCGCCTGGACGCTGCGGCGGCTCGCGCGCGCGCCGCTGGGGGGCCACTGATGCACCTCGACGTGTGGCCGCTCGCCTTCGTTCTCGCCGGCCTGGTGCTCTACGTCGTGCTCGGCGGAGCAGACTTCGGCGCGGGCTTCTGGCAGCTCTTCGCCGGGCGTGGCGCCAAGGCCGACGCGATCCGCGACCACGCGCACGACTCGATGGCGCCCGTGTGGGAGGCGAACCACGTGTGGCTCGTCTTCGTCCTGACCGTGACCTGGACCGCGTACCCCGAGGCGCTCGCGTCGATCGCCTCGACGCTCGCCGTGCCGCTCTTCATCGCCGCGATCGGGATCATCTTCCGCGGCGCCACCTACGCCATGCGCGGCGGGGCGACGGCCAGGCGCGAGCAGCTGCTCGTCGACAGCGTCTTCGGCGTCTCGTCCATCCTCACGCCGTTCGCGCTCGGCGCCGCCGTGGGCGGGATCGCATCGCTCCGGGTCCCGACCGGCAACGCGAGCGGCGACTTGCTCACGAGCTGGTTCAACGCGACCGGGATCACCATCGGCATCCTCGCCGTCGGCGTCTCTGCCTACCTCGCCGCGATCTACCTCACCGCCGATGCGCAGCGGCACGGCCAGGCCGAGCTCGTCGAGCTGTTCCGCCGCCGGGCGCTGGGAGCGGGCGTCGTCACCGGCGCAGCCGCCGCCGCGTCGATCGTCGTGCTGCGGTTCGACGCCCACCGGCTCTTCGACCGGCTGCTGCTCGGAAGCCCGGTCGCCGCAGTCGCCGTGTCCGCCGTCGCGGGCCTCGCCACGCTGGCGCTCGTCGCCGGGCGCCGTTACGAACTCGCGCGCTACGCGGCGCCGGTCGCCGTGGCGGCGATCGTCGTGGGGTGGGGGCTCGCGCAGCGGCCCCTGATGCTGCGCGACCTGACGGTCAGCCAGGCCGCCGCGTCGCGCTCGACGCTGATCGCCGTGATCGTCGCCGTCGTGGGCGGCGGCGTGCTGCTCTTCCCGTCGCTTGCGCTCCTCTTCCGGCTCGTACTCGGCGGCCGCCTCGCGCACGGCGCCGTCGCCGAGGAGGCGCCGGAGCGGGTCGAGCGCCCGAGCCGGACGACCCTCGCCTTCCGGGCGGCGGTCGCGTTCGCGATCGCGGGCGTCGGGCTGCTGACGGTGGCGGAGGCACCGTGGGCGCACGGCCTCGGCGTCGCCGCGCTGTTCGGCTTCGTGGTCGCGGGCGTCGTGGCCGTCGACCCGGCCGGGCTCGCGCGGCGCAGCTAGCGGCGCGTCAGCGCGCCGAGCGCCGCGACGATCGCGGCGAGCCGCTCGCCCTCGGGCGTCAGCCGGTACTCGGTACGCGGCGGCCGGCCGTCGACCACCACCCGCCGGAGAACGCCCGCCTCCTCGAGCTCGTTCAGGCGGGCGGTGAGCGTGCCCGGCGCGACGGGGCGGAGCGCCTGCACGAACTCGTTGAACCGCGTGGCGCCCTCGTGCGACGCCCAGATCACGGCGATCGAGAAGCGCCGCTCGAGGAGGCCCGCCAGCCGGCGGACCTCCTCGGGCATCGGCTCGCACCTAGTGCAGCGCATGGGAGGGCTCGGGCTCGAGCGCGAGCTCGAGCACCTCGTCGAGCGTCATCACGGGATGGAAGGTCATCTGCTCCTTCACATCCTGCGGGACGTCGTCGAGGTCGGCGCGGTTGCGCTCCGGCAGGATCACGTCGGTGAGGCCCGCGGCGTGCGCCGCCAGCACCTTCTGCTTGAGGCCGCCGATCGGGAGGACGCGGCCCTGCAGCGTCACTTCGCCGGTCATGCCGACCGTGTGCTTCACGGGCCGGCCGGTGAGGAGCGACGCGAGCGCCGTCGTCATCGTGACCCCGGCGGACGGGCCGTCCTTCGGGATCGCGCCGGCGGGCACGTGGACGTGGAACGACCGGTCGTCGAACGCCTCGCCGTCGATCCCCAGCGTGTCGGCGTGCGAGCGGACGTACGTGAGCGCGATGCGCGCCGACTCCTTCATCACGTCGCCGAGCTGGCCGGTCAGGACGAGGCCGTCCTTGCCCTTCATGGTGCTTGCCTCGACGAAGAGGACGTCGCCGCCGGTGCCGGTGACTGCGAGGCCGGTGGCCACGCCGGGCACCGCGGTGCGCTCCGCCGACTCCTGGTAGAACCGACGCCGTCCGAGCGCGTCGCGCACCAGGTCGACGTCGACCGCGACCGGCGCCTCGACGGTACCGGAGACGAGCTTCGTCGCCGTCTTCCGCAGCAGCTTCGCGAGCTCGCGCTCGAGCTGGCGGACGCCGGCCTCGCGCGTGTATTCGCTCACGATCGTCTGCAGCACCGGGTCGTCGACGCTCACCTCGTCCTCACGCAGTCCGTTCCGCTCGCGCTGGCGCGGCCACAGGTAGCCACGCGCGATCGCGACCTTCTCGTCCACGGTGTAGCCGTCGAACCGGATGACCTCCATCCGGTCGAGCAGCGGGCCGGGGATCGTCTCGGCCATGTTCGCGGTGGCGATGAAGACCACCTGCGACAGGTCGAGCTCGACGTCGAGGTAGTGGTCGCGGAACGTGCTGTTCTGCGCCGGGTCGAGCACCTCGAGCAGTGCCGACGACGGGTCGCCGCGCCAGTCGGCGCCGACCTTGTCGACCTCGTCGAGCAGGATCACCGGGTTCATCGTGCCCGCGTCCCGCAGGGCGCGCACGAGGCGGCCCGGCAGCGCGCCGATGTAGGTGCGGCGGTGGCCGCGGATCTCCGCCTCGTCGCGCACGCCGCCGAGCGACATGCGGACGAACTCGCGGTTCAGCGCCCGCGCGACCGACTCGCCGATCGACGTCTTGCCGGTGCCGGGAGGCCCGATCAGCGTCAGGATCGCGCCCGAGCGCTTGTCCGCTTCGATGCCGCGCTCCTCGCGCAGCTTGCGCACGGCCAGGTACTCCACGATGCGCTCCTTGACGTCGTCGAGGCCCGCGTGGTCCGCGTCGAGCACCTCGCGTGCGTGCGCCGGGTCGAGGCGCTCCTCGGAACGCTTGCCCCACGGCACCGCGAGCAGCCAGTCGAGGTAGGTGCGGATCATCTGCGACTCGCCGTTCTGGTCGCCCATGCGCTCGAGGCGCGAGACCTCGCGCTCGGCCTGTTCCCGGACGTGGTCCGGCAGGTCGGCCCCGGCGATCTTCGTGCGGTAGTCGTCGGCGGCGGACGCGTCGTCCTCGCCGAGCTCCTTGCGGATCGAGTCCATCTGGCGCCGCAGGATGTACTCGCGCTGCTGGCGCTGGGCGCCCTCCTCGACGTCGTCGCGGATGCGCCGCCGCACCTGCAGCTCGGCGAGCCGCTCGCGCTGGAGGCGCACGGCGAGCCGGAGCCGCTCCACGACGTCGACCGTCTCGAGCAGCTCCACCTTGTCGGCGAAGCTCACGTCCGGGGCGTAGGCGGTGGTGTCCGCCAGCGCGCCCGCGTCGGTGATCGCGCGGACGAAGTCGCGGACGCGCGCGTCGGCCTCGCGCAGCTCGAGGATCTCCTCGACGATCGCGCGGTACTCGCGCTCGAGCTCGGCCGTCTGGATGCGGGGCGGGTTCTCGTCGGGACGCTCGTCGACCTCGACGCGCAGGCGCCCGTCGGGTCCGGTGGATGCGGCGCCTGCCACACCGCGGTGGAGACCGGTCAGGGTCACTGCGTGACCCCCGCCGGGGAGGCGAATCGACCCGGTCGCCTCGGCGACCGTCCCCACCTTCGCGTAGGCGCCCTCGTGCACCGGCACGAGCAAGACGCGCTCGCCTTCGCCCGAGTCGACCGCGAGCGTCACCGTCATGTTCGGGAAGACGACGCTGTCCTCGAGCGGGATCAGCAGTAGTTCAGACACGTAGTAATCTCCTTCGCTTCAACAGTCGTATCAACTACAACGGTTGAAGTGCTACGCGTATTCCGGGGCGACGATTGAAAGCAGGAGGGCGGGGGATGTGCCCGGTGTGGCCCGCCGGGACGACGTCGACCCAGCGCTTGCCGCTGCCGCCGCGCGCCGGCGGCGGCGACGCCGGCGCGCGGGCCAGGGCGGGCGCGGCCGCCGCTGGGCGCGCTTCGTCGTGCTGCTGGTCGTGCTCCTCGTCGCGGCGACTGCGGGGGCGGCGCTGCTCGCCGCCGCCGTCGGGCCCTCGGTGATCGAGTCGCGGTGCTCCCTCGAGTCGCTGAAGCCGATCGGGCTCGGCACGAACTCGTTCGTCAGCGCCGCCGACAACAGCTTCCTCGGGACGATCCCCGCCAAGCGGAACCGCCAGCAGCTGCGGCTCGCGCAGATGACGCCGTGGCTGCCCAAGGCGACCGTCGCGATCGAGGATCGCCGCTTCTGGCAGCACGGCGCGCTCGACTACACCGGGATCATCCGCGCCGCCGTCGCCGACATCACCTCCGGCCGCAAGGAGCAGGGCGCGTCGACCCTGACGCAGCAGCTCGCGCGCAACCTCTACATCGGCCGTCCAGAGCAGACGCTCACCCGGAAGATCAAGGAGGCCTGCCTCGCGCTGCGCCTCGCAGACCACCTGACGAAGCGCGAGATCCTCTCCGACTACCTGAACGTCGTCTACTACGGGAACCAGGCGTACGGCGTCGCGGCCGCCGCCGAGACCTATTTCTCGCGGCGCGCCTCGCAGCTGAGCGTCGTCCAGGCGGCGATGATCGCGGGCCTGCCGCAGGCGCCCACCGACTACGACCCGTTCCGCAACCCGCACGCGGCGCTCGAGCGGCGCAACGAGGTGCTGCACGCGATGCTCGTCAACGGCGACCTCGGCTCCGCCGCCTACGCGTGGGCGGTCAAGCAGCCGCTCGGCCTCCATCCTGGAACGCTCTACAAGACGATCAAGGAGCCGTACTTCTTCGGCTACGTCGACCAGCAGCTCGTCGCGCAGTACGGGCAGCGGATCGTCGAGAGCGGCGGGCTGCACGTGCAGACGACGATCAACCCGCGCCTGCAGCGGCTCGCGAACCAGGCGATCCGCGCGCACCTGCGCGTCCGCACCGACCCGGCAAGCGCGCTCGTCGCCATCGACCCGCGGAACGGCAAGGTGAAGGCGATGTCGGTGTACGTGCCGAGTGGGCAGCGCCTGCAGTTCAACCTCGCGTCCCAGGGGCACCGGCAGGCGGGCAGCGCGTTCAAGCCGTTCACGCTCGCGGCCGCGCTCGAGCACGGCATCTCGCTCTACTCGTACTACAGCGGGCCGTCGGCGATGACGATCCCCGATGAGCGCTGCGCGACAGGCGACACGCTCTGGGACGTGCACAACAACGCCGACGAGGCGGAGGGGACGATGAACCTGATCGACGCCACCGCGAACTCGGTCAACACGATCTTCGCGCAGCTCGTCACCCAGGTCGGCCCGGACGCCGTCGTGCGCATGGCCCACCGGCTCGGCATCGAGTCGAACCTGAAGCAGGTCTGCTCGATCACGCTCGGGACGCAGGCGGTGAGCCCGCTCGAGATGACCGCCGCCTACGCGACGCTCGCGAACCACGGCGTCCGCCACGACCCGCAGGCGATCCAGTCGATCCGCACCGCGGCGGGGCAGACGGTGCCGTTCGAGCGGGCGAAGCCGGCGGTCGCGGTGTCGCGGCAGATCGCCGACGAGGTGACGTACGCGCTCGAGGCGGTGACGCAGAAGGGCACCGGCACGGGCGCAGCGATCGACCGTCCGATCGCGGGCAAGACGGGCACCGCCGAGAACTACGTCGACGCCTGGTTCTGCGGCTACGTGCCGCAGCTCGCGACCTGCGTCTGGGTCGGCTACCCGAACCGCGAGGTGCCGATGGACTACGTCGAGGGGTACGCCCCCGTCTACGGCGGCACCATCCCCGCGTCGATCTGGCACGACTTCATGGCCGGGGCGCTCTGGAAGGCTCCGGTCGAGCAGTTCGCGACGCCGGAGATCGCGCAGCCGCAGCAGCGGTACTACTCGTACTCGACGACATCCTCGTCCGGGACGACGACGACGCCCTAGCCTGCGACGCGCCGCAGCAGCCGGTAGCCGGCGAAGCCGTCGCCGCCCGCGATCCGCTCGCCGCCCGGGAACGGATGGTCGAGCGAGACGAGGTAGAGGGCGTGCGCGCGGTAGCCGTCGTACTCGGGCAGCGTCAGGGTGACGAACTCGCGGCAGTCGGCGTCCTCGCACTCGCAGACGAACGGCACGGGCGAATGGCTGTCGAAGTGATGGGTCCGCGCCGAGGCTGCGATCCGGGCGTTCTGGATGCGGACGAGCTCGCAGCGCCGCGCCACAGCCATCTGTCCGTTATTGACGGGTTTCCAGAGGCGAAACCTGGGAATTCCCCGCAAAATGGACGATTTGACGAAACGGCGCCTGGTCCACAACGAAGAGGTGTTCCGGGCGATCAACGACGAGGTGAGGGAGGCGCACGCGCCCCCGGAGGACGGCAAGGTCGCCTTCCTCTGCGAGTGCGCCGACCGGTCGTGCACCGAGAAGGTGCGGCTGGCAGCGGACGAGTACCGGTGGGTCCGCGCCGACCCGAACCGCTTCGTCGTCGCGCCCGGGCACGTGCTCCCCGAGCTCGAGCACGTGGTCGAGCGGCACGACGGCTACGAGGTCGTCGAGAAAGACGTGCGGGCCGCCTAGGTCTAGGAAGCCGGGCCCGTGCCTCGCCGCGAGGGAGTAGGCGGTGAGGCACGTCCCCCCGACTCAGGGGTAGTAGCCCGGGGGAGCCGCCGTGGTGGTCGGCGACGTCGTCGTCGCGGGCATCGTCGTCGTGGTCGACGGCGGGGCCGCCTTCTTCTGGATCGGCGAGCCGGACGGCGCGAGCACCCACCAGAGCCCGCCCGCCTCGTTCAGGCCCTGCCCCCTGACCTGGCCGGGAGCGGTGTCCTCGGCGAACCGGTAGAGCGGGTGGTGCGCGTAGGTGACCTGGAGCTTGCCGTCGCGCCGCTTGGTCGTCCCGAAGAGGGACGCCTTCAGGCCCGGGCCCGTCTTCTGGGCCGCGGTCGCGAGGAGCGGCGGCCAGAACGACGCGCACTGGCCGTAGCAGGCGCTGCGACCGTGCTTGTCGGCCGCGAACTCGTAGAGCGTCCGGCCTCGCCGGTCGACCAGGATCCGGCCGAGCGGCGTGCCGCGCACGTTCAGCTGCGTCTTGGCCGCCTTCGTGCCCGCGCGGGCGGTGGCGAGGACGGCGGTGAGGGCGCCCGCGGCGGCGAGCGCGAGGGCCAGGGCGACGACCTTCATGCGGTTTTGCCTCCTGCGTCTCGCTTCACCTGGGGGTGACAGGAGATACGGCGTGCAGCGCCGTTCGGTTTCTCAGCGCACGAGCGCGCGCCAGCCGATCGCGCCTGTGGCGAGGAGGGCCGCCCCGCCGAGGCCGAAACCGGCGCGGCCGCCGGCCGCCTGCGTGACGGCGCCGGCCAGGAGCCCGGTGACCGGGTTCATCCCGGGCTGCGCCATCGTCCACAGCCCCATCACGCGGCCGCGGAGCCTCGGCGCCGCACGCAGCTGCACGAGCGTGTTCGCGAGCGCGATGAACCAGATCGAGAAGAGCCCGGCCGCGGCCATCAGCACGAAGGCGACCGCGGCTGCGGGTGCGAGCGCGATCGCGATCACCGTCACGCCGGTGACGACGCAGAGGAGCCGGATCCGCCGTCCGTCGGGCTCGCCCGCCGTGCGCCCGGCGGCGAGCGCGCCGGGGATGGCGCCGAGCCCGAACGCCGCCATCAGGCCGCCGTAGCCGACGCTGCCGAGCCCGAGCGAGCGCGTCGCGAGTACCGGTAGCGCCACTCCGAGGTTGAAGAGCATCCCCGAGGCGACGGCCATCACCATCGTGTAGGCGATCGCCGGCTGGTGGCGCACGTGGGAGAGGCCCTCGCGGATCGCCGCCCAGCCGCGCGCGGCCCCGGGCGTGCGCTCGCGGTGGTCGGGACGGAACCGGAGCAGCACGAGGAGCGTCGGCACGAACGACGCCGCGTTCGCGGCGAAGCAGGCCGAGACGCCGACGGTCGCGATCAGCACGCCGCTCGTCGCAGGCCCGATCACGCGCGAGGCGTTCACGATCACCTCGAACAGGCCGACGGCGCTCGCGGTGCGCGCCGGGCCGACGAGCTCCAGCACGTAGACCTGCCGGGCCGGCGCGTCGAGCGCGAACACGAACCCGCTTGCGAGCGCGAGCAGGAACGCGCTCCAAACGCGGATCGTGCCGGTCGCGGTCAGCACGGCAAGCAGCCCCGAGACGGCGATGAACGCGACCTGCGTGCCGATCAGCGCCCGGCGGTGGTCGACGCGGTCGAGGAACACCCCCGCCCAGGCGCTCGCGACGAGCACCGGCCCGAACGACGCCGCGCTCAGGAGGCCCAGGTCGACCCCGCTGCCCGTCAGCTGCAGGACGAGCCACGCGAGGCCGACTGCCTGCGCCATGTTCCCCGAGCCCGAGAGGATCTGCGAGGCGAACCACCAGCGGTACGCCGGCTCGTGCAGCGCGGCGAAGGCGCCCGTGCGTGTCGGCTGGGGGACGTCGACGACCACGGGCACCCGGGGTTCTACCGCAGTCCGATGACTTCGCGGTCCGGGGCGAGTCGTAGTAGCGTGGCTGTCATGGAGTCGACGCTCTCGGACGCCGATCTCGGCGCACGCCTCGAAGAGCACCGCCGCGAGCTGACCGGGTACTGCTACCGCATGCTCGCCTCGCCCTTCGAGGCGGAGGACGCCGTGCAGGAGACGATGATCCGGGCCTGGCGCGGCTACAAGGGCTTCGAGGGCCGCGCCGCGCTGCGGTCGTGGCTGTACCGGATCGCGACCAACGTCTGCTTCGACATGCTGAACGGGCGCGAGCGCCGCCCCCGGCCGATGGACCTCGGCCCCGCAGGCGCGCCGGTGATGGAGAGCCTGAACATCCCCGCCGAGGTGACCTGGCTCGAGCCGACGCCGACGCCCGAGGACGCGGCGCTCGAGAGCGAGAGCCTCCGCCTCGCGTTCGTCGCGGCGCTGCAGCACCTGCCGCCGCGCCAGCGCGCCTCGCTGATCCTGGCGGAGGTGCTGCGCTGGCAGGCGACCGAGATCGCCGAGCTGCTCGAGACGTCCGTCGCGTCGGTGAACAGCGCGCTGCAGCGCGCCCGGGCGACGATCGCGGCGCGCGACATGACGGTGTCGGAGCCCCTCGGTGCGGAGGAGCGCGCGCTGCTCGAGCGCTACGTCGCCGCCTTCGAGGCCTACGACATCGATGCGCTCACGTCGCTGATCCACGAGGACGCGACGCAGTCGATGCCGCCGTACGACCTGTGGCTCTCCGGCCGCGACGACATCTTCACGTGGTGGTTCGGGCCCGGGATCGGCTGCAGCGGCTCGCGGGTTGTGCCGGCCGGAACGGCGAACGGCTCGGCCGCGTTCGGCCAGTACAAGCCGGCCGAGGGCGGCGGCTACGAGCCGTGGGCGCTGCAGGTGATCGAGGTCTCAGGCGGGAAGATCGGGGAGCTGACGTTCTTCCTCGACACCGAGCGGCTGTTCCCGCTGTTCGGGCTGCCGCCGCGGCTCGACACCTAGCACCTCGGAGAGACCGGCCAGCTCGACGAGCTCGGCGAGCTCGTCCGGCGCGCGTCCCAGCGTGATGCGGTAGCCGGCGCGCCCTGCCTCGAGCTGGAGCCGGGCGAGAGCGTCGACGAGCCGCAGCGTGACCATGTAGGAGAGACCGCCGCGGCGGCCGGGAGTCATCGGCCGCGCTGCTGGGCGCGACGCAGCGCGTCGAGGCGCCGCCGGTCCTGCTTGGTCGGCCGGCCCCCGAGCTCGGCGCCGAGCGGGGGAGGCGCGAGCTTCCGCTGCAGCGCCTGCCGCTCGCGGGCCGCGCGCGACTCCTCGGTCTCGTCGTACAGCTCCTGCGCGACCTTCGCCGGCCCGCGCTTGTCCGCGAGCGCTGCGACGACGACCGTCCACTCGGTCGTGCCGATGCGGATCGCGAGCGTGTCGCCGGCGCGCACGTCCTTCGCCGGCTTGACCCGCGCGCCGTTCAGGTGCACGTGGCCGCCGAGCACGGCCTCGGTCGCGAGCGCGCGCGTCTTGAAGAAGCGCGCGGCCCAGAGCCACTTGTCGAGCCTGCAGTTATCACCGGACATGACCGCTCGGGCCGTATCGTGCCTGCCGGGGTTGGAGCGGAGGGTTGAGCCGATGTATACCGTCGCGTACAATCGCCCACATGTCGGATCACGACGTCGTGGTCGTGGGTGGCGGGAATGCAGGCCTCGTGGCGGCGCTCGCCGCCCGCGACGAAGGGGCTCGCGTGCTGCTCATCGAACGCTCCCCGCGGTGGCGCCGCGGTGGCAACAGCAGGCATACGCGCGACATCCGCTATGCGCACGACGAGCCGAGCAGATGGGCGCCCGCTCCGTACCCGGAGGCCAAGTTCCTGGCGGACCTGGCCGGCGTATCGGACCTCGAGCACGCCGATCTCGCCGAGCTCATGGTCGCGGAGTCCCGCTCACTGCCGACCTGGATGGAGGAGCACGGCGTCCGCTGGCAGCCGGCGATCAAGGGGACGCTCGATCTCGCGACCAACCTCTTCTTCCTGGGTGGCGGGAAGGCGATGATCAACGCCTACTACGCCGCGGCGGAGAGGTCCGGGGTCGAGGTTCGGTACGACGCGCGTGTCTCGGCCTTGGCGTTCTCGAACGGTCGCTGCGCCGGAGTGACCGTGGAGTCCGCCGGTCGAACCGAGGCGGCCGAGGCGCGTGCGGTGGTGGTCGCCGCCGGTGGGTTCGAGGCCAATCACTCGTGGCTCGCCGAGCGCTGGGGTCGCGGTGCCGCGAACTTCATCGTCCGTGGAACACCCGACAACGACGGGGCCGTCGTCGGCCAGCTCTTTGCACACGGCGCGAGGCCGACCGGGAGCGACCTCTTCCATTCTGTCGCGGTCGACGCGCGCGCGCCGCGCTTCGACGGGGGGATCGTCACTCGCGTCGACTCGATCCCCTTCAGCGTCGTGCTGAACAAGCACGGGCACAGGTTCGAGGACGAAGGCGACGACTCCTGGCCGAAGCGCTATGCCGTATGGGGTCAGCGGATCGCCACCCAGCCGGATCAGCTCGCCTTCTCGATCTTCGACAGGCGCTCGTGGGGACTTTTCATCCCGCCCTTCCACCCGCCTTTCATGAGCACCACGCTCGACGGGCTCATTCGCCAACTCGATCTCGACGCAGACGCCGCGACACACACGATCCACGAGTTCAACGCTTCGGTTGATGGCAGTCGTCGATTCGACAAGAGCCGGCTCGACGGACGGCGGGCTGTGGGAATCGACCCGCCGCGCAGCAACTGGGCGCAGACGATCGAGCACCCACCCTTCTTTGCCTACCCGCTTCGCCCGGGCATCACCTTCACCTATGCAGCGGTGGCGGTCGATGCCTCCGCACGCGTCCTCCGAGAGGACGGAAGCCGCTTCGAGAACGTGTTCGCCGCGGGCGAGGCGATGGCAGGGAACATCCTCGACCGCGGCTACCTGGCCGGAGTCGGTCTGACGATCGGGAGCGTGTTCGGTCGCATCGCCGGGCGAGAGGCCGCGCGTGCTTGACCGGAACATGCTCTCCGAAGCGAACCGCCAATTCTCCGTCTGCAACTCGTGTCGCTACTGCGAAGGGATCTGCGCGGTCTTCCCGGCGATGGAGCTCCGGAGCTCGTTCGCCTCGGGTGACGTCTCGTACCTCTCGTCGTTGTGCCACGACTGCCGGGCGTGCGTTCACGCCTGCCCGTATTCACCGCCGCACGAGTTCGCGGTGGACATCCCGTCGCTGATGGCACAGGCACGATCCGAGACATTCGAGACGTACGCGCGACCACAGGCGTTCTGGCGGCTCTTGACTCGAACCAGCTCGATCCTCGCCGCGGTGCTCGTCACGTTGATTCTCGCGACGACTGTCGCGGTGACGACGCACGACGCGGGCGCAGTCGTCCGGACGCACACGGGGAGTGGAAGCTTCTACGAGGTCATTCCGTTCCTGTGGCTGCTCCTGCCCGCGGTCGCAATCAGCATCTGCTGTGCGATCGCGATCCTCGCCGGCGCGCACGGCCTCGCAAGGGAGGCGACCGGCGGGGCGAGGCAGCTCGTGCGCCTGAAGCCGATCGCGGCCGCGGCCGCCGATGCGTTGCGGCTGAAGCACCTGGGGGGAGGCGGGGGAGGATGCTACTACCCTGCGGAGCGGGTCTCGCGGTCGCGACGGAGGCTGCACCACTGCGTCTTCTACGGCTTCGGCGCCATGTTCCTCTCGACGGTCGCCGCAGCATTCCAGCAGGACGTCCTCGGGATCGAGCCCCCCTATCCGGTGCTGAGCGTTCCGGTCGTCCTCGGCACTCTGGGCGGGATCGCGACGCTGGCGGGATGCGTCGGGTTCCTGGTGATCGGGATCCGTTCGCGGGGAGCCGGCAAGATCGACGACGCCAGGAGGCTCGACCGCTCGTTCACGGTGACCCTGCTCTTTGCCACGCTCACCGGGCTCCTGACGCTCGTCCTTCGCTCGACCTCGCTGATGGGGGCGATTCTGATCGTCCACCTCGCCGCACTGGGCGGCCTCTACCTCACGTTTCCGTACAGCAAGTTCGTGCACTGGGTGTACCGCTACGTCGCGCTCGTCCGGTCGCACGTCGAGGCCGAGGCGCCCTCGGCGAGGCCGCATAGTCTCGACGTGCCGATCTTCGCGGCCGACCAGCAAACGCCGGGTCCCGCGGCGGAGCTCGAGGCCTGACGGGCATGAGTGTAGGGTTCACCCGCAATGGACCACGAGGCTGTTCTCGGAACTGAGGTCGCGTGCCGCTGAACCCTGTCCAACTGCCTCGGCGCCGATCGAGGGCGAACGAGCTCTACGACTGGCTCCGTGCGGCGATCGTCTCCGGAGAGCTGCAAGGACACGAACGGCTCGTCGAGACCTCGATCGCGGAGCTGGCCTCGGTCAGCCGGACGCCGGTCAGGGAGGCCCTTCAGCGACTCGAGGTCGACGGCCTGGTGCAGGTCGCCGAGGGTGGAGGGCTGGAGGTCGTCGGGTTCTCGCTCGACGAGCTCGCCGACCTCTGCGCGGTGAGAGAGACGCTCGAGGGCATGGCGACGAGCCTCGCGGCGGTGGCGCGGTCGGAGCTCGAGATCGCGAACCTCCAGGCGATCGTCCAGGCGGAACGGCGCCTGTTCGACGCCGAGGGCGAGTCGGCTCTGCAAGGCCGGGTCGAGCTCAACCACTCGTTCCACGAGACCCTCTGGGGTGCGTCGCGGAATCGCTACCTCGCGGATCAGCTGGGTCGACTTCGAAGCTTGATCGAGCGAATGCAGGACTCCACGCTGAGCGACCGGGACCGCATCGCGGAAGCGATCAAGGAGCACGAGGCGATCATCGAGGCGCTCGCCGTGCGCGACGCTGCGGACGCCGAGCGGCTCGCGCGCCAGCACTTCCGCAACGCCATGTCGCGCCGGCTCGAGCGGTCAGGCACCTACGGTGCACCCGCCGCCGCGCGGTCGGCGGCGCTGGACGCCACCGCCGTCCTGTAGCGGTCCGCGGTCCTTCGCACGGGCGAGGCGCGAGGCTTGACTCGCCCGCGCAGCCGTGATTTTATCTTCGAGCACTCTCGTATACATCTGCATGCAGCCCCCCCAAGATTGGAGCGCTGAAGATGAGAAGGGAATGGTCAAGCCGCCGCGCAGCAGTCACGCTGTCGGCCCTCCTGATCGTCGCCGCCGTTGCGATCACCGCGGCTTCTGCAGCCTTCGCGTCGAATGACAAGGCGGCCGCCAAGCCCGACATCGCCTACGCGAAAGCTCAGATCGCCAAGTTCAGCAAGGTGCCGGGCTTCGTTCCGCCCGGGCCTGCGTTCGATGCTTCCAAGCTCAAGGGAAAGACCTTCTTCGAGATCCCGGTGACGAGTGCGATCCCGTTCGTGACGAACGTCGAGTCCGGCATGAAGGCTGTCGCCGACCAGTACGGGATCAAGTACGTCGGCAACCCCAACCAGGGTCAGCCGACGCAGTGGGTGCAGGCCATGAACCTCGCGATCGCCCGTAAGGCGGACGGCATCAGCCTGTTCGGGCCGAACCCGAAGCAGTTGCAGCCGCAGATCCTGTCGGCGAAGCGGGCGGGGATCCCGGTGGTCACGGCACACCTCTTCGACACCACCGACCCGCAGCCGCCGAACGTCACGTCGGACTTCCCCGCCCAGTACTCGAAGATCGCGCGCCTCGAAGTCGACTGGGTGATCCAGGACACGGGGGGCAAGGCCAACGTCGTGATCATCAACTCGGCCGACTACCCGCCGTCGAACGGCATCGTCGCGACCATGAAGGACGAGTTCAAGCGGCGCTGCGGTCCGAGCTGCACCTTCAGCGTGATCAACGTCCCGCTCAACAACTGGGCGACCGGGCTGCAGCCGGCGACGCAGTCGGCGCTCGCGAAGAACCCGAATGTGAACTACATCATTCCGATCTACGACGGCATGATGCAGTGGGTCGCGCCGGCGATCATCACCGCCGGACGCGTCGGGAAGGTGCACGTTGCGACCTTCAACGCCACTCCGTTCGTCCTCACGATGATGAAGAAGCAGGACATCGTTCGGTGCGACATCGGAGAGTCGCCGGAGCTCGGCTGGGCGATGATGGATCTCAACATGCGGGTCATGCTCGGACTCCGCGCGCCGAGGCCCGAGCCGTACGGCATCCGCGTGTTCACCAAGAAGAACGTCGCCCAGGCGGGCAGCCCGCCGTCGTACACGAAGGGCTACGGATCGGCGTACGTCGCCGGCTACCACAAGCTCTGGGCCGGCTAGCGACCGCGCGCGACCGAAGGAACGAAGATCACCTTGACTCGAGTGGCGGGAGGGCGACGAAGCTTGTCGACTGACAAGGGAACAGGCGAACCGCAGCAGACATCGCACATGTCTCCTCCCGCCCTCGAGCTGAGGAATCTCTGCAAGTCGTTCGGCGCAACACGCGCGCTCAAGAACGTCGACCTCGCGATCGCCCCGGGTGAGATCCACGGGCTGCTCGGAGAGAACGGCTCCGGAAAGTCGACGCTCATCAAGATCCTCTCGGGGTACCACGCGCCCGACGCCGGCGAGCTCTTCATCCACGGAGCGCCCGTCAGGCTGCCCCTTCGTCCGGGGCAGTTCCGAAAGCTCGGCCTCGACTTCGTTCACCAGGACCTCGGGCTCGTGCCGTCGCTCAGCGTTCTCGAGAACCTGAGGCTCGGAGATTTCGGAGCGCGCAGTCGTCGGTTTCATATCTCGTGGCGTACAGAGCGCGCTCGGGCGAAGGCCACGTTCGACCGGTACGGACTCGCGATCGATCCCTCGACGTTGGTCGGAGACCTGTCGCCGGTCGAGCGTGCCTTGCTTGCAATCGTCCGCGCGGTCGAGGGCCTTCGCGTCAAGTCGAGCACGGGCGAGGAGGTCAAAGGCGTTCTGGTGCTCGACGAGCCCACGGTCTTCCTTCCGCGCGAGGGGAGCGTGGAGCTCTTTCGTCTCGTCCGGGAGATCGCCGCAGCCGGGGGTAGCGCGCTCTTCGTCTCGCACGATCTCGACGAGGTACGCGAGATCACGGACGCGATCACGGTCCTGCGGGACGGCGCGGTTGCCGGCACTGTCCGGACGCAGGACGCGACCGAGACGCGCCTCATCGAGCTCATCCTGGGACGGAGGCTGGTCGAGTCGATCTATTCGCGAGACGAGGACGGAGGTCGACCTCCGCTCGGTTCCGTGGAGGCGCTCAGCGACGATGTTGTGGCCGACGTGTCATTCGAGTTCAGCGAGGGTGAGGTCCTCGGGCTGACGGGCCTGGTCGGATCGGGCTTCGAACGCGTTCCGTACTGCATCTTCGGCGCCGAACGTCCGCAGGTCGGGCGGCTGACGCTCCCGGGGCACGACTACGAGCTCGCGCGACTCACGCCTGCGAAGGCGCTGGGAGCCGGCATCGCCCTGATTCCCGCGGATCGCCTGCGTGATGCGGCAGTCGGGTCGCTCACGCTCGTGGACAACATCCTGATGCGGTCGCTGAAGGAGTTCTTCCGGCTCGGTGTGCTCCGTCGGAGAGAGACGGTACGCGAGACCCGTGGGCTCATGTCGACGTTCGACGTGCGTCCGCCCGACCCGAAGGCTGTCTACTCGACGCTCTCGGGCGGGAACCAGCAGAAGGCGCTGTTCTCCAAGTGGCTCCGCAGGCGGCCCGGCCTGCTCCTGCTGCACGAGCCCACGCAGGGCGTCGACGTCGGCGCCCGCCAGCAGATCTTCGCGGCGATTCGACGTGCCGCCGACGCAGGGACGCCGGTGATCTGCGCCAGCTCGGACTACGAGCAGCTCGCGGCGGTTTGTGACCGGGTGCTGATCTTCAGTCGCGGGCGGATCGTCGAGCAGCTGGTCGGGAAGGACGTCACCAAGCACCAGATCACGGAGCGCTGCTACAGCAGCATCGCCGTCGTCGACGCGCTCGGAGCGGCATAGGTGACCGGGGTCCGCTCCAGCGTTCCGGTCGAGACGTCCGAGGCGCAGGTGCCGCCGGCAGAGGGCGAGCGCATACGGCGGCTTCGGCCCTCCGACTTCGTCCAGAGGTACGCGCTGGTCTTCGCCTGGGGGCTCCTGTGCCTGTTCTTCACCGTGCTTCCCGCGACGTCGTCGACGTTCCCGACCACCGGGAACTTCGCCGGCATCTTCGGGTCGCAGGCGGTGATCGTCGTGCTGACGCTCGGACTCTTGATCCCGCTCACGACCGGCGACTACGACCTGTCGGTCGCCTACACGCTCAGCCTCTCGTCGATGATCCTCGCGATCCTGAACGCCAACCACCACTGGGCGATCGGCTGGGCGATCGTCGTCGCGCTCGCGTGTGCGGTGTCGGTCGGCGTGATCAACGGAGCGCTCGTCGTCCTGCTCGGGATCAACCCGTTCATCGTGACGCTCGGGACCGGAACGTTCGTCTACGGGATCGTGTTGTGGATCAGCGCGTCGAACACGATCAGCGGCGTCTCGCCGTCCCTCGTGAACATCACGATCGTCGACCGCTTCCTCGGCATTCCGCTCGAGTTCTATTACGGCTTGGCGCTCTGCGTCGTGATCTGGTACGTCTTCGAGTTCACGCCTGTCGGCCGGCGACTCCTGGTGGTCGGCAGGGGCCGAAAGGTCGCGCGGCTCTCCGGGCTGTCGGTCGGACGCCTCCGCTGGGGCGCTCTCATCGCGTCCGCCTTCGTCTCGGGGATGGCCGGCGTTCTCTACGCCGGGACGACCGGCTCGGCCGATCCCTCGTCGGGCTCCCAGCTGCTCCTGCCGGCGTTCGCCGCGGCGTTCCTCGGCGCAACCAGCATCGCTCCCGGCCGCTTCAACCCCTGGGGAGCATTCATCGCCGTCTACTTCCTGGTCACCGGGATCACGGGCTTGCAGCTCGTCGGCGTGGAGGCGTTCGTCCAGCAGCTCTTCTACGGAGGGGCCCTCATCCTCGCCGTCGCGCTCGCGCAGGTGGCTCGACGCGGACAGGAGCTCGATGTCGGTGGGAACTAGCGCGAGCTGCCGGGCGGTGTGGGCGGTTGCGCCTGTGTGGGCGGCCGAGCCGACGCAAGAGAGGAACAGTCGAACTTCCGACATCGGATTGGAGCCGAGATGAGCCTAACGTTGCCTTCGACATTCCCGAGCCTTGCGGTCAGCGACATCGCTCGGGACATCCACCGCTTCTGCGACATCGGAAATCGGTTCGTCGGCTCTCCCGGTGAGGCCCAGGCGCGTGAGCTGATCGAAGCGGAGTTCAAGTCTGCCGGCCTGGACGACGTTCGCCTGGAGGAAGTGCCGATCGTGGTCTATGACCTCAAAGCGGCCGAGTGCGGCGTGCCGGCGCGAGGGATGGAGTTCCCGACGACCGGCCTCCAGTTCACCCATGACGGCGTCGCAGAAGGGCCTGCCGTGTTCCTCGGTGCGCCGAGCGGCGTCGATGAGCTTCGAGACGCCGTGGCGCGCGTCGACTTGTCCGGCAAGCTCGCCGTCATCCAGACGTACTGGCCGTACAACATGTGCGGCTTCCTCGTCGACGAGGGCGCTATCGGGTTGATCGTGATCAGCACCGTTCCCACCGGAGCGATCGCGAATCACACTGCGCTCTTCGACGGGCTGCCGGACACGCCCCTACCGGTACCAGGGGTGATCATCGACAACTACGCCGGGGCGAACCTCGTCGCACTGCTCGCCGCCGAGCCGGAGACCGTGGTCAAGGTCACCCACCGCGTCGAGTACCGATGGGAAACCAGCGCGAACGTCGTGGGAGAGATCGGCGGTCAGACGCAGGAGCGTGTCGTCGTCTGCGCGCACTACGACACGCAGCGGCAGGGCGTCGGCGCGCAGGACAACTCGACCGGGCTCTCGACGCTCCTCAACATGGCGCGGGCGTGGGCCGGTACGAACCCGACCCGGGGCATCACGCTGGTCGGTCTTGCCGACGAAGAGCTGGGTTCACGCGGCGCCGCTGCATACGTCGACCGGCACTTCGCCGAGCTCTCGGACATGGTCGCGATGTTCAACCTCGACGCGCTGGCGTGGGCTCTTCCCGGGAAGCGCGCGATGATCGTCCACGAGGACATCAAGCCGTTCGTCGTCGCCCGGGCCCGCGAGATCGACTGGGAGCCCGAGGTGTTCACGCCGACCGACGTGTTCTCGGGCGATCACTCTCCGTTCGACGACAACGGGGTGCCTGCCTGCTGGATCTGGCGCTTCCCACCGCAGCACGTCTACTACCACTCGAGCGGTGACGTGCCCGAGTTCCTCGACATGGATCTCGTAACGGAGACGGCGAATGTCATCGCGTACACCGCGCTGTCGCTCGCACGAACCGATGAGTCCCTCGCCGAGGCCTAGGGGGCTGACGATGCTTGCCGAGTACAGAATCGGAATGATCACTCCGTCGGTCAACACGGCGCTCGAGCCGTTGACGATGGAGATGCTCGAGGCGGTGGACGAGGACGTCAGCGTCCATTTCACACGCATCGAGGTTCACGACGTCGGTCTCGACGACGAGTCTGCGCGTCAGTTCACGTTCGAGGCGTTTCTCGAAGCGGCGCGGCTGCTGGTCGATGCTCAGGTTCAGGTGGTCGCGTGGAACGGGACGTCCGGCGGGTGGATGGGCATCGACCTGGAGCGAGACCTCGCCCGCAGGATCGAGGACAAGCTCGGGGTCCCGTTCACGACGACGACACTCGCGATGGTCTCGGCAATGCAGGCGCGGCGGGTTCGTAAGTGGGGGCTCGCCATCCCCTACACGATCGAGCTCGCCGACCAGGTCGGACGAAACTACGGAGCGGAGGGCCTCGAATGCGTGCGCAAGACGGTGCGCAACTGGCAGACCGAGGGCGAGGTTGCAGCAACACCCGCCGACCTGCGTCTCATGATGGAGGAGGCGTACGACCCCGACGCGGACGCCGTCGCGGTCGTGTGCACGAACCTCGCCGCGGCGCCGCTCGTCGTCGACTTCGAAGCCGAGTTCGACACCACGGTCTTCGACAGCGTCGCCGTGACGTTCCATCACTGCCTCGGCGCATCCGGCATCGCCCGGCCGGTGATCAGGGGATGGGGTAGAGCTCTCGACAGTCGGACGATCGAGAGGTAGCCGGGTTGTCGAGCGAACAGTCCGATGCTCACCGCCGCCGGCTCAGAGTCGCGATCGGCCAGCTCGAGTCCGGAAGTGACGACGCGGACGCCGCTTCGAATCTCGAACGGCACGTCGAGGCGGTCGCGGGTGCTCGCAAGACCGGGGCGGAGCTGATCGTCTTCCCGGAGCTCTCTCTCAGCGGGTACCACGTGCAAGACCCGGTCGCCTGGTCGGAGCGCCACCTTCGGTCGGCGGTGACGACACTCTCGGCGGCCGCCGGAGATGCGACGGTCATCGTCGGTGCGCCGGTTGCCGGTGGTGCATTCGGCGGCGCGACCAACTCCGCCCTCGTGGTCGGCCGGGACGGGGTGATCCACCGCCAGGACAAGATCTACCTCCCGAACTACAACCGGTATGACGAGGGCGACAGGTTCGAAGCAGGTACCAGCCTCGACCTCGTCGAGGTGGCGGGCTTTCGCCTCGGCATCATCATCTGCGAGGACACGTGGCATCCCTCGCTCGCGTACCTGGCGCGACTCAAAGGGGCCGACGTCCTGGTTCACCCGGCTGCAAGCGTCGAGGGTGCGATCGGAGCCGGGTTCTCCAGCGCTGACGGGTGGGCGACGATCACGCGGGCCGAGGCGCTCTGTCACGCCGTCTACGTGATCTTCGCCAATCTCGCCGGCAGCGACGAGGTCGCCACATTCTGGGGGCGCTCGACCGTCTTTCGCCCGACGGGCGACGTCCTTGTTCGCGCCGGCGACGATCCGGCGCTCGCCTCGGGCGAACTCGACGGACGGGAGCTCGGCGAAGCCCGCCGGACGCTCCCCATGACCGATCTCGAGGACATTGCGCTCGCCGAAGCCCTTCTGGCCGAGGCGAAGGACTTCCGGGCGCGCCAGACGACATCCATCCGGGAGGGGGCGTCGTGAACAGGCTCTTGATCACGGGCGGCGAGGTCGTGACCGAGGCTGCGACATACACCGCGGACGTGCTCATCCAGGAGGGCCTCGTCGTGGCCATCGGACGTGACCTGAGCCCAGCGGATGCCGTCGTCGTGGACGCAACCGGAAAGCTGGTTCTGCCTGGTTGCGTCGACATGCATACGCATCTCGAGGCACCGCACAACGAGCTCGACGACCCCTCTGAGGGGGCGGTCACCTGCGATGGGTTCCCGGACGGATCGATTGCGGCAGCGGTCGGGGGAACCACGACGATCGTCGACTTCGCGACTCAGAGCCCTGGGACGAGCTTTCAGGCGACGTTGGAGCAATGGAAGCAGCGTCTGAGAGACAGGCCGCCCGCCGTCGACGTCGGCTTCCACATGATCGTCACCGACATGGCCTATCCCGGCGCTGAGGACGACCTCGCCCGGATGTGCGACGAAGGCGTGACGAGCTACAAGCTCTTCCTGGCATACAAGGAGTCGCCCCTCTGGGTCGACGACTCCACGCTGTTCAGAGTTGCGCAGGTCGCAGCGAAGTCCGGCGCGCTCGTCATGGCGCATGCGGAGAACGGGGGGGCGATAGAGGTCCTCCAGGAGCAAGCCTTGCAGCGAGGCGACACAGCTCCGATCTGGCACTCCTACACGCGGCCGGTTCGGACAGAGTCCGAGGCCATCTCGCGTGTCGCCACTCTTTGCGGGATCGCCGAAGCGCCTGCGTACATCATGCACGTCTCGTGCCGCGAGGCTGCCGAGGTCGTGGCCTACGAGAGGGATCGAGGGAGCCGTCTCTGGGCGGAGACATGCCCCCACTACCTCGCGTTCACCGAGGACAAGCTCCTCGGCGACTGGTCAGAGGCGGCGAAGTACCTCGTGACGCCGCCGATTCGCGAGAACGGTCACGCCGACGCGTTGTGGGCAGCGCTCCGTGATGGAACGCTCAGCGTCGTCTCCACCGACCATTGCCCGTGGCTGACGCGCTGGAAGGACGCCGCCACGGACTTCTTCACGATTCCGAATGGTGTGCCGGGGATCGAGAACCGGCTCGAGGTCATGTACGAGCTGGGTGTTCGCCAGGGGCGCCTCGACCTGACGAGGCTTGTCGACCTTCTCTGTGCTGCCCCTGCGCGGTTGTTCGGGATGTTTCCGAAGAAGGGAACGATCGCGATCGGGAGCAGCGGCGACATCGTCATCTTCGACCCGCGTCGAGAGAAGGTCATCACCGCGGACGAGGAGATGTCGAAGTGCGACTACACGATCTACGAGGGATTCCGGATGGAAGGTTCCGTCGAGACCGTCGTCTTCGGCGGAGAAATCATCGTGAGAGATGGGAGATACGTTGCCCAGTTCGAAAGGGGCGGCTTCTTGCCGCGCGCACGTTTCTCGGAGCCGTCGTGACGTTCTGTCAGGTGGAGGTGTGAGATCCCGATGGCGCTGACCAGTTGGCGGTCTCCGCTCGGCCCGAGCGAGCTCACCCACCGATCGTTGTGGCTACAGCAAGCCCTCGCCGGCGAGTCCGAAGGAGCAATGCAGCCGCCGCTCCAGGGCACGCGCCGGGCAGACGTCTGCATCATGGGTGGTGGATATACCGGGCTCTGGACGGCCTACTTCCTCAAGGAGCGCGTGCCCACGCTGGACGTCGTCGTCGTCGAGGGAGACATTTGTGGCGGCGGTGCGAGCGGCCGCAACGGCGGATTTGCACTCACGTGGTGGGCGAAGCTGTCCTCACTCGTCAAGGTCTGCGGTGAGGACGACGCGGTCTGGCTTGCCACCGAATCCGAGAGAGCCGTCGACTTCCTCGGCGACTTCGTCGCCCAGAACAAGATCGACGCGGACTACATCAAGGCGGGGTGGCTCTGGACAGCCACGTCGCAAGCGCAGATCGGCAGGTGGGACGGCGCGCTGGCCGACCTCGAGCGGCGCGGGATCGATGCGTACACCGTCCTTCCTCGGGAGGAGCTGTGCCGCCGCGGTGGCTCGGAGCGATATCTCGCGGGGCTGATCGATCGCACTCAAGCCACGGTTCAGCCGGCGCGCCTCGTTCGCGGCTTGCGGGACGTCGTGCTCGAGCGCGGCGTCCAGATCTACGAGAACTCACCCGTCGTCTCGATCGACGAGAAGGGCGTCGTGACCGCGTCCGGGCGAGTCGACGCGGACAAGGTCGTCTGCGCGCTCGGCGTCTGGACGCTCGCGTTCCCTGAGTTCCGCGAGCTCCGTCGTGCCTGCGTGCCGATCGCGAGCGACATGATCGCGACCGCGCCGATGTCCGAGACTCTCGCAGAGATCGGATGGACCGGGGGCGAGTCGATTACCGACTCTCGCCAGATCCTTCACTACCTCCGCACCACGTCCGATGGGCGGATTGCGATCGGGAGGGGCGGCGGCGCCGTCGGCAAGGCGGGTCGCTTCGACTGGGACTTCCACTACGACCCGGCCCGGTCGCGGAGCATCGCAGATGACCTTCGCTGGCTGTACCCGGAGACCCAGCGTGTTCCGATCACACATGCCTGGTCGGGTCCGAGCGACCGGAGTCACTCGGGGATGCCCCTCTTCGGGCACCTGAGGCGGCGCAAGAACGTGCTCTACGCCGTCGGCTTCTCGGGAAGCGGAGTCGGCCCGTGCATCCTCGGCGGGAAGATCCTCGCCTCGCTGGCGCTCGACGCCGACGACCGTTGGGCAAAGAACGCTCTCGCGGACGGGTCGAGACATCTCTTCCCGCCCGAGCCGATTCGGTACCTCGGGGGTCGTCTCGTCAAGCGCGCTGTCGAGCAGAAGGAGGCGGTCGAGGATCAAGGTAGGACAGCGGGGTTCCTGACGCGCGCGCTGGCGCGCCAGGCGCCGGGCGGCGTCATCAAGGTTGCAGACCGGTGAACGCGGCTCAGCACGGAGCTCGACGAGAGGGGTAGCGCCAACGTGGAGACCTACACGCACTTCATCGACGGTCAATGGACAGAGGCCGACGGAGAGTTCTTCGACGGCTTCAACCCGACGACCGGGCAAGCCTGGTATCGCGCGCCCGTCGGAGGCGTCGACGATGTCGAACGGGCCGTTAGCGCTGCCGCCCGCGCACTCGGCGAGCCCGGCTGGCGGGACCTCTCGCAAACCGAGCGGGGCCGTCTTCTCTTCCGGCTTGCGGACCTTGTTCAGGGGAAGGCGGAGGAACTGGCCCGGCTCGAGACTCTCGACAATGGCAAGCTGCTGCGGGAGACGACCGGTCAGGTGCGTCGCGTCCCTGAGTTCTTTCGGTTCTACGGAGGGCTCGCGGACAAGATCTCGGGGGACGTCATCCCCGGGACCAACCCGAACATCCTGAACTACACGCGGCGCGAGCCGATCGGCGTCGTGGCGGCCATCGTCCCGTGGAACTCTCCGCTCCAGCTTGCCGCGATGAAATTGGCGCCCGCGCTCGCGTGCGGCAACACAGTCGTGATCAAGCCGAGCGAGCACGCGTCGGCGTCTCTGCTGGCGCTCATGCCTCTCTTCGACGAGGCCGGGTTCCCTCCCGGCGTCGTCAATCTCGTCACCGGCGACGGTCGGGTTGGCGCCGCGCTCGTCGAGCACGAGCAGGTCGGCAAGGTCGCATTCACCGGAGGCAACGAGGCGGGGCGGAAGGTCGCGATCGGCGCGATGTCGCACTTCGCGAGCGTCACCCTCGAGCTGGGCGGAAAGAGCCCGCAGCTCGTGTTCGGCGACGCAAATCCCGTCAACGCTGCGATGGGGCTGCTGGCCGGCGTGTTTGCGGCTGCCGGGCAGACGTGCGTGGCGGGATCGCGTGCGTTCGTCGACGCGAACATCTACGACGAGGTCGTCGAGCGCGTCTCACGTCGAACCGCTGCGATCGCGATCGGCGACCCTCTCGACTCGGACACCGAGATCGGACCGCTTGCCATCGAGTCCCAACGGGCGCGAGTCGAGCATTTCGTCGAGGTCGCAAACGCGGAGGGCGCGAGCCTCCAGGCGGGCGGAAAGCGGCCTGAAGGCCTTGACGACGGCTGGTTCTACGAGCCGACCGTCTTCGGGGACGTCAGGAACGACATGACTGTTGCGCGTGAGGAGATCTTCGGCCCCGTCCTGGCGATCGGTCGATTCGAGTCGGAGGCGGAAGCAATCGCCCTGGCGAACGACTCCCGATTCGGCCTCGCTGCAGGCGTGTGGACCAACAACCTGCAGCGTGCCCACCGCGTGGCGGCGGCTCTCGATGCGGGCACGGTCTGGATCAACACGTATCGCACGCTCAGTCCGCTGTCGCCGTTCGGCGGCTTCAAGCAGAGCGGACTCGGAAAGGAAAACGGAGTCGACGTGATCCGCGAGTACACACGGGTCAAGAGCGTCTGGACGAACCTCTCGGAGGAGCCGATCGCCGACCCGTTCACCGGCCGCTGACGCACGCTCCTATGATCGCCGTATGCGCATGGGCGCCGTGCACCTGACGGTCGCGGACCTCGACCGGTCGCTCGCCTACTACGAGGAGCAGATAGGCCTCCGCGTGCACGAGCGCGACGGCGGCCGCGCCCGTCTCGGCGCCGGCGGCGAGGACCTGCTGGTGCTCACCGAGCAGCCGGGCGCACGGCCGGCGGACGGCTACTCGGGGCTCTTCCACTTCGCGCTGCTCGTGCCGGAGCGCGCCGACCTCGCGCGCTGGCTCGGGCACGCCGCGCGCGACCGTGTGCCGCTCGCCGGGCTCTCCGACCACGACGTCAGCGAGGCGATCTACCTGCGCGACCCCGACCACCACGGCATCGAGATCTACGCCGACCGTCCGCGCGAGCTCTGGGAGGGGCACGTGCGGGAGCGGATGACCACCTTGCCGCTCGACACCGACGACCTGCTGCGCCTGGACGACGGCGCCTACGCAGGCCTCCCCGAAGGGACGACGATGGGGCACGTCCACCTCTGCGTCTCCGGCGTGGAGGCGGCGGTGGAGTTCTACCGCGGCCTCGGGCTCGAGCTGATGGCGCAGCTCGGCGACCAGGCCGCCTTCCTCTCGTACGGCGGCTATCACCATCACGTCGGCGTGAACACGTGGCAGAGCCGCGGCGCGCCCTACGCCCCGGACGACCGTGCGCGGCTCACGCGGATGACGATCCACGGGGCGCCCGAGGAGCGCGACGTGCGCGACCCCTCGGGCAACCCCGTTCGGCTCGTCACGGCAGCGTGACGTACTGCGCGAGGAACGCGCGCGCCGTGGGTGTGTCGAGCCGGAAGTCGACGTTCGTCGACCGGCACCACCGGTCGCCCGTGATCGTCGTCGCCGCAACCACGTTCGTGTCGCCGACGAAGTTCGGGCCGCCGGAGTCGCCGTAGCAGGTGCCGCCGTCGCCGTGCGACGGGTTCATCGACGCCTTGAGGTAGGCCGGTGTCAACGTGGTGAACGAGCCCGTGGCGACGTAGCGGACGTCGGCGTAGTGCAGCGTCTTGCCGCCCTGCCCCTGCGTCACCGCCTGGGCGCCGTAGCCGACCGACACGATCGGGTCGCCGCCCGAGAGCGCGTCGAGCGAGCCGGCCGCCGGCAGCTTCGCCGGCGTGATCCCCTTCGGCGCGCGGTCGAGCACGACGACGGCGATGTCGTGCGGGTCGCCGGCGGCATGCCCCGTGTACTGCGGGTCGCCGTGCCACGTGCCCCAGTAGGCAGTGCCCGTCCAGGCGTCGTAGCTCGAGTCGAACGTCACGGCGACGCGGGCGACCCCCTCGTCGCAGTGCTCGGCCGTCAGGAACACCTTCGGAGCGATCAGCGTGCCGCTGCACTCCTCCCAGGTTCCGTCCGAGAACGCCTGCTGGGCGAGCAGGGCTCCCACGTACGGGTGCCCGTTCCCGTCCGGCCCGCCGCCGATGATCGCGAGCGCGGACCCGGCCGCCCCGAGCGCGACCGCCGCGAAGGCGGCCCCGATGAAGCTCCTGCGCATCTCACTCCCCCTGAGTCGATTTGCGCAGCGAGCCTAACGCGCCTCCGACCCGACCGATCGTTAGTCTGTCGCCCGATGGAGCTGCAGGAGCACGCGAGCGAGCTGGGCCTCGACACGGAGCGCAACCTCGACGGCGTCTACCGCTACTACGAGCTCGCGAAGCGCGCCGAGTGGCAGGTCAGGGACCTGCCGTGGGGCGAGATCTCGCCGATCCCGGAATACAGCGGCTCCCCGCAGAAGCTCGCGCGCCGTCGCGACCTCTGGCGGTCGGTGATCACGCAGCAGCTCCAGGCAGACGAGCTGGCCGTCGAGATGGCGACCCAGCTCTTCGCGATCGCGCCGGACCGTGAGGCGAAGCTCTACTACACGACGATGGTGCAGGACGAGTCGCGCCACACCGAGGCCTGGTTGAAGCTGATCCACGAGGCCGGCGGCATGGCCGAGCGCGACCCGTACCTCGACGAGCTCGCGCACATGGTCCTCGACGCGGACACGCTCGAGGAGAAGGTCTTCATGATGCAGGTCTTCTACGAGCGGCTGATCATCCCGCGCTTCCGGATGATCGCGCGGTCCTCGCGCGGCACGGTGCTCGAGGACCTCTGCAACCGGCTCGCGATCGACGACGGCATCCACCACGGCGCCGGCATGGCCTACGAGCGCGTGCTGCTCGAGGGCGCGGGCCGGAAGGTGCAGGGCACGCTCGTCGCGGCGGCGAACCGGATGCTCCCGCTCTTCGCCCAGCACGCGCTGTGGCGGCCGAAGGCGCGCGAGTTCATCGGCGCCCTGATGCGCGAGACCGACATCCGCATGCTCAAGGACGACCTCGAGCACGGCGTGCGGCTCGCGAACTCGCTCGGCATCGACGTCAGCGACATCGAGCTGCCGCACGAGCTTCGCTAGGCCGGGCTCAGGTGCCCGACGAAGACGGCGGCGTCGTCCTGCCAGAGCAGGAGCCTGCGGTACGGGCGCGGCTCCGCGTCGCCGCCGACCATCAACAGGCGCTCCGAGCCGCGGTCGACCACGGCCTGCACGTGCAGGCCGCGCCGCTCCGCCGCCCGCACCAGGCGCACGAAGGTCTCGTCGAACGGGTGCGGGCTCTCGGCCACCACGAACCGGCACGGCTCGCGGCCGCGCTGTACACGCCCGCCGACACCCTCGCGGAACACGGCCGCGATCGCGCGCTCGTCGCGCCGGCGGCGCCGCGCAGCTAGAGCGCGCCGGAACGTCGTAGCTCCTCGCTCAGGAATGGGTGCCCGGGAACGACCAGGTGCAGGTCGCTCTCCCGGAGACCGTCGTAATCCTCGAGCCGCAAAGCCACATGTTCCGTACAGGTCTCGTCGTCGCACTCGCAGAGGAACGAGATCGCGCTGGGGGCGCCGGCCGTCGGGTGCGTGCGAGCGGCCAGGGCGATGCGGCCGTTGTGCACTGCGATCCGTTCGTGCCGCGTGACCATCCGAACCCCCCGGTTGGCAACGATCTCACGCTGGACGCTACGCCTGGTGCCGGACGGAACCAAGCAATGTGAAGAACCTTTTACGTACGGCTTACTGCCGCTGCTCGAGGATCAGCCGGTAGCCGCCTCGGCGGGGCAACAGGTCCTCGACCACGGCACGGGTCGAACCGAGCGTCAGCTCGTCGCCGGGAGACGGCTTGGTCTCCAGCTGGATCCGGCCGGTCGCGACGACCGTGCCGTCCTTCCGCAACTCGTATTCGTAATCGCTCACCTGGATCTCCCCGGATGCCGAGAGTACATGCGCCGTGGAGTAGGCTCGAAACATGTCCGACCTTCCCCTGACGGGCGGCTGCCTCTGCGGAGGCGTCCGGTTCGAGGTCACCGCGCCGCTCGAGTCCGCGTCGTACTGCCACTGCACGCGCTGCCAGCGCCGGTCCGGCACCGCCGCGTCGGTCCAGGGCCGCGTCGCGGCGGGCTCCTTCCGGTTCCTCGCGGGCGAGGAGCTCGTACGGGAGTTTCCCGTGGAGGACGGCTGGTCGAAGTGCTTCTGCAGCGGCTGCGGCAGCCAGCTGTGGAGCCGCGACCCGTCGGGTGGCGGCCTGAGCATCCGGTTCGGGACCTTCGACCGCGACCCGGGGATCCGCCCGCAGTACCGGCAGTTCGTCGCGTACGCGGCGCCGTGGGAGCCGATCCCGGACGACGGCCTGCCGCGTTACGACGAACGCAAGTCGTAGGCCATGGCCCGCTCCCGGACCTCGAGGCGTCGCACGGCGAAGTCGGCGGCGTCGCTGAAGGCGCGCATCTCAGCGCTCGAACGCGAGTGCGAGCTGCTGAACGCGGTCGCGAACTATGCGCCGAGCCTCCTCTGCCTGATCGACGGCGACGGCCGGGTGCGCCCCCGCGCGGCGAACAAGGCGTTCGAGCGCACGCTCGGCTACGCGGCGGCCGAGATCGGCGGCACGCTCTTCTGGGAGCGGTTCGTGCCGGACGGCGAGCGCGCTGCGGCGCGCGACTGCATCGAGGCGGCGGTCCGCAGCGGCTCGATCACCGAGCGCGAGGGCCGCTGGCTGCAGCGGGACGGCGGCGAGATCGACGTCGCCTGGTCGTGCACGCCGCTGCCGAAGGTCGAGAGCGGCCCCGTCTGGCTCGTCACCGGCACCGACATCACCGACCGCAAGCGCCACGAGGCGGAGGTCCGCCGGTCGCGCGCCCGCATCGTCGCGGCCGCCGACGACGCGCGCCGCCGGCTGGAGCGCAACCTCCACGACGGCGCCCAGCAGCGACTGATCGCCCTGCTCCTCCAGCTGCGCGGCGCGCAGCGGGGCGGGCTCGAGCCGGCGGCCGCCGTCGAGACGGCGGTGGGCGAGCTGGCCGCCGCGGTCAAGGAGCTCCGCGAGCTCGCGCAGGGGATCCATCCGTCGGCGCTCGGCGAGCGCGGCCTCGCCGCCGCGCTGAGGATCGTCGCGGCGCGGGCGCCGATCCCCGTCGAGCTCGACGTCACCGACACGCCGCTCGAGACGAACGTGGCGGTCGCCGCCTACTACATCGTCTCGGAGTCGCTGAACAACGTCGCGAAGTACGCCGAGGCGACGCGGGCCGCGGTGCGCGTGCGCGAGACCGAGCGGGCCGTCGTGGTGGTGGTCGAGGACGACGGGCGGGGCGGGGCGGACGCGACGCTCGGCACGGGGCTCGCCGGGCTCGCCGACCGCGCCGCCGCGCTGGAGGGGACGCTGACGCTCGACAGCCCGCCCGGCGGCGGCACCCGCGTGCGCGCGGAGCTGCCGATCGAATGTCCAGACGGGCACCGATGAGTTTCGATTGCGGGGCCGGTCTGAGGAAGGAAGACTGTCTTCGACCCCGTCTCCGGAGGTGACCCCCTCGTGGCTTCCCGCACTGTTGTCCTGATCGGAACTCGCAAAGGCTGCTTCGTCCTGGAAAGCGACGGGCAGCGCCGCGACTGGAACCTCCGAGGTCCCTATTGCGAGGCCTGGCCCGTCTTCCACGCCGTCATGGACGCCTCGAGCGGCGCGATCTACGCGGCCGCCGCGAGCGACTGGCACGGCTCCGCGATCTGGAAGTCGACCGACCTCGGCGAGACGTGGACGCACTCCTCGGAGGGCCTCGCCTACGAGGACGGCCGGCGCCTCTCGAAGGTCTCGAACCTGGCGGCGAACCACGGCCGCGTGCTCGTCGGCGTCGAAGCGCCCGGCATCTTCGAGAGCACCGACGGCGGCGAGAGCTGGTCGCTCAAGACGACCCTCGCCGGCCAGCCCGGAAGCGAGGTCTGGGACGACCCGGCGAACCAGCCGCCCGGTCACCTCGGGCTCTCGGCCCTGATCGGCGACCCGGAGAGCAAGGATCACTGGTGGGCGATCGTCCAGGGCATCGGCCTCTACGAGACGAACGACGACGGCGCCACGTGGACGCCGCGCAACCGCGGCCTGCGCGCCGACTGGCCGCGCGAGCACGAGGAGGTCGGCTTCTGCGTCCACAAGGTCGTGCACGCGGCCGACCGGCAGCGGATGTACCAGCAGAACCACGTCGGCATGCACCGCAGCGACGACGCCGGCCTCACGTGGACGGAGATCACCGAGGGGCTCCCGACCGAGTTCGGGTTCGCCGCCGCGGCGCACCCGCACGACCGCGACACGTTCCACGTGATCCCGCTCGACCCGGGCCACGGGCGCACGATGCCGGACGGCAAGGCGTGCGTCTGGCGGACAGAGGACGCCGGCTCGACCTGGCGCCGCGCCGACGCGGGCCTGCCGCAGTCGGGCGCGTTCGTCGGTGTGCTGCGCGAGGGGATGGCGGCCGACACGTACGACGTGCCGGGCTACTACTTCGGCACGTCGACCGGCCAGGTGTTCGCCTCGAACGACGACGGCGGCTCCTGGACGGAGATCGCGAGCTACCTGCCGCCGATCTCCTCCGTCGAGGTGGCGGTGCTGGACTGATGGCCGACGTCCACCTCCCGATGACGCTGACCCCGCTCTTCCCCGGGCTGCCTCGGAAGCTGGAGGTGGACGCGCCGACCGTCGTCGGCGTGATCGACGAGCTCGACGCGCGCTTCCCCGGGCTGCGGGACCGGCTGCTCGAGCTCGGCCGCCCGACGATCCGGCAGCACATCCATGTCTACGTCGACCGCGAGCGGGCCGGGCTGGACACCCCGCTCGAGACCCGCTCGCGGGTCGACGTGATCGCCGCGATCAGCGGCGGCTGACGCTTGCCGCGAAGGCGACCGTCTCGGCGGCGAGGTGAGGGTCGGCCGGCTCGCTCGCGTGGTCCCAGCGGTTCGGCCGGTCGGCGAGCGCCGCGCGGATCAGCGGCCGCCAGCGCTCTCCCAGCGTGTCGAGCGCCCAGTCGGCGGCCACGCGCTTCGACGTGACGTCGCCGCAGGCGATCGTGCGGAGGATCCGGCAGAAGGTGAGCACGAGGTACGGCTGCTTCCAGCGCGTCATCGTCCCCTCGGGCGCCCAGGCCGCGTAGTCGGCGAGCTTCGCCTCGGCCTCCGCGCGGAGCTCCGCGGGGTCGACCGGGTCGATCAGCTCGCGCGCCGGCGGGCCGGAGAGCGCACGCCCGTGCTCGCGCAGGAGCCACCGGACGAGCGCGGTGTTGCAGTGCGGGTCGAGCACGAGCTCGCGCGCGCCGTTGTCGAGGAACGGCACCGGCGTCGCCTCGGGATCGACGCGCCGGATGAGCGCTGCAGGCAGGTAGGAGCCCTCGAGGTGCTGCGCCCACGGCGTCGGGAGGTCGTAGAGCCGCCCGTGCAGCGGCTGCAAGCGGCCCGGCTCGATCGCCTCGCGCGTGACGCAGACGAAGTCGACGTCGCTCCACTCGTCGCCCTCGCCGAGCGCGAACGAGCCCTGCAGGTAGAGCCCGGCGAGGTCGTCCCCGAGCTCCGCCTCGACGTCGGCCGTGAACCGCGCGAGCAGCTCGTCGAGCTCGGGGAATTCGGTCACGACGCGGCCTGCGCGCGCAGGAGCGGCACGATCGAGCCCGCCTGCACGACGAGGCTCGCGGCGAACGCGCAGGCGAACGCGGGTGCGATGCCCGTGCGCATCAGGAGGAGGGGCAGCACCGTGTAGAAGCAGACGAAGGAGTAGAGCCCGACGATCAGGCCGCGCAGCACCTGAACCGCCTCCGCCTCGCCGCCGTGCGCGTGCGCGAAGCCCGTGAGCACGACCGTGTAGAGCGGGTACACCGCGACGAGGCCCGCGAGCTGCGGCCCGAGCGCCGTCGCGAGGCCGGTCAGCGCGAGCAGGAAGACGGTCGCCGTGACCGCACGGAACGGCAGGTCGTAGCGCGACGGCAGCACCGCCGTCTCCTCGAGCGGCTCGACGTGCGGCACGAGCTGCAGCCCGGCGACGAGCGCCGCCACCGCCGTCACGGAGAGCGCGATCACGTCTGCCGCCTCGGGCCCCGGCGCGAGGAGGCGCAGCACGGCGGCGGCCACGGCGAAGGCGAGCGAGGCGGCGAGCGCCGACCCGCGCCAGCCGCCGCGCCGCGCCGCGGCGGCGTACGTGGCGCAGAACGCCACCTCCGCGATCGCGCCGCCGAGCGAGCCGACGCCGGCGCGCGCGGCGAAGCCGCGGCCGTGCTCGACGGCGAAGAACGCCGCGATCGGCCCGGAGGTGAGCGGCAGACCGACGACCCACCCGGAGGCGATGCGCCCGAAGCGGCGGCCGGCGAGCGTCGAGAGCACGACGACCGCCGGAGTGAGGACGAGCTTGAACGCGAGGACCACACCATGAGATTAGGGTTCCGGCATGTGCTTCGACACCGACTCCGAGCCGCCGGTCCCGCGGATCGCCGGCGCGGCCGTCTCGCACGACGACCTGACGCTGACCGCGGCCGACGGGAACGCGTTCGCGGCGTTCCTCGCGACGCCCGACGGGCCGGCCTCGACGGGCGTCGTCGTCCTGCCCGACATTCGCGGCCTCTACCGCTTCTACGAGGAGCTCGCGCTCCGCTTCGCCGAGCGCGGGCACGCCGCGATCGCCCTCGACTACTTCGGCCGCACCGCAGGAGCCGAGAAGCGCGACGACGACTTCGAGTACCGGCCGCACGTCGAGCAGACGACGCCTGAAGGCGTGATGGCCGACACCCGGGCCGCCGCCGAGCGGCTCCGCGAGCTCGGCGTGACCTCGGTCTTCGCCGTCGGGTTCTGCTTCGGCGGCAGCAACGCGTGGCTCGCGTCCGCCGACGTTCAGGGGCTGAAGGGCGCAGTCGGCTTCTACGGCCGGCCGGCCCGCGTCCTCGACCGCGTGCCGGACATGGTCGCGCCGGTCCTCGCGCTCCAGGGCGGCGCCGACCAGAACATCACCGCGGAGGACAACGCCGAGCTCGAGCAGGCGCTCGCCGCCGCGGGCGTCGAGCACGAGGTCGTCACGTTCGAGGGGGCGCCGCACAGCTTCTTCGACCGCAAGCAGGAGGAGTTCCAGGACGCGTCCGGCGACGCCTGGCGGCGCACGCTCGCGTTCATCGACTCCCACTCGTGATCCTCGCGATCGACCAGGGGACGACCGGGACGACGTGCCTCGCGCTCGACGACGAGCTGCGCGTGCTGGGCCGCGGCTACCGGGAGCTGCCGCAGCACTTCCCGCGGCCGGGCTGGGTCGAGCACGACCCGCGCGAGATCTGGCGGAGCGTCGTCGAGGCGGCCGCCGAGGCCGGCGGCGCGCCGGACACCGTCGCGATCACGAACCAGCGCGAGACGACCGTCCTCTGGGACCGCGCCACCGGGGAGCCCGTCGCGCCCGCGATCGTCTGGCAGGACCGGCGCACGGCCGACCGGTGCGCCGAGCTCGACCCCGAGCTGATCCGCGCCCGCACCGGGCTCGTGCCCGATCCCTACTTCTCGGCCACGAAGCTCGAATGGCTGCTGCGCGAGCACGGCTCGCGCGACGGCCTCGCGTTCGGGACGGTCGACAGCTGGCTCGTGTGGCAGCTGACCGGCGGCGAGCAGCACGTGATCGACGTGACGAACGCGTCGCGCACGCTGCTCGTCGACCTGCAGACGCTCGACTGGGACGACGAGCTGCTCGCGCTCTTCGGCGTCGACCGGTCGCTCCTGCCGCGCATCGTCGGCTCGGCCGACGAGGTGGGGGAGGGTGAGCTCGACGGACGCACCGTGACGATCCGCGGCATCGCCGGCGACCAGCAGGCCGCGCTCTACGGCCAGGGCTGCCACCGGCCCGGCGAGGGGAAGGCGACCTACGGCACCGGCTCGTTCGTGCTCGTGCACGCGGGCGACGACGCGAGCCCGCCGCCGCACGGGCTGCTGAAGACGGCGGCCGCCGACGGCTACGCGCTCGAGGGCGCCGTGCTCGTCGCCGGTGCGGCGATCCAGTGGATCCGCGACGGCCTCGGCGTGATCGCGAGCGCCGCCGAGACGGAGGCGATCGCGCGCAGCGTCGACTCGACCGCCGGCGTCCACTTCGTGCCGGCGCTGACGGGGCTCGGCTCCCCGTGGTGGGACAGCGGCGCGCGCGGGCTCGTCTGCGGCATCACCCGGGGAACCACCCGCGCGCACCTCGTGCGGGCCGCGCTCGAGGCGATCGCGCACCAGGTGGCGGACGTCGTGGAGGCGCTGCCCGAGCCGCTCGCCTCCCTGCGTGTCGACGGCGGCGCCACCGCGAACGGCTTCCTGATGCAGTTCCAGGCGGACCTGCTCGGCGTCCCGGTCGAGGTGGCAGCCGAGCGGGAGGCGACCGCCCTCGGGGCGGCCGCGCTGGCCGCGGGCCGCGAATCCGGCACGCACGTCGGCGCCGTATACGAGCCGAGCCGTGCCCCGGATGAAGTACGGGACCTACGCGCAGGGTGGATTCGGGCGCTCGATTTAACGAGAACTTCTTAGGTCACTGGGTAATCCTTTCCCATCGACGTCGACAGGAGGAACGGCATGGAAGGCGGAAAGCTCGAGCAGGCGCTGTTCGAGATCCGGAGGGTCATCGCCGGCCAGGAGGAGATGCTCGAGCGCGTGCTCGTCTGCCTGCTCGCCGGCGGCCACGTCCTGATCGAGGGCGTCCCGGGTCTCGCGAAGACCCTCACGATCAAGACGACGGCGGACGTGCTCGGCGGCTCGTTCCACCGCATCCAGTTCACGCCCGACCTCGTGCCGTCGGACCTCGTCGGCACGCGCGTCTACCGGCCCGACCGCGCCGACTTCGACACGGAGCTCGGCCCCGTCTTCTGCAACTTCCTGCTCGCCGACGAGATCAACCGCGCGCCCGCCAAGGTGCAGTCGGCGCTGCTCGAGGTGATGCAGGAGCGCCAGGTCACGATCGGCCACCAGACGTTCCCGGTGCCGAACCCGTTCCTCGTGCTCGCGACACAGAACCCGATCGAGTCCGAGGGGACGTATCCGCTGCCGGAGGCGCAGGTCGACCGCTTCATGCTCAAGGTGCTCGTCGACTATCCGCAGCACGACGAGGAGCTGACCGTCGTCGCGCGCTCGCTCGAGACGCCGCCGGCGCTCGAGCAGGTGCTCGAGCTCGAGGACCTGAAGGCGCTGCAGGCGGAGGTGCAGTCGGTGTACGTCGACCCGGCGCTGATCAGCTGGTCGGTCGATGTCGCGACCGCGACCCGGCGTCCGACCGAGCACGGCGTCGAGGGGCTCGCCGACTACGTCGCGTTCGGGGCGAGCCCGCGCGGGCCGATCAGCCTCGTCTCTGCGGCGCGCGCGCTGGCGCTCATCCGCGGCCGCGACTACGTCGTGCCCGCCGACATGCAGGCGCTCGTCAAGGACGCGTTCCGCCACCGCCTGGTGCTCTCCTACCGCGCCCTGGCGGAGGAGGTGCCGCCGGACCAGCTGCTCGACCAGGTGCTGGCCGCGGTGCCGACGCCGCAGATCGACCTCGGCCGGAGGGCTGGCACAGCCGCGTGACGGTCGCCCAGGACCCGCTGGCTCCCACGAGGACGCCGGAGCAGCCGGGGCCGGGGCCGCTCTCGGCGTCGTCGCTGCGCGCGCTCGAGCTGTCGGTCGGACGGCGCGTCGACGGCCTGCTCTCGGGCGACTACCGGTCGGCGTTCGCGGGCACCGGCAGCGAGCTCTGGCAGGTGCGTCCGTACGAGCCCGGCGACGACGTCCGCCGGATCGAGTGGAACGTCACCGCACGCACCGGCGAGGCGCACGTCCGCGTCGAGCTGGCGGAGCGCGTGCTCGTCACGTGGCTCGTGCTCGACGCGTCGGCGTCGATGGCCTTCGGCACCGGCGACCGCCGGAAGGCGGATGTCGCCGAGGGCGTGGCGATCGCGGTCGGCTATGCGGCGACGCGGCGCGGAAACCGCCTCGGCACGATCTCGTTCGGAGAGCGCGCCGCCGTCGAGCCGCCCCGGCAGGGGCGGCGCGGCCTCCTCGACACCCTGCAGGTGCTGCGGCGCCTGCCGCCGGGCGGGTCGGGGAGCCTGCGCGACGCGCTCGAGCTCGCGGACCGCGTCGTGCGGCAGCGCGCGCTCGTCATCGTCGTCTCCGACTACCGCGGGCGCCCCGAGTGGCGGGAGCCGCTGCTGCGCCTCGCCGCCCGCCACACCGTGCTCGCGGTCGAGGTGCGCGACCCGCGCGAGCAGGAGCTCGCGGACGTGGGAGAGCTGCGCCTCGTCGACCCCGAGTCGGGACGGCAGCTGCGAGTCGACACGGGAGACCGGGGCCTGCGCGAGCGCTTCGCCGCCGCCGCGGCCGAGGAGCGCCGGGGGCTCGTGACGATGCTGCACACCGCCGGCGTCCGCCACGTCGCGCTCTCGACGGAAGGCGACTGGCTGCGGCCGCTCGCCGCGTTCCTGCGCCGGAGCGACCGCCGGTGAGCTTCGGGTCGCCGCTCGTGCTGCTCGTCCTGCTCGTCGTGCCCGCGGCCGTCGCCGCGCTCTGGTGGCTCGAGCGCGGCCGTGAGCGCTCGGCGGAGGCGTGGGCGCCCGCAGCCCTGCTCCCGAACATGGTCCGGCGCCCGCCTTCCTGGCGCCGCACCGTCCCGACCGTCCTGCTCCTGCTCGGCGTGGCGCTCCTCCTCGTCGGCTTCGCGCGGCCGAAGGCGACCGTGCACGTCTCGACCCAGGAGGCGACGCTCGTCGTCGTGCTCGACACGTCCGGCTCGATGGCCGCGGGCGACACGCGGCCCACCCGCTTCGCGGTCGCGAAGGCGATCGCGCGCCGGCTCGCGCACGAGCTGCCGCACGGCTACCGCATCTCGCTCGTCACCTTCGCGGCGGCCTCCGCCGTCGTCACGCCTCCGACGCACGACCTGACGCTCTACGAGCAGGCGCTTCGCCGCGCGAAGACGGGCCCGAACGGCACCGCGCTCTCCGACGCGGTCGTGCACGCCGTCAAGGTGGCGCAGTCCGTGAAGGGCTCGCGGCAGGGAAAGCGTCCGCCGGCGACCATCGTCGTGCTCTCGGACGGCGGCCAGACGGCCGGCCGCGTCACGCCGCAGGTCGCGGCGACGAACGCCCGGAACGCGCACGTCCCCGTCAACACGGTCCTCGTCGGGACGCCCGACGGGATCGTGCAGCAGAAGCTCGAGGGCGGCTACACCGAGCGCATCGAGGTGCCCGCGCAGGCGCAGACGCTCCAGCAGATGAGCCGCCTCTCCGGCGGCCGGTTCGCACGCGGGAACACCGTCGACACGAACGAGATCCTGAACGAGCTCGGCTCGCGCGTGGGCCAGAAGACGAAGAAGGTCGAGGTGACGCCCGCGATCGCGGCCGGCGGCCTCGCGTTCATGCTCGTCGGCGGCCTCCTCTCCGGCGTCTGGTTCCGGAGGGTGCCGTGAGGGCTTTCGGCGTCGCCTTCGTGGCCGCGCTCGCCGTCGCCGCCGCCACCGCGGTCGGCGCGGGCGCCACCAACGAGTGCAAGGGCATCCAGCGCTGCATCCCGGTCGCCGGCCCCTGGGTCGTCGTCCCGGCGCACGCGACCGCGGAGTATCTCCTCACCTGCCCGCAGGGCGTCGTCGGCGGGCTCGACGCGCAGGTCACCTCGCGCGCCGTGCACGTGTCGTTCGAGGGGCGCCTCGGCTCGCCGGTCGGACCGGGGACGACGACGACCCGGTACGCGTTCTTCCGCGCCGTCTCGAGCGCGCCCGCAGCCCAGGCGTTTCAGCCGAGGCTCGGCTGCGTGCCGACGCAGGGCGGGGGAGGCCGCTCGACGGTGTCGGCCCGCATCTCGCCGCCGGGCCCGTCGCTCGAGTATCGCGCGCGCGTCGTCGTGATCGGCCCGAGCCAGGTGAAGTTCGCGCACGTCACGTGCCTCGCGAACGAGACGCTCGTCGGCGCGTGGCAGGCGGTCGCGTTCCGCACGACCAAGCCGCCGAACCTACGGCACGTCTCGCTCGTCCAGGCCACGCACCGCATCGTGGGCAGGCAGGTCGTCGCCACGGCGACCTCGACCGACGCGCTGTCGGTCGACGACCACGCGATCGTCCAGGTGGGCGCGGAGTGTGGTCCGTGATGGGGTTCGTCTGGCCGCTCTTCCTGCTGCTCCTGCTGATCGTGCCGCTGGTCGCGCTCGCGGCCTGGTGGCTCGCGCGCCGCCGCGCCGTCTACACCGTCGCGTTCACGAACTTCGACGTGCTCGCGTCCGTGGTCGAGGCGCGCCGCCGCTCCTGGCGCGCGCTCGTGCCGATTGCGCTGTTCCTGCTCGCGCTCGCCGCCGCCTCGGTGGCGGTCGCGCGTCCCACGGCGACGATCTCCGAGCCGTCGAACCGGGCGACGGTGGTGCTGCTCGTCGACGTCTCCGGCTCGATGCGGGCAAACGACGTGAAGCCGACGAGGCTGCAGGCCGCGGCCCAGGCGATGGACACGTTCGCGGACAAGGTTCCGAAGGGCGTGAAGATCGGGCTCGTCTCGTTCTCGAACGGCCCCGACGTGCTCGTCGCGCCTTCCACCGACCGCGAGATCCTGCACGAGGGGATCGACCTGCTCGAGCCCGAGTCGGGGACCGCGATCGGCGACGGCATCCAGGTCGCCGTGCAGGTGGCGAAGGGCTCGGTCGGCGACGCCCCGCGCAACAAGCAGGGTCAGCTGCCCGCCGCGATCGTCCTCCTCTCGGACGGCGCGCAGACGCGGGGCAACCTGAGCCCGATGCAGGGCGCCCAGCTCGCGAAGAACGCCGGCATCCGCATCTTCACGATCTCGCTGGGCACGAACCACGGCAGGCTGAACTTCGGCGGCGGCCTGTTCGGTGGGAACGGCGGCTTCTTCGGCGGACGGGGCATCGCGGTGCGGCCCGACCCGGCGACGATGCGGGCGATCGCGCGTGTGACGGGTGGCAAGAGCTTCCGCGCCGAGAGCGCGCAGAAGGTCGACAACGTCTACAAGCTGCTCGGCTCGGTCGTCACGCACCGCAAGGTGCATCGCGAGATCGGCTCCTGGTTCGCCGGCGCCGCCGCGCTGCTCCTGCTCGGGTCGCTCGGCGCCTCGCGCGCCGGCGCGGGCCGCCTGCCGTAAGGGCAGGGGGTCTGACGCCGGGGTCAGACCCCCTGCTCGGCGCTACTTGAGGCCGTTCGCCTTCAGGAAGGCGGAGGCGACGGAGGCGGCGCTCTGCTTGTCCACCTCGACCGCCTTGTTCATGGCGACGATCGCGTTCAGCGTCAGCTTCGACGAGACCGCGTTCACCGTCTTCGTGAAGCTCGAGCCGGCCGCCTTCGCGACCGACGCCTTCACGATCGGTGCCACGTTCTGGAAGCCCGTCACGTGCTTCGGGTCCGTCAGCACCGTGTACTTCGAGTTCTTGCCGAGCGGCGGGTCGGTCGAGAACACGTCCGCCGCCAGCACCTTGCCGGCGTCGAGGGCCGCGTACGCCGAGATGCCGGCGAGCGGCAGGAACGACGCCTTCGACAGGCTGTACTGCTTCGTGTAGCCGACGAAGCAGGTGTTGCGCGTCTTGCACTCGGGGAACCCGCCGAGCTTGAACGCGCCGGCCTTCTTCAGGTCGCCGATCGACTTGAGGCCGTACTTCCTGGCGCTCGCGTTCGTCACGGCGACCACGTCGGTGTCGTAGAAGGGTGTCGGGTTGAGGAGCGTGTAGCCCTTGGCAGCCTCGAGCCGCTTCGCGAGCTTGTACGTCGCCGAAGCGCTCTTCGGCGAGTTCTTGTGGTGGAAGACGTCCTGGACGATCACCCCGGTGTACTCGGGGTAGAAGTTGATCTTGCCGCTCTGGAGCGACGTGGTCATGAGCTCGGTTGCGCCGATGTTCTCCTTGTAGGAGACCTTGAAGCCCTTGGCCTCGAGCGCCTGCTTGTAGAGCTGACCGAGGATGAACTGCTCGGGGAAGTTCTTCGTGCCGACGATGATCGTCGGCCCGGCCTTGGCGTTCGCGTGGGCGGGACGCGCGAACGCCGCGGCGTACAAGCCGATGACGAGGGCGACCGCGAGGCTGATCGCGAACGCCGCCTTCGCTGCCCGCCGGGTGTGCTTCCGGATCACAGCTGCTCCTTTCGGGAGGTGAGGTCGTACTCGACACTAGTACGCCGAAGGCCCCTGGGAGTGAGGGCGGCCTGGGCGCCCACCAGCGCGAGATAGACCAGAGCGGATAGGGCCATCACGCACAAGGACGCCCCGAGGACGCCCGAGAGCTCGTAGCTGGCCTGGTTGACGATGATGTCGCCGAGCCCGCCGCCGCCGGCCAGGGCGGCGATCGGCGCGGTCGCGACGATCGTCACGGCCGCGATGCGGATTCCGGTGAAGAGCAGGGGAATCCCCAGCGGCAGCTCGACCCGCGAGAGGATCTCCCAGCGCGTCATGCCCATCCCGCGCGCCGCCTCCACGACGTCCCGGTCGGCGCCGTCGATCGCGGAGTAGGCGGTGGTGAGGATCGGGCCGCTCCCGAGCACGGCGAGCGCGACCATGTTGTTCACGAAGCCGATGCCGAGGATCGTCAGGAACGCCCCGATCAGGACGAGGCTCGGGACGCCGCGGCCGAAGATCGACGCGCCGATCGCGATCGTCGAGAAGCGGTGGAAGTGCCCGAGGACGATGCCGACGGGCAACGCGACCGCCGCGGCGATCCCGAGCGCGGCGGCGGAGAGCTCGATCTGCTCCCACGCCTTCTCGAGCAGGAAGCCGGGGTGGTTGCCGATGAAGCGGAACGCCTCGACGAAGGTATGCAGGTTTGCCGTATCTGCCAGCAGGCTCATGCCTGTCTCCTCGCCCACGGCACGAGGACCCGGCGCAGCCCGACGAGCGTCGCGTCGCACGCGAGCGCCAGCGCGACCGCGAGGATGCCCGTCGAGTAGATCTCGGTCTTGAACGGCGTCGGCTCCTTGAGCGCGAGCAGCATCGGGAACCCGAGGCCCTTCGGCAGCAGGGTCGCCGCGATCGTGGCGATCGCGACGGTGGAGACCACGGCGATCCGCAGTCCGGCGATGATCGCCGGCACCGCCAGCGGCAGCTCGACGCGGACGAGCGTCTGGAACCGCGTCAACCCCATCCCGGCCGCGGCCTCGAGCACGTCGTCGGAGACGCCGCGCAGGCCGGCGACGATGTTCGGGAAGAGGATGACGAGCGTGTACGCGATCAGCGGGATCTCGACCGTCGTCGTCGTGATCCCGGTGAACGGCACGAGCAGCTGGAACGCCGCGAGGCTCGGGATCGTGTAGACGAGCGCCGAGACGATGCCGATCGGCTGCTCGAGCGGCCGGTAGCGGTGCGCGAGGAGCGCGAGCGGGAACGCGAGCGCGAAGCCGATCGCGACGGCGATCGCGGTCAGCTCGACGTGCTGCCAGAGCGCCGGGCCGAGCGTGTCGCTCCAGTGCTGGCGCACCCAGTCCCAGCAGAACGCGTGGTCGCCCTGCACGCAGGAGCTCCCCTCGCCGAACTTCGGGATGACCGGGCCGCCGGCGAGCCTCACAGGAGCTCCGTCGCGTCCGCGAGGCGGAAGACGCCGAGCTCGCGGTCGCCGTCCGCGACGACGACGCGGTCGGTTCCCCGCTCGACCATCAGGCTGACGGCGTTGCGCACCGTCGTCTCGGGCGCGACCCTGGGGTCCGACCCCGTTCCGGG
>DASZWR010000025.1:0-19843 GCA_035546215.1 Gaiellaceae bacterium | reverse complement strand
CGGCGACATCGCGAGAAAGAAGTCCTCACCCGCCCGCAAACCCGACCCCCGCTCGAGGATCGGCTGCAACACCTCACGAGTCGTACCCGGCCACGTCGTCGACTCCAACACCACCACCTGCCCACGCTGGAGCACCGGGGCGAGGCTGGCCGCGGCGCGCTCGATCGCGGAGAGGTCGGGCTCGCGCTGCTTCGAGAGCGGCGTCGGCAGCGCGATCAGGATCGCGTGCGCCTGCTTGATCTGCTCGTAGTCGGTGGTCGCGACGACCTTGCCCGAGCGCGTGAGCTCCGCCCAGCGGTCGGAGTCGATGTCCTCGATGTGGCTCTCGCCGCGGTTCAGCGCCTCGACGATGGGCGTCTGGACGTCGACGATGAGGACGCGCTCGCCGGCTTCCGCGAAGGTCGCGGCCAGCGGGACGCCCACGTAGCCCGCGCCGATGACGGCGACGTCGTAGAGGGGTGTGTCGGGCACGGCGGTCAAGCGTACAGGGACGAGGCGATCTTCTCGGCGGCGTGACCGTCGCCGTACAGCGTGGGCGGATCGACCGGGAACCTCGCCGCGGCGAGCGCCTCCGGCAGGTCGCCCGGCTCGGCGAGCCTGTTGCCGCCGGCGGCGACGGTGTCGACCCACTCCGTGCTCGGCCGCAGCGTCACGCAGGGCACGCCGAGCCAGTACGCCTCCTTCTGCAGGCCGCCCGAGTCGGTGACCACGACGTCCGCGCCGGCCACGAGCCCGAGCATCGCGAGGTAGCCGAGCGGCTCGATCGCCTCCACGTTGGCCGGGAGCGCGATCCCCTCCGCGTCGAGGACGTGCCGGGTGCGCGGATGCACCGGGAAGACGAAGCGCGCGCCGGCAGCGCCGAGGGCGTTCACGATCGCGCGCAGGCGGTCGGGCTTCGTGTTCGCCTCGCGGTGGATCGTCAGCGCGACGTATGGCCGCGCGAACGCGTTCTCGAGGCGGGCGGCGATCGGCGCGAACACGCGGGTGGCGTCGGCCATCACGTCGCCGACCACCTCCGCGCGGCCGGGGACGCCTTCGCTCTCGAGCTGGAGCGCCGAGCGCTCGTCGGGGCAGAAGAGCAGCGTCGCCACCCGGTCGACGGCGATGCGGTTCCGCTCCTCCGGCATCGAGAGGTCGAAGCTGCGGAGTCCGGCTTCGACGTGCGCGACCGGCACGGAGCCGGCGGCGCGGGCGCCTGCGAGCGTCGAGTTCGTGTCGCCGTAGACGAGCACCCAGTCCGGCCGCTCGCGCTCCACCACCTCGCCGATCGCGGGCGTCATCGTCTCCACGTCCGCGGTGCGCAGGTCGAGCCGGTGGGCCGGCTCGGGGATCCCCAGCTCGTCGAAGAAGACCTGCGACATCTCGGGGTCCCAGTGCTGCCCGGTGTGCAGCACGACGTCGTCGATCCCGGCGGCGCGCAGCGCGACCGAGAGGGGAGCCGACTTGATGAACTGGGGTCGGTTCCCGACCACGGAGAGCACGCGCATCGCCGCTACGATACGCACCGCTTCCGGGCCGTTAGCTCAGCTGGTAGAGCAGGGGACTCTTAATCCCAAGGTCGTAGGTTCGATCCCTACACGGCCCATGAAGAACGAGGCGCCCGGTGGGCGCCTCTTCTCGTTCTAGAACCCGGGGCGGTGGGGTCTCGCCCACGCCACGCGGATCAGCTCGGCCTCGGCCTCGATGAGGCCCATGTCCTCGGGCCGCGCCTTCGGCGAGTGCTTGCGCGACAGGCGCCGGGGCGCCGTCGTGTCCCAGGAAAGACGGTTCATGCGTGCACCTCCTGCGCATCGGTCGTGGGCGCGGGCGCCCGGCGGATCTGGATGTCGCCCGAGACGGTGCGGGCGCGGACTTCGACGAGCGGGCCGTCGCCGGCCGGCGCGTCGGACTGCAGATCGAGCTCGGAGCTCGTGTCGCCGCTCACGGTGGAGCAGTCGAGGAAGGCCTTGGAGCCGCGGCGGACGGCGATCGAGACATCGCCCGATACGGACTGGGCCGACACCGTCCCGACGAGCACGGCCCCGAGGTCCTGGTCGCCGCTCACGGTGTTGACGTTCACGCTCTCGTCGGCGGACTGGATCTCGACGTCGCCCGACGCGGTGTTGACGCTGACGGGGCCGCTCACGGCCTCGACCTGGACGTCGCCCGAGGCAGTCTGCACGTTCAGCGAGCCGATGCTGCGCGCCTTCAGGTCGCCGCTCGCGCTCTTCACCGTGACGCCGCCCGTGACGTCCTCGAGCTCGACCTCGCCCGACGCCGTGCTCGCGTTTACGCCGGCGAGCGTGCCGCGGACGTAGAGGTCGGCCGACTTCGTGCGCGTCTGCAGCGAGGACTCCTGCGGGCAGCGGATGCGGCAGCTGATGCCCCGTCCGAACGAGAAGCCGAAGCTGAAGCCGCGCTTCTGCGGCACGTCGACCAGCACGCCGGGGCGGCCGTGCCGCTCGAGGAGCTCGATGCGCGCGTCGTCGACGAGCCGCTGCGACTCCTCGTCGTGCGCGACCAGCTCGATCTCGACCCGGCCGTCGAGGCTCGCGTCGACCTCGATCTCGCCGCTCGCGAGGCGCACGTCGAGCTCCACGGGCCCGAACACGTCGAAGGTCTTCTGCATCGTTCGCTCCTTCCTGGCTAGCTCTGTGCGTAGCCCGACAGCCGCCTGCCGGAGGCCTGGACCGGGCGGGACTCGGTGGCGCGGGCGATCGCGCGCACGAGCCATGCGTTGACGGAGATGCCTTCGCGCTCGGCGGCCTTCTCGACCGACGTCTTGAGCGACTCGGGCAGGCGCAGGCTGATCCGCGCCGAGAGCTCCTCGCCGCCGACGCCGCCCGACTCGGTCGGCGCGTCGACGAAGACGAGCTCGGGCTCCTGGCCGGCGAGGCGGACCTCGATGTGGCCGGAGGGCAGCTTCGAGGAGAGCTCCACCGCGGCCTGCGAGAGCAGGTCGAACAGCTTCAGCCGCAGGTTGGAGGCGAGGGCGTCGCCGAGGCGCTGGGCGATGCGCGCGGAGCGCTCGTCGCCCAGCTCGGCGAGGCCTTGCAGATCCTGCTGGAGCCCCTCGAGGACGATCGTCAGATTCATCGTGACATCACTATGACATCACATTTGGCATCTGTCAAGTGTCAAGCCGATGCAGGGATGGCGGCACTTGTGCCCCGCGGGAACCCGACTACCCTGGGTGTGGGGGTTATGAGCCAGACCGCCCGCGATAGCGAGGCCCTTCTCCGCGAGGCCCGGCGGACGACGGCGCTCCTCGACGCGCTCTACTCCAGCGCGCCGGTCGGGCTGGGCTTCTGGGACCGCGACCTGCGGTTCGTCCGCGTCAACGAGGCGCTCGCGCGCATCAACGAGCGGTCGGTCGAGGACCACATCGGCCGCACGCTCGCCGAGGTCGTCCCGCAGCTCGCGGACGTGCTCGTGCCGCTCGCCCGCGGCGTCCTCGAGACCGGGGAGGCGGTGATCGAGCTCGAGATGACGAGCGGCACGCCGAACGACCCCGACGCGATCCGGTACTGGTCGGCGAGCTACTACCCCGTCGTCGGGCCGGACGGCAGCCGCATCGGAGTCGGCGCCGTCGTCGAGGAGATCACCGAGCGGCGCCGCGCCGAGCAGCGCACCGAGCTGCAGCACGCCGTCGCCGGCGTGCTCTCGGAGGAGGAGGACGCCGAGCGCGCGATCGTGCGGGTGCTCGAGACGCTGTGTGCGACACTCGGCTGGGAGCTCGCGACCTACTGGCCCGCCGATCCCGACGCTCCCCGGCGGGTCGCCGCCCGGCCCGGCGCACGGCTCGAAGGCTTCCTCGCCCTCACCGAGCGCGCCTCGCTGACGCCGGCGCTCCTCCCGGGGCGGGTCGCCGGGTCCGGGCGCACCGAGTGGCTCGCCGACCTCGACCCGGGGCGCTTCCCGCGCGCGCCCGTCGCGCTCGCGGAGGGGCTCCGCTCCGGCGTGGCCGTCCCCGTGCGGGTCGAGGGCCGGGTCGCGGGCGTGATCGAGATCTTCTCGTCCACCCGCCTGGAGGAGGACCCGCCGCTCGTCACGACGCTCGAGGCGGTCGGCGGGCAGCTGGGCCAGTTCCTGCGGCGGAAGCGCGTCGAGGACGAGCGCACCCAGCTGCTGCAGCGCGAGCGCCAGGCCCGGGCCGACGCCGAGGCGGCCGCGGCGACGCTGCGCAAGCTCGAGCGGGTGGCCGACGCGGCGCTCGAGCACCTCTCGCTGCAGGACCTCCTCGACGCGCTCCTGCACCGGATCGTCGAGGTCCTCGACGCGGACACCGCCGCGATCCTGCTGCTCGCGGACGACGAGCGGCTGCACCTGAGCGCGACCGTGGGGCTCGAAGGGCACGCCGACGTCGCGGTCGCCGTGCCGCTCGGCGAGGGGCTCGTCGGCCGCGTGGCCGTCTCGCGCCGGCCCCGGCTCGTCCCCGACCTCTCGCAGGTCGAGCTCGTGAGCCCGATGCTCCGCGACCGCGGCATCAACTCGCTCGTCGCGATCCCGCTGATCGTCGAGGACCGCGTGATCGGGGTCGTCGAGGCGGGCTCGGTCGCCTACGCGCAGTTCGTCGACGACGACGCGCGCCTGCTCCAGCTGATCGCGGACCGGATCGCCCTCGCGATCAACCAGGCGACGCTGCACGACGCCGAGCGGGCCGCCCAGGAGCGGCTCCAGTTCCTCAGCGAGGCGAGCGCGCTCCTCGCGTCGTCCCTCGACGTCGACGAGACCCTCGGCCGCGTGGCGCGGCTCGCCGTCCCGCACTTCGCCGACTGGTGCGCGGTCGACCTGGTGCAGGCGGACGGCGGGCTCGCCCGGGTCGCGACCGCGCACCTCGATCCGCAGCGGTCGGATCTCGCGGAGCGGCTCTTCGCCGCGTTCCCGGCCAACGTCGAGGACGAGTTCGGAATCGGGGCGGTCGTGCGGTCGGGGCGGCCGCTGCTCGCCCGTGAGATCGACACCGACGCGGTCCGCGCCGCCTACGGCGCGCAGCCCGACTACCTCGAGGCGCTCCTGCGGCTGGAGCTGTCCTCGCTGATGATCCTGCCGCTCGTCGCCCGCGGACGCACGCTCGGCGCCCTCACCTTCGTCGCCGCCGAGTCGCAGCGTCGCTTCGGCGAGGCCGACCTCGCCTTCACGCAGGAGCTCGCCGCCCGCGCCGCGGTCGCCGTCGACAACGCGCAGCTCTACGCGGAGGCGGCCGAGCGCGCGCAGGCCGCCCGCGTGCTCGCCTCCGTCGGCGACGGGGTCTTCCTCGTCGACCGCTCGGGCTACGTCCGCACCTGGAACCGCGCCGCCGCCGCGGCGACCGGCCTCACCGCCGCCGACGTGGTCGACCGCTCCGCGTCCGACGCGATCCCGGGCTGGGACGCAATCGCGTCGCGGGTGTCGGTGTCCGAGCCCGGCGGCGGCGCGGCGCGCCCCGAGTCGCTGCCGCTCGACCTCGGCGACCGCGAGGTGTGGCTCTCGATCCACGGCGTCGCCGTGCCCGACGGCGTCGTCTACGCGTTCCGCGACCTCACCGAGGAGCGCGCGCTCGAGCAGATGCGCACGGAGTTCGTCTCGACGGTCTCGCACGAGCTGCGCACGCCGCTGGCGGCGATCTACGGCGCGGCGATGACACTGCGCCGCAGCGACGTCGCACTCGACGCAGGGCAGCGGGCGCGGCTGCTCGACGTGGTCTCCGGCGAGGCCGACCGCCTCGCACGCACCGTCAACGACATCCTCTGGGCGAGCCGCCTCGACACCGACTCGCTGCACGTGTCGATCCAGAACTGCGAGGCGAGCGCGCTCGTGCGCGACGTGGTGCAGGCGCAGGAGGCGCACCTCGACCCGGCGCACGAGCTCGTCGTCGAGGTGGCGAGGGGCCTGCCGCCGGTCGCGGGCGATCCCGACAAGGTCGGTCGCGTGCTGATCAACCTCGTCGACAATGCGATCAAGTACTCGCCCGACGGCGGCCGGGTCACGATCCGCGTCACGCGGGTCGGCACGCTCGTCCGGTTCTCGGTGACCGACGAGGGGCTCGGGATCCCACCTGCCGAGCAGCGCCGCGTCTTCGAGAAGTTCTACCGCCTCGACCCGCAGATGAACCGCGGCGTCGGCGGGACGGGGCTCGGGCTGTACATCTGCCGCGAGCTGGTGCGCCGCATGGACGGCCGCATCTGGGTCGAGTCCGGCGGCGCGGGGCGCGGGTCGACGTTCAACGTCGAGCTGCCCGCGGCGCTCTAGGGAAGAGGGTCAGACCCCTGACGGGGTCTGACCCGCGAGCTGCCGGCTAGTAGCCGGGGCCGTCGTCGACGTACGTCGTCGTGCGCCGGCGCGCAGGGCCACCGAAGCCGCCCCAGCTCGACCAGAACATGAGGGAGAGGAGCAGGCCGACCGCTCCGACGACCATCAGGATCACCCCGATGGTGTTGATGTTGAAGCCGGACGAGCTCACGTTGACCGCCCACGTGAGGATCGCGCCGGCCGCGATCAAGATGAGACTGACTCCGATGCCCATTGAGATTTCCTCCTTGGTTCGACTCCCGACGGTGAGGCATCGATAAAACGGTCGTCCACCGGGTTCGGTTACGGCTCGGCGTGCTGCTTCTTTGACTAGGCTTTCGCGCGGGTGCGTAGGGGTTCACTTCTTCAGCTGGTCGGATTCGCCGTCGTCGCCGCCGCGATCACGACGGCCGTTGCGGTGCTCGTGCCGTGGCTGCCCACCTCCGCGAGCCGCCAGGCCGGGCGGATCCACTTCGTCTACTGGTTCACGACGGCGATCGCGATCGTCGTGTTCTCGGTGGTTGCATCGATCCTCACGTACTCGGTCATCCATTTCCGCGTGCGGCCGGACGACGACTCCGACGGGCCGCCGACCCACGGGCACGCGAGGCTCGAGATCGTCTGGACCGCGATCCCGGCCGTGCTCGTGACGGCGATCTCGATCGTGAGCGCGGTGGTGCTCGCGCAGAACGGCCACGCCGGCTCCGACCCGCTCGTCGTCAAGGTGAAGGCGGTCCAGTTCGCCTGGAACTTCACCTACCCGAACGGCAAGAGCTTCGGGACGCTGACGCTGCCCGTGAACCGCCCGGCCAAGCTGGAGATCACCTCCGGCGACGTCATCCACTCGTTCTGGGTGCCCCAGTTCTCCCAGAAGCAGGACGCGGTGCCCGGCCAGGTGAACACGATCGTCGTGACGCCCGACAAGCTCGGCACGTACCCGGTCGTCTGCACCGAGCTCTGCGGACTCGGCCACGCCCTCATGCGCAGCACCGCCCAGGTTGTCTCGACGAAGGACTTCGCGTCGTTCATGAAGGGCGGCGGCCAGGCGGGCCCGCCCGGCCTCGCCGTGTTCCAGTCGGCAGGCTGCGGCGGCTGCCACACCTTCAAGCCGGCCGGCGCGACCGGCTCCGTCGGGCCCGACCTCGACAAGCTCGCGGGCTACGCGAAGCAGGCGAACCGGGGCAGCCTCACCGTCTTCACCAAGGAGTCGATCGTCGATCCGGGCGTCTACATCCAGCCCGGCTACAGCGACGCGATGCCGCACAACTTCGGCTCGCAGCTGTCGCCGGCTCAGCTCGACCAGCTCGTGCAGTATCTGACCGAGGGGGCGAAGTAAGTGACCGACCTGACCTACGAGCACCACGACCACCACCTCGGCGAGGCGCCCGCCCCGGCGCCGGCCGGCTGGCGCCGTCTGACGGCCGCCGGCTGGCTGCGGGTGCTGTGGACGACCCCGCTCGGCTTCGGCGTCGGCGCCGGCCTCGTCGTGCTGATCCGCTGGCTCGCCGACTGGCACCCGCTCTGGAAGGCGACGCCGCTCGTCACGGTCGAGCTCGTCACGGTCCCGCTCTTCTTCCTCGTCGGCATCGGCGGCTTCGACTACTGGGCGCACTACGCCTCCGGCCGCCCGACGCGGCCCGAGGACCACTCCGGTCACGGCGCACGCTCCTGGCGCGACTACTTCCGCGTCAACACCGACCACAAGGTGATCGGCGTCCAGTACGTCGTCACGACGATCTTCTTCTTCTGCGTCGGCGGCCTGTTCGCGATGCTGTTCCGCGCCGAGCTCGCCCAGCCGGGCGACCAGTTCTTCAACCCGCAGACGTTCAACGTCCTGGTCTCCGACCACGCGGCGCTGATGATCTTCCTGTTCATCATCCCCGCGTTCGCCGGGCTCGGGAACTACGTCATCCCGCTGATGATCGGCGCTGCCGACATGGCGTTCCCGCGCCTGAACGCGCTGTCGTTCTGGCTGCTGCCGATCGCCGGGACGATCATCGTCGCCGGCATGGTCACGCCGGGCGGCGGACCGTCCGCGGGTTGGACGTGCTACGCGCCGCTCTGCTCGCACCAGCCGCTCGGGCAGGTGTTCTTCAACATGGGCGTTCAGTGGGCCGGCGCGAGCTCGATCATGACCGCGCTCAACTTCCTGGTCACGATCATCACGATGCGCGCGCCGGGGATGACGTTCTGGCGCATGCCGCTGCTCGTGTGGGCGAACTTCACGACGTCGCTCCTCGTCGTCGTCGCCACGCCGTTCATCGCCGGCTCGCAGTTCTTCGTGATGTTCGACCGCGTCCTGCACACGAACTTCTTCGAGGTGAGCGGCGGCGGGTACGTGCTCGGCTACCAGCACATCTTCTGGTTCTACTCGCACCCGGCGGTCTACATCATGATCCTGCCCGGGTTCGGGATCATCAGCGAGGTGATCGCGGTGATGAGCCGCAAGCCGGTGTTCGGCTACCGGCTGATGGCGCTGTCGCTGATGGCGATCCTCGTGCTCGGCTTCTCGGTGTGGGCGCACCACATGTTCGTCGCCGGCATGGCGGGCTGGCTGCGCGTCCCGATGATGGTCACGTCGATGGTGATCGCGGTGCCCACGGGCGTGAAGGTGTTCTCGTGGCTCGCGACGATGTGGAACGGGCGGCTGCACTTCACCACCCCGATGCTGTTCGCGACGGGCTTCATCGCCATGTTCGTGATCGGCGGGCTCTCCGGCATCTACCTCGCGTCGGTGCCGATCGACATCCACGCCTCCGACACGTACTTCATCGTCGCGCACATCCACTACGTGCTCTTCGGCGGCTCGGTGTTCACGATCTTCGCCGGCATCTACTACTGGTTCCCGAAGATGACCGGCCGGATGTACGACGAGCGCCTCGGCAAGCTGCACTTCTGGCTCACGTTCATCGGGTTCAACCTGACGTTCTTCCCGATGCACTACATCGGCCTGCAGGGGATGCCGCGCCGCGTCGCCGACTACGCGTCGCGCTTCGGCGACATCAACCTGTTCATCTCGATCGCCTCGTTCGGGCTGGGCGCCTCGACGCTCGTGTTCCTCTACAACATGGCGTACTCGTGGCGGCACGGCGAGGTCGCCGAGGCCAACCCGTGGAGGGCGCTGACGCTCGAGTGGCAGGTCTCCTCGCCGCCGCCGATCTTCAACTTCGACGAGCTGCCGCAGGTGGTCGGGAACCCGTACGAGTACGGCGTGCCCGGCGCGAAGCACGCGATCTTCGGCGCGCCCGCGCCCGAGCCGATCGGGGCCGACTGATGGCCCACATCCTCGTGATCGCGAACGAGACGGCCGCGTCGAAGACGCTGCTGGACGCCCTGCGCCACCGCGACGCCTCCGAGGACCGCATCACGGTCGTCGCGCCGGTCAACGAGCCCAACCAGGGCTACGTCGTCTACGAGGACACGCGCCGCGCGTCGGCCGGGCGCCGCATGGACAAGACGCTGACCGCGCTGCGCGAGGCGGGCTTCTCGGCGCAGGGCTTCGTGGTCGACACCGGCCCCGTCCAGGCGGCGAAGGACGCGGTCGCGCAGCTCGAGCCGCCGGTCGACGAGATCGTCGTGTCGACGCACGGCGCCGAGCGCTCCGGCTGGATGCGCCGCAACGTCGTCGAGGACATCGAGCGCGTCGGGCGCGGGCTGCCCGTGAAGCACGTGACCGTCGAGCACGACCCCGACGAGGCGACGAACGTGCTCGTGATCGCGAACCGGACCGTCGTCTCCGACGAGCTGCTCGAGGCGATCCGCAGGCGGAACGCCCAGGGGAAGGCGGCCTTCCTGATCGTCGCCCCGCAGGGCGACGGCGAAGAGCACGCGGACGCCGACCGCCGGCTCCGCCTCGCGCTCACCGAGCTGCGCGGCGAGGGGATCATCGTCCACGGCCAGATCGTCCACCCCGACCCGTACACCGCGGCGATGAACGCGGTGCACGACGAGCGCGTCGACGAGATCATCGTCTCGACCTTCCCGGGCGAGAAGAGCGGCTGGCTGCGGCGCGACCTGGTCTCGCGCCTGAAGAAGGACACCGGCCGCCCGGTCGAGCACGTCGTCTCGCAGGCCCGGCAGGAGGTGACGGCATGAGCGCGCACGCCGCGGAGGTCGGCCACGGGCACGGCGAGCACCACGGGCCGCCGCCCATCCACTACAGCTCGCGGGTCAGCCCGGCGGTGCTCGGGATGTTCCTGTTCATCGCGTCGGAGATCATGCTGTTCGGCTCGTTCTTCACGGCGTACTTCTTCGTCCGTGTCGTCAACCACGGCTTCCACGGGCAGTGGCCGCCGCCCGGCCTGCACCGGCCCGCGTTCGTCGCGGGCGTCAACACGGTGATCCTGGTGACCTCGAGCTTCACCATGCACTGGGCGGACACCTCGATCAAGAAGGGCAACCGCGCCGGCATGCAGGCCGGCCTGGTGCTCACCGTCCTGCTCGGCCTCACGTTCCTGCTGACGCAGGTGGTCGAGTACCACCGGCTCGGTTTCAACACCGGGGACACCTCGTTCGCCGCCACGTTCTTCGGGCTCACCGGCCTGCACGGCGCGCACGTCTTCGTCGGCCTGACGATCCTCACGGTCATGATGGTCCGAGCGTTCCGCGGGCACTTCTCGCCGGAGCACCACCACGGCATCGAGATCGGCGGGATCTACTGGCACTTCGTCGACGTGATGTGGATCGTCGTGTACGTGACGGTTTACCTCCTCTAGTCCGGGCATAAAGAGAGCCGGCATGAAGAACCCGGTCCGCAGCGAGCAAGCCGCCTTCCGATTCCTGCTGCTCGTGATCGGCTACTTCGCGCTGATCGTCATCGGCTACTTCATCAACCACTGGCTCGGGCTGGGCGTCTTCGTCGTGCTGTCGCTGATCGTCCTCTGGTGGGCCACGGCGAGGAACGACACCCCCGGGCCGCCGACGCGGCAGACGCCCGCACCGAGCCCGCCCGACGAGCACCACATCCTCGTGATCGCGAACGAGACCGTCGGCGGAGCCGAGCTGCTCGGCGAGGTGCGGCAGCGCTCGGGCGACCGCAAGGTGAAGCTCCTCGTCGTCTCGCCCGCGCTCAACTCGCCGCTCGGCCACTGGACGGGCGACGAGGCGGAGGCGCGCGCCGCGGCGCAAGCGCGGCTCGACCAGAGCCTCGCCGGCTTCCGCGCCGCCGGGCTCGAGGCCCGCGGCGAGATCGGCGACGGCGACCCGATCCAGGCGATCGAGGACGCCGTCCGCACCTTCCAGCCCGACGAGCTCGTCATCTCCACCCATCCCGAGGGGCGCTCGCACTGGCTCGAGCGCGGCGTGGTCGCGAAGGCGCAGGAGCGCTTCGACCTGCCGGTGACGCACGTGGTCGTCGACCTCGACGCGGACCGGCACTGAGAGCCCTGACGATCGAGCAGGTCGATCCGCTCCCGCTGCGGGCGGAGCTTCGCGAGGTGCACCGCTCGGCGCTCGGCGCCGGCGCGCTCTCGGACGACTGGGCGCGCGAGCAGCTGCCGCGGCACGCGGGACGCGGCGACTTCGTCTTCCTCGTCGCGCGCGACGAAGGGGAGCTCGTCGGGTTCGCCTACGGCTACACGGGCGCCTACGGCCAGTGGTGGACGGACACCGTCGCCCGGTCGCTGACGGCTGCGCAGCGGGCCGCCTGGCTCGACGTGCCGCACTTCGAGGTGGTCGAGCTCCACGTGCGGCCGGCCCGGCAGCGGGCGGGGATCGGCTCGCACCTGCTCGCGCAGCTCCTGAGCAGGCAACCGCACGACCGGGCGCTCCTCTCGACCCAGAAGGGTTCGAAGAAGGCGCGCGGGTTCTACGCGAAGAACGGCTGGGCGGAGCTCGCCGACGTCGACTTCGGGGCCGGCTACCCGCCGTACCTCGTGCTCGGCAAGCTACTTGCCGGCGACTGAGCTGACGTACTCGGAGACGGCCTGGATCTGCGCCGCGGAGAGCTGGCCCTTGAAGGCCGGCATCCCGCCCCCGCCGTTCTCGACCTGGTGCTGGACGACGCTCTCGGACGGCTTCAGCTGGTCGAGGTTCGGGCCGACGTTCCCGGTCGCGCCTGCGTCCTTCAGCGTGTGGCACCCGGAGCAGCCCGCGCTCTCGAAGATCGACTTGCCGTCCGGCTTCGACGAGGGCGGCGCCGCCGACGTCGTCGTGGTCGCGCCGCCGCCGGAGGAGGAGGGCGGCTTCGCAGCCTCGGCGGTGACGCCGCAGCTCGGGTTCCCGGCGCACTTCGCGACGTAGAGCGCGACGTCGCGCGCGTTCTGGCCGGTGTAGAGGTTCGCGGGCATCGGCGGCTCCGGGTAGGCGATCTGGCCGCGGACGATGTCGGCCATCGTCTGCTGCGAGAAGCCCTGCCGCTTGTCGGAGGAGAACGCGTCGTCGAGGTCCGGGCCGACCGTTCCCTGCGACTTCGCGTCCGCGAGCGTGTGGCAGGAGGCGCAGGAGAGCGCTCCCGGCTTCGCGGGCTGCAGGAAGAGCGCCTTGCCGCGGGCGGGGTCGCCGTTCGTGACGCGTCCGACCGCGCCGCAACCCGACGCGCAGAGCGCGACGAGGGCGAGCAGGATCGCTGGGGCGAGGGCGGGTCTCAGAGCTACGCGCTGGGTTGGGAGACGCCGTCGAGCTTGCTGACTGCCTCCTCGCGCGTGCCATGGATGGCGAAGACGCGGTCGAGGCCGGTGATCTCGAAGATCTTGGTGATGTTGCGGTCGCTGCAGACCAGCGAGAGCTGTCCGTCGTTCGTGCGCAGGCGCTTGACGCCGCCGACGAGCACGCCGAGGGTGGTGGAGTCGATGAACGTGGTGTTCGTGAAGTCGACCACCACCTGCTTGCCGCCCTGGGCGATGACCTCGAGCAGCTGCTGCTTGAACTCCGGCGCCGTGTAGAGGTCGACCTCGCCCGCGAGGGAGATCACGTAGGCGTCGTCGGAGATCTGCTCGGTCTTGATGTCGAAGTTCATCGTTCCCCCCGTCGGTGGAATACCAGGCGAGCCGAACGAGAGTCTACTTGGACGACGAGGACGGCGACGAGACAGCCGCCTGCGCCTTCAGCGTCTTCAGCTGCGTCTTGACCTGGGCTGCGAGGGGATCGTGCGGCGCGAGCTTCAGGAACTTCTCGTAGGCGGCGATCGCAGTCGCGTAGTCGGAGGCGTTGGACGCCGCCTGCGCGAGCTGGATCTGCGCGTTCGGGTCCTTCGGCGTCGCCTTGGCCAGCTTCTGGTACGCCGACTCGGCGTTCGCCTGGGAGGTCTGGTAGTTCGAGTAGGCGGTGCTCTGCTTGGCCTGGGCGAGGGACTGCACGGCCGCGGCGATCGGGTCCTTGAGCGCGTTCGCGTCGGTGAAGAGCTTGCCGACGGTCGTCGTGGACGCCGGCGCGAAGATCGCGGACGCAGGCGTCGCGGAAGCGACCTCCTGCTGGGCGTTCGTGTAGTCCGTTGCATAGCGCTGCGCCTGCTGGGTGTAGAGGCTGCCGAGCTCGGCGAGCGCGCTCGTGTCGTTCGCCTTCAGCCCGACGTACTGCGCGAGCGCGCCGATCGCGTCGTCCGTGCGCTGCTTCGTCTCGTAGGCGGTCGCGAGGTCGCGCCACGCCTGGGCGTCGAGCGGGTCCTTCTGCGTCTTCTTCTCGAGGCTCGAGATCGACGGGCCGCTCGAGCCGTGGCCCGTGAACAGGCTCTGCAGCGCGTCGGAGACGCCGTTCGAGCCCGAGCCGACGCCGAGGAAGACGAACGAGAGCGCGAAGACGAGCGCGAGCAGGAAGAAGATCGCCTTGGCGTGGTTGCGGAGCCGCTGGAAGAACAGCTCCTCCTGCCACTGCGGCGGGCGCGAGTGGTGCTTCGGCGGGGCCGCGACTACTGCTGCGTTGCCGCGAGCATCCTGGCGCGGGCGGCGCTTGCGATGTTGCGTACCTCTCGCCACTGCTCCTCTTCGCCCTTCCGGTAGCGGGTCTGTCCGTCGACGATCGTCTCGAGCACTCGGTCCGGCGAGCCTCCGAAGACCACCGCCGCCGCCGGGTCCTCGACCGGATGGTACGGGGTCCCGTGCAGCGACACGACCGTCAGATCGGCGCGCTTTCCCGGGGTCAGGGTACCCACCTCCGCGTCCATTCGCAGGGCCCGCGCGGCGTCGATCGTCGCGAGCCCGAGAGCCTCCTCGGCGCGCAGCGCGCCCGCGCGGCGGTCGCGGGCGCGGGCCAGGAAGACCGCGCTCCGCATCTCCTCGAACATGTCGAAGCTCGGGGACGAGGCGGGCGAATCGGTGCCGAGCCCCACGGTCACGCCGGCGTCGCGCAGCAGCGTGAGCGGCGCGATGCCGCAGCCGAGCAGCGCGTTCGAGCGCGGGCAGTGCGCCACCGGGACGCCGCGGTCGGCGAGCAGCGCCACGTCCCCCGGCTCCACCTCGACGCAGTGGGCGCAGAGGAGGTCGGGGCCGAGCAGCGGCTCGAGCGTCGCCACGGAGCGCTTGCCGGTCGGCGGCACGAGGACGGGGATCCCCTTCATCGGCCCCTCGCCGTGGAGCAGCCACTCGTCCTCGTGCGCGCTCTCCGCGAGGTGCGTCCCGACCGGCACGCCGAGCGACAGGCACCAGTCGTAGACGCGAAGCGAGCAGGTGTACGGCGCGTGCGGGGAGACCCCGATCTTCACGCGGTGCGTCTCGTCGACGGCGGAGCGCTTCTCGAGCCACTGGCGCTTCGCCTCCTCCGGGTCCTGCGCGAACACCTCGAGGTAGACGATCGCGCGCAGCCCGAGGTCGTGCGCGGCGAGCGCCGAGGCGCCCGAGAAGGCGTAGTCGGCCGCGGTCGTGATCCCCGAGCGGAGCGAGTCGGCGACGCCCAGCCGCGACACGGCCAGCATCTCCTCGCGCACGAGCCGGCTCTTCCGGAGCACGTGCGTCTTGATCCACGGCCCGAACGCCTCGCCGTCGCCGAAGCCGCCGTAGTTCGCGTACTCCAGGTGCGCGTGCGCGTTCACGAAGCCCGGCAGGATCGCGGCGTCCTCGAAGTGGCGCTCGGCCCGGCCGGGGCCCACGTGGACGATCCGGCTGTCCTCGAAGCGCACGAGCCCGCCCTCGATCGGCGGGGCGTCGACCGGGATGACCCAGTCGGCTGAGAGCTCGGTCACGTCTGGACCGGGAACGTCGCGGCGCGCTCGCTGCGCCGCTCGAGCAGGACGCTCGCCCAGATCGAGGCCTCGTACAGCACGAGCAGCGGGATCGTCTCGAGGATCGTCGTGACCGGGTCGACGCCCGGCAGCGCCACGCCGACGCAGCAGACGACGAAGTACCCGACGCGGCGGCTGCGGCGGAGCGTGCGGGTCGAGAGGATGCCGATCTTCGTCAGGCCGACGACGAACAGCGGCAGCTCGAACACGATCGCCATCGCGACGAGCACCTTCGCCGCGAAGCCGATGTAGTCGCGGGCGCGGATGAACGTGCGGTAGTAGTTGTGGTCGTACTGCGCGAGGAAGTGCGACGCGGCGGGGAGCGCGAGGAAGTACCCGAAGGCGACGCCGATTCCGAGGAGCGCGACCGAGATCAGCACGAAGATCTGCAGCATGCGCTCGTGGCCGGGATCGAAGGCGGGCAGGAAGAACGCCCACGCCTGCCAGATGATCACCGGCAGCGCGATCAGGAAGCCGGTGTAGACGGACAGCCACATCGCCGTCATGAACGGCTCGCCGAGCGTGAAGGTCGTCAGGTGGCGCTGGTCCTTCGGGAGCGCGAGCTCGAGCGCGTGGATCAGCCGGCCGTGGAAGACGTACGAGACGATGAACCCGACGACGAGCGCGCCGATGCAGACGAACAGGCGCTGCCGCAGCTCCTCGAGGTGCTCGACGAGCGTCGCTTCTTCGCCGTGGCCGAGCTTGCGCGGCGGGCGCAGCGAGCCGAGGCGCATGCCCGGCTAGTGAACGGTCTCGTTCTCGCGGGGCGCGGCGGTCGCAGTGGTGTCCTGCGTGCCGACCGGGAGCTGCGTCGTCGTCTCGGTGGGCGTCGGCGACGTGTGCCCCGTCACCGAGTCCTTGAACTCACGCATCCCCGTGCCCAGCGAGCGCCCGATCTCCGGCAGCCGCTTCGCCCCGAACAGCAGGAGCGCGACGAGCAGCAGCAGGACGATCTCGGGTGCGCCGATGTTTCCCATGGCCGGAGCGTATCAGCGTTTGAACCCGATTCCACCCCGGAAAACTCTCTTGGTGACGAAGAAGAGACCTGTGTCCGACCAGGTGGTCGTGGTGACCGGAGGCACCGCAGGCGTCGGCCGGGCGATCGCGCGTGCCGCGGCCGCCTGCGGGGCGCGGGTCGTGGTCGCGGCGCGCGGCGGCGACGGGCTCGACGCGACCGTCGAGGAGCTCGGCCCGAACGCGCACGGCGTGCAGGCCGACGTGGCCTCGCTCGACGACTGCCACCGCATCGTCGAGGAGGCGGTCGACCGGTTCGGGCGCATCGACACGTTCTGCGCAAACGCCATGGTCACCGTCTACCAGGAGGCGCGCGACCTGAAGCCGGAAGAGCTCCGCCGCGTCCACGACGTCAGTTTCCTCGGCGCCGTCAACTGCTACTGGGCGGCCCTGCCGCGCCTTGTCGAGACGCGCGGGACGTTCTCGCACGTCAACTCCGCGCTCGCCTACCGCGGCATCCCCCTGCAGGCCGCGTATTGCTCGGCGAAGGCGGCCGCGCGCACGTTCTTCGAGTCCGCGCGCGTCGAGCACGAAAAGCACGGCATCCCCGTCGACATCACCCTGGTGCTCCCGGGCGCGATCAACACGCCGCAGTTCGACTGGGCGCGCCAGTACCTCGGCAAGCAGCCGCAGCCCGTGCCGCCGATCTACGAGCCCGAGCCGTACGCGGAGGCCGTCCTCCACACCTGGGAGCACCCGATCCGGGAGCTGCCGATCACCTGGGGCGCGCAGAAGCTCCTCTGGGGGCAGAAGCTCTCGCCGCGCGCCGGCGACCTCGTGCTGCTGCGGAACGGCTGGAAGGGGCAGCACACCGGCGAGCCGAAGCCGGTCGGCTCCCCCGACAACCTGTTCGAGCCGCTCCCCGGCGATCGCGGCGCCCGCGGGCGCTTCGCCGGCCGGTCGCGGGATTCCACGATCTGGACGTCACTGAGGCTTCGCCGGTGGCTCGTAGGAAGCGCGGTCGTCGGGGTCGGCTTGGCTACGATGAGGGTCACGAATGGACGGGCGAAATCGCTTGTCCGCTGACCTCTAGGAGTCACGAGCTTGGCAACACTCGAGTTGAAGGATCTGCACGTCTCGCTCGAGGACGGCACCGAGATCGTCAAGGGTGTCGACCTGAAGATCTCTTCGGGCGAGGTGCACGCCATCATGGGCCCGAACGGGTCGGGCAAGTCGACGCTCGCCTACGCGATCGCCGGCCATCCCGCCTACGAGATCACGGGCGGGCAGATCCTGCTCGACGGCGAGGACATCACGGAGGCAGGCGCCGACGAGCGCGCCCAGGCCGGCCTGTTCCTCGCGTTCCAGTACCCGCACGCCATCCCCGGCGTCACCGTCACGAACTTCCTGCGGCAGGCGATCAACGCGGTTCGAAAGGCGCGCGCGGGCGGCGTCGACGACCCGATGCCCGTGCCGGAGTTCCGCAAGGAGCTCCTCGGCCAGATGGACCGGCTGAAGGTGAGCCGCGAGCTCGCGTCGCGCTACCTGAACGACGGGTTCTCGGGCGGCGAGAAGAAGCGCGTCGAGATCCTGCAGATGGCGATGCTGCGCCCGAAGATCGCGGTGCTCGACGAGACCGACTCCGGTCTCGACATCGACGCGCTGAAGATCGTCGCCGGCGGCGTCCACGAGCTCGTCGGCCCCGAGATGGGCGCGCTCGTGATCACGCACTACCAGCGGATCCTGAACTACATCAAGCCCGACTTCGTGCACGTCTTCGTCGGCGGCAGGATCGTCGAGGAGGGCGGCCCGGAGCTCGCCGAGCAGCTCGAGGCTTCGGGCTACGAACAGTGGGAGAAGGAGGAGGTGCCGACTTGAGCCAGACCGAGACCGAGATCGTCCAGGGGATCGGCAGCGACTACGAGGTCAAGTACGGCTTCCACGTCCCGGAGGACTACTTCTTCAAGTCGGGCAAGGGCCTGTCGCACGAGCTGATCGACGCGATCAGCTCGCACAAGGACGAGCCCGACTGGATGCGGAAGTTCCGCCACAAGTCGCTCGACTACTTCCTCGCGCGCCCGATGCCGACGTGGGGCGGCATGCCGTCGCTGCACGAGATCGACTTCGACTCGATCCACTACTACATCAAGCCGACCGAGAAGCAGGCCGACGAGTGGGAGGACCTGCCGCCCGACATCAAGGACACCTGGGACAAGCTCGGGATCCCGGAGGCGGAGAAGAAGTACCTCGCCGGCGTCGGCGCCCAGTACGAGTCCGAGGTCGTCTACCACAAGCTGCAGGAGCAGCTGACGTCGCAGGGCGTCATCTTCCTCGACACCGACACGGCGCTCCGCGAGCACGAGGATCTCTTCAAGCAGTACTTCGGCACGATCGTCCCGCAGAACGACAACAAGTTCGCGGCGCTCAACTCGGCCGTGTGGTCGGGCGGCTCGTTCATCTACGTGCCGAAGGGCGTCAGGATCGAGCTGCCGCTCCAGGCCTACTTCCGCATCAACGCGGCGAACATGGGCCAGTTCGAGCGCACGCTGATCCTCGTCGACGAGGATGCCTACGTGCACTACGTCGAGGGCTGCACCGCGCCGATCTACTCGACCGACTCGCTGCACTCCGCCGTCGTCGAGATCGTCGTGAAGAAGGGCGGCCGCTGCCGCTACACGACGATCCAGAACTGGTCGACGAACGTCTACAACCTCGTCACGAAGCGCGCCGTCGCGGAGGCGAACGCCACCATGGAGTGGGTCGACGGGAACCTCGGCTCGAAGCTGACGATGAAGTACCCGGCGATCTGGCTGACCGGCGAGGGCGCGCACGGCGAGGTGCTGTCGATCGCGTTCGCCGGCAAGGGCCAGCATCAGGACGCGGGCGGCAAGTGCGTCCACACGGCGCCGAACACGTCGTCGGTGATCACCTCGAAGTCGATCTCGAAGAACGGCGGCCGCGCCGGCTACCGCGGGCTCCTCGAGGTGGCGAAGAACGCGCGGGGGTCCAAGTCGAAGGTGGTGTGCGACGCGCTGATCCTCGACGAGGAGTCGCGCTCCGACACGTACCCGTACATCCGCATCGACGAGAACGACGTCGACATCGGGCACGAGGCGACCGTGTCGAAGATCGGCGAGGAGCAGCTCTTCTACCTGCAGTCGCGCGGCCTCTCCGAGGCCGAGGCGTCGGCGATGATCGTCTCCGGCTTCGTCGAGCCGATCACGAAGGAGCTGCCGCTCGAGTACGCGGTCGAGATGAACCGCCTGATCCAGCTGCAGATGGAGGGATCGGTCGGTTGATCGTCGAGCGCACCGACTTCATCTCGGTGCCGGTGCGTGACATGGAGCGGGCGACGCGGTTCTACGAGGAGACGCTCGGCTTGCCCAAGGTCACGTCCGGCGCGTGGCCCGAGTTCCAGCTCGGCGAGAACGTCTCCCTCTACCTCGTCGAGCCGCAGCGCATGGGCGTCGAGCACTGGGAGCCGCATGC
>DASZWR010000024.1:0-33318 GCA_035546215.1 Gaiellaceae bacterium | reverse complement strand
CCCCCCCCCCACGACCGAGTCCCTCGTCGTCGACCACGAGCCGTGCGCCCGAGAGCGCGACGCGCGCGTCGATCTCCGGCGGCGCGAGCAGCACGTTGAGCGGAACGGCGACGGCTCCCAGCCGCCAGGTGGCGAAGAGCGCCGCGACGAACGCGGGCCCGTTCGGGAGGAGCAGCGCGACGCGGTCTCCCTCGTGCACGCCGCGTGCCCGCAGCTCGGCGGCCGCAGTGTCCGTCCGCGCCCGCAGCGCGCCGTAGCTCTCGGCGGCCTCGTCGAGGAAGAGCGCCGGCCGAGCCTCGTCCCCGGCTGCGAGAATCGTCGCCAGATTCATCGGAGTGGACAATCGCAGGTTACCTGACATTATGGAAGGGCACATGACGACGACGGACGTCTTCCACGATCCCGACGCCACCCCGGCCGACCCCGCCGGGGAGCCGCGGATCAGCTACGTGGTGGCGCGCCTCGAGCGTGCGATCCGTCGCTCGATCAACGAGCGCGTCTCGCTCTACGACCTGACCGTGCTCCAGTACACGACGCTCAGCGTGCTCGGCCGCCGCGGCGAGCTCTCGAACGCGCAGCTCGCCCGCCGGGCCTACATGTCGCCGCAGGCGATGAGCGAGGTGATCGAGGCGCTCGAGTCGAAGGGGCTGATCAAGCGCAGCCAGCACCCGAGCCACCGCCGCGTCTACCCCGCCACGCTCACCGCCAAGGGTCGTAAGGTGCTGGCCGCCTGCGACCGGCTGGTGGACGAGCTCGAGGCGGAGATGCTCGGCGGGCTGACCGCCGGAGAGCAGAACGGCTTCCGCGAGAGCCTGATCCACGCGGTGCGCATGCTCCACGCGGGGCTGCCGGCCCAGTAGCCCTGGTCTGCCGCGCCTTTATCAAGTAACTTGATGCTCCGCCGGGATCGACCGAGGAGGAGCGCATGGGAGTACTGGACGGGAAGGCCGCGATCGTCACGGGCTCGGCGCGCGGCATCGGCCGCGCGACGGCGGAGCTGCTCGCCTCGCACGGCGCGCGCGTCCTGATCAACGACGTCGACGAGGAAGCGGCCGCACGCGCCGCGGCGGAGATCGACGGCGCGACGGCGGCCTTCTCCGGCGACCTCACGCACGACGGCGTCCCCGAGGCGCTCGTACAGAAGGCCGTCGACTCCTTCGGCCAGCTCGACATCGTCGTCAACAACGCCGGCTACACCTGGGACGGCGTCGTGCACAAGATGGGCGACGACCAGTTCCGCGCGATGCTCGAGATCCACACGGTCGTGCCGTTCAAGGTGCTGCGTGCCGCGGCGCCGTACCTCCGCGACGCGGGCAAGGCCGACCGGGAGGCCGGGCGCGAGGTGTTCCGCAAGGTCGTCAACGTGACGTCGATCTCGGGGACGCAGGGAAACTTCGGGCAGGCGAACTACTCCGCCGCGAAGGCAGGCCTGATCGGGCTGACGAAGACCGTCGCGCGCGAGTGGGGCGCGTTCAAGGTGAACGTCAACGCCGTCGCATTCGGCTTCGTCGAGACGCGCATGACCGCCGACCTGCCGCAGCAGATGCGCGACGCGGCGCCGCAGATCATCCCGCTCGGCCGCCCGGCGCAGCCCGAGGAGGCGGCGGGCGCGATCTTCATGCTCTGCACGCCCTGGTCGAACTTCGTCCACGGCCAGGTGATCACCGCGAGCGGCGGGCAGACAACCGGGATGACCTCGTGAGCTTCGACGTCTCGGCGATCGGCCGGCCGGCGGACGAGCGCACGTACGACGTCACCGCGGAGGCGCTCGAGCGCTACGCCGCGGCGACCGACGACGTGCCCGGCGGCCCGGTGTTCGCGATCGTCCCCGTCTGGGAGACGATCGCCCCCGCGTCGAGGTCGGTCGCCTCGGAGGAGGCGCGCAAGCGCGTCGTGCACTACGAGCAGGACATGCTCCTGCACGCGCCGATCGAGGCCGGGATGACGCTCGTCTCCCGCGCGACGCCCGTGGCGCTCCTCGGCCGCCCGAACGGCACGTCGCTCGTGATCCGCACCGAGACGCGCACCGCGGACGGCGAGCTCCTGAACGAGCAGTACGTGACGGAGTTCTTCCGCGGTGTCGAGGCGCCGGAGACGATCGGCGAGCGCGCGCCGGCGCACGGGCTCGTGGTGAACGGCGCCGACCCGGCCGGCGAGGTGTCGTACCGGGTCGCCGAGGACCAGACGGAGCGCTACGCGGACGCGTCGGGTGACCGCTTCGCGATCCATCTCGACGACGAGTTCGCGCGGGCCGTCGGCCTTCCGGGCCGCATCGTCCACGGTCTCTGCACGATGGCGTTCGCCGGCCGGGCCGCGCTGGAGGTGGCCGGCGTCGACGACCCCGCCCGCGTGTCGCGGCTCGCCGTGCGCTTCTCCGCGCCGCTCTTCCCGGGCGAGACCGTGACGACCCGCGTATGGCGCGTGGACGGCGGCTACGGGTTCGAGTCGGTGAACGCCGAGGGCAAGCCGGTCGTCAAGGACGGCCGGGTCGAGCTGCGATGAACGTCGACGTCGACGCCGTCGTCGCGATCGACATCCACACGCACGCCGAGGTGGGGCGTGCGGGCGAGGACGGCCTGCGCCCCGAGTGGCGGGACGCGGCGAAGAAGTACTTCGGCGAGGAGGCGCAGCCGACCGTCGAGGACGTCGCCGCCTACTACCGCGAGCGGAACATCGCGGCGGTCGTCTTCACCGTCGACGCCGAGACCGTCACCGGCCGGCCGGCGGTGCCGAACGAGGAGGTGGCCGCCGTCGCCGCCGCGAACGCCGACGTCCTGATCCCGTTCGCGTCCGTCGACCCGCACCGGCCGAACGCCGCCGACGAGGTGGAGCGCCTCGTCCGCGACCACGGTGTCCGCGGATTCAAGTTCCACCCGAACATCCAGGCCTTCTTCCCGAACGACCGCGCGTTCTACCCGGTGTACGAGGCGATCCAGGCCGCCGGCGTCCCGGCGCTCTTCCACTCCGGCCACTCCGGGATCGGCTCCGGCCTCCCCGGCGGGGGCGGCATCCGGCTCAAGTACTCGAACCCGATGCACGTCGACGACGTCGCGGTCGACTTCCCCGACCTCCAGATCGTGCTCGCGCACCCGTCGTTTCCCTGGCAGGACGAGGCGATCTCGGTGGCCCTGCACAAGCGCCAGGTGTACATCGACCTCTCCGGCTGGTCGCCGAAGTACTTCCCGCCGCAGCTCGTGCAGTACGCGAACACGCTCCTGAAGGACCGGGTGCTGTTCGGCTCGGACTACCCGATGATCACGCCGGACCGCTGGCTCGCCGACTTCGAGGAGGCTCCGTTCCGGGACGAGGTCCGCCCGCTCGTCCTCAAGGAGAACGCCGCGCGGCTGCTCGGCCTGCGCTAGCGGTGCCGGCCGTGCCTGGTGCGGCGCAGGAGGACGCGCGGCGGCGTCTTCGGCGCCGGCTTGCGGACCGTCGTGCGCGCGGCCGCCGAGCTGACCGAGAAGCTCGCGCCGTCGGCGCCGATCGGGCCCGTCGTGGCCGACGCGCTGCCGGCGACCTTCGGGCGAAGGTCGAGCGAGTAGCTGCCGAAGCCGGGGGCGGTGATCGGGCCGGTCGTCGAGCCCAGCGTCGCCGACGCGGCCGAGAACGCCACGGGCGCGAAGTTGGAGAGCGGCAGCGTCGTGCAGCCCTTCGTGCACAGCTGCGGGGCCTCGGCGATCCAGTCGGCCGAGGAGGTGTCGGGCGAGGAGACCGTCTGGTTCTGCGTGAACGTCTGGCCGCTCGTCACGTCGGTGAGCGTCATCGTCACGGTCGTGCCCGAGACCCTGACCTCGGCGGCGATCGCGTCGCCGGGCGTCGGCGACCACGGGATGACGGTCGACGAGGCCGGCAGGATCTCCCACCATGCGGTGTACGAGGGGACGCCGTTGTGGCAGTCCGCGCTCGTCCCGATCTGCTCGAGCCCGTGCGAGGAGCCGGACGCTCCGCCGAGCCCGACCCAGAAGCTCGCGTACCCGGTCGACCGGGCGGCGCAGGTCACGGCCGGCTGCACCCAGCTGCCCTTGACGTCGGTGAACGCCTTGCCGCTCGCGCTCGCGACGAAGCCGGCCCAGTTCGAGCTCGTCGAGTTCGCGTTGTAGAGGCGGGTGGCCGTCGTGGCGGGCGCGAGGGCGAGCGCGGCGACGAGCGCGGCAATGCCGAGAAAGGGCCTCACCGCGGGAGTAGACCGGCTCCCGTGCGCCGTGACCATCCCGCAAGAGGGTGGTTCCGGCCCCGAAAGGGTGATCTTTTCGCCCCGGGTAGGATCGCGCGGGTGATCACCGAGGCCGAGCTCAGCGACCGGCGCGCGCGCCTCCGCGAGCGTGCGCTCGCGGAGGGGGCGACCGGCTACGTCCTCTTCGGGCCGGAGTACGTCAACTACTTCACCGGCTTCTGGTTCCTCCCGAACGAGCGGCCGATCGTCTTTGCCGAGAGCGCCGGCGGGGAGAGCCTGATCTTCGTGCCCGAGTTCGAGGTCGAGCGGACGAAGGAGGAAGCCTCCTTCGAGCGGATCGAGTCCTATCCCGAGTACCCCGGTCTCGTGCACCCCATGGCGATCCTCTCACGGTTGCTCGCGGATGTGGGAATCCGGGACCGGATCGCGGCCGACCAGGACGGCTACCCGGGGATCCTCGGCTACCAGGGGCCGCCGCTCGGCGAGGTGACGGGGGCCACCGTCGTCGCCGTCGACGCCGCGATCGAGCAGATGCTCCGCCGCAAGAGCCCGGCTGAGATCGAGCTGATCCGCGAGAGCGGTCGCTGGTGCTCGTACGCGCACCGGCTGCTGCAGGAGTACTCGCTGCCCGGCGCGACCGAGGCGGAGGTGAGCCTGCGCGTCGCGCGCGAGGCGACGCTCGCGATGCTCGCGGAGCTCGGCGACTCCTTCCGCGGGCAGCTCGGCTCGGCCGACGGCGTCAAGGCCGGGTACCGCGGCCAGATCGGGCGGCGCAGCGCCTGGGCGCACGCGATCGCGCACGACATCGTCTTCCAGCCGGGCGACCTGCTCGTCTCCGAGACCGGCGCGCCGGTGTGGGGGTACAACGCGGAGCTCGAGCGCGGCCTGGTGATCGGCCCGCCGAGCGACCGGGTGAAGTGGCTGTTCGAGCACACGGTCGCCTCCCAGGAGGCCGCGTTCGCCGCGATCCGCCCCGGCGCCACGTGCGCCGACGTCGACGGCGCGGTCATGCGGTACTTCGAGCAGCACGACCTGCTGCCGTACTGGCGCCAGCACACCGGCCACGGGATCGGCCTGCGCAACCACGAGGCGCCGTTCCTCGACGTCGGCGACCACACGGTGCTCGAGCCGGGGATGGTCTTCACGATCGAGCCCGGGCTCTACGACTCGGAGCTCGGCGGCGTTCGCCACTCGGACACGATCGTCGTGACCGAGGACGGCATGGAGAAGCTCACCGACTACCCGTCGGACCTCGAGAGCCTGACGATCCCCGTCTAGGGCGCGAGCAGCGCGCCGCGCGAGACGTCGCTGTGGCCGCTCGTCTTCCGGAGTTCCTCGTTCAGGCGCGCGAGGTCCTTGATGAGCCGCGCGGGCGCCGCCGACGACGGCAGCTGGCCGAGCGCCTCGCGAACGAGCTTCCCGCGGCGCTCCGCCCACCGGGCGCCGCGCGCGGTGACTGCGACGAGGACGCCGCGGCCGTCCTTCGGGTCGCTGCGCCGCGCGACGAGGCCCCACTCCTCGAGCGCGTCGATCGCGCGGGTGACGGTGGCCGGTGTCGTGTCCATGAGGCGCGCCAGGTGGTTGGGCCGGACCGGGCCGATCGCGGCGATGTCGATGAGCGCGAGCCGCTGTGTCGCGGTCATCGCCTCGGGGTCGTCGTGCACACGCCGGGCGATCCGTAGCACCAGTGCGTAGAGCTCCGAGATCTCGGTGAGCAGGGCTTCCGCATGGTCCGGCTCGAGCACTGTGCTGACTATAGATCCATAAAACGGGCCCTGACGCTTCAGCGCCCGACCTGGATGCGGTCGATTCCGGTGGTGACCCGCTGGGTGAGCGCCGCCGGCCACGCGTTCGACGCGACCGGGCCCCCGGGCTTCGCACCGCTCTGCGAGAAGACCACGGAGTCGTTCTCCCAGAAGGTGAGCGGCGTGCCCTGCTTCAGCTTCGGCAGGACGAGCGAGAAGCGGCCCTGGGCGTCGGGCCAGCGGCCGCTCAGCGGCTTCACGACGCCCGCCGGGCTGCGCACGCCGATCAGCAGGCCGCGGAAGAAGGCGCCGGCCTCGGCGGAGGGGGTGGGCAGCGCGAGCCCCGCGCCCGAAGCGGGCAGCTTCAGGTCGAGCCGCGAGCTGGAGTCGGGCTTGAAGTCGATCGTCGCGACCGGCCCGGCGCTGTAGTTCGTGCGCCCCGAGGCGACCTGGACGCTGAGCGGCACCGGGCTGTCGCCGGCTTCGTCCGAGGCGGTGAAGAAGGAGACGTAGTGGCCCTGGGCGTTCGACGGCAGCGAGAACGTCCAGAAGTCGCGGTCGGTCGTGCGGGTGACGACGGTCGCGCCCGAGACCGGCTTGCCGGACGCGTCGGTGATCGTTCCTTCCAGGCGATAGGAGAGCTGGACGACGGGCGGGGCCGCGACGCCGTCGGCGCGAACCGCGCGGCCGGTCACGAGCACCGTGCCGTTCTTCTGCACCTTGGCCCGCGCGTCGACGATGCGGTACCCGACCGAGAAGCCGGAGCTCGCGTTGCGGAGCGCCCGCTGCTGCGCGGCGCTCAGCGCGTGCCCGCCGACCGTCGCGTGCGAGGCGTCGACCACGTGGATCGGATGCCGCTGCGCGAGCGTCGCGTCGACGACGCCCTGGAAGCCGCCGTTCTGGCCGGTCGGCTGCGGCAGCACGTAGCGGTCGACCGAGACGCGCGCGCCCGCGACCGGGCGGCCGCCGAGGAAGACGTGGCCGCCGACCGTGGCCTCGTTCGAGCTGTCCGCCTGCCACAGCTTGAGGGCGACCGGGGCCGCGTCGACCGAGATACGGGCTCCGCCCGACGCGGCGACCCTGGCGTGCGCCGCCCGCTTCGCCGCCGGCCCGGACGTGACGGGCCAGGTCCCGCGGGCGCTCGACGGCGCGCGGCGCGAGCTCGAGCTGCCGAGCGAGAAGACCACGAGCTGCGACGCGGTACCGCCGTTGGACGACGTCGGAGTGCCGCCGACGGTGATCGCGACGTACTCGCGGCCGCCCGCCGAGAACACCGTCGGCCCGCTCGCGATCGGGGCGCCCGCCTTGAAGGTCCACAGCACCTTGCCGGTCTTCAGGTTGAAGGCGCGGAAGACGCCGTCACCGCCGCCGTCGAAGCCGACGCCGCCTGCCGTGACGGTGACGCCGCCGCGCTCCGGCTCGGGCGTCGTGATCTTCCAGACCCGCTTGCCGCTCGACACGTCGATCGCGCTGATCGACCCGTGGTCGTGCCAGTTCTGGAGGGCGGTGCCGAAGTTGCCGTTCGACAGGCCGAGGTAGACGTCGCCGAGAAGCAGCTTGCGCTTCTTCTGCGTCGGGGTCAGCTTCTGCTGGATGAGCACGGAGGCCGTCTCCGCCGCAGCGTTGAAGACGTAGTTCGTCTTCGGGTCGTACGCGGCGGGCGAGTAGTTGAGGCCGCCGAGCGAGCTCGGGAACACGGTCACGGGCTGCCCGGGCTTCAGCGGCGGGTGCTCGATCCGGTCGATCACCTTCACGCGCTCGTGGAACGGCTGGCCGGTGGCGGCGTCGAAGGCGAACCAGACGCCTTCCATGGTCGCGACCGAGACGATGCGGTGCGTCTTGCCGCCGACCTGGCCGGTGTAGACGAGCGGCGGCTGCGAGACGTCGTAGGCCCACTGGTTGCCGGAGATCAGCTGCTGCCACCAGCGCATCTTCCCGTTCTGCAGGTTGACGGCGATCAGGCCGTCGGTGCGCGGGTTGTTGCCCGGCCGCAGGGCGGGGAAGTACAGCGGGGTGGCGGAGCCGGTGCCGAAGTAGACGGTGTTCGTCGTCGTGTCGACCGTGACGGGCGTCCACACCGCGCCGCCGCCGACGACGCGCGAGGCGCGGCGCCACGACTGGAGGTCGGGCGGGACGGTCCAGAACGGCTCGGGCCACGCGGGCTTGAGGTCGGGCGTGTAGGCCATGACGAACCCGCGGACGCCGTACTCGGAGCCGGCTGCGCCCACGAGGACGCGGTTGTTCGCGCAGACGGGCGCGCTTGTCTCGGAGTACCCGTAGTTGGACGAGGCGTTCGGGATGTCCTGGCTCATCGCCGTCTCGGCGACGACCTTCCCGTTTGTCGGATTCAGCGCGACGATCTTCATGTCGAGCTGCGTGATGAAGAGACGGTTGTCGCAATAGGCGAGGCCGCGGTTCGCGACGATGCCGAAGTTCTTGAAGACCGCGCTGTTCGGCGGCTTGTACTGCCAGAGCACCTTGCCGGTGGCGCCGTCGAGCGCGAAGACGTTGTCGTCGTTCGTCGTCAGGTACAGCTTCCCGCCGATCGCGAGCGGGTACGACTGCTGGCCCTTCTTGATGTCCGGGTCGAGCTTCGCGAAGTCCACGAGGTAGTCGCGCTTCAGCTGATCGACGTTCGCCGTGGTGATCTGCGTGAGCGGCGAGTCCCGGTTGCTGTCCGGGGTGCGCCCGAACGAGAGCCAGTCACCGGCGGCCGTCGCGTTCGACGCTGCGTGCTGCGCAGGCTGCGATGCTGCGACCGGGGTCAGCACGACGAGTGCGAGCGCGGCCGCAGCGGCGGCGCGCTTGATCACGCGGAGGTTCCCCGACTCACGCTTCGATTGTACGCTGCGAACGTTGCGTGGCGCAATGACTCTGGCGCTACCCGCAGGACGGCGCAGGCGACGGCGAGGACGAGCGCGGCGAGCGCGAGCCACGGCGCCAGGGCGTGCGGGGTGATCCGCGTCGTCGTGCGGCCGACGGGGCCTTGCTCGGCCGAGGCCGCGACGGCGCGCGCGGCCGCGCCGGCGTCGCCCGCCTCGAAAGCCCGCCCGCCGGCGGCCTGCGCGAGCGCCCGCGTCTGCTCGGCGGCTGCGGGGTCGGGGGCGTACGCCGCCTCGGGCACCCCGTCGGCGCCGAAGACGCGGTCCGAGCCGCTCCCGACGCGCACGACGACGAGCCGGCAGTGCGCTGCGGTGAGCGACCCGCCGACGGAGCTCGGGTCATACGAGCGGCTTTCGCCGTCGGTGACGAGGACGCAGGTGCGCCACTTCGCCGTCCTGTCGAAGTACCCGGTGCCGGCGAGGGAGCTCAGCGAGCCGAAGCTCGTCGCGTTCCTGTTCACCTCTTGCGGCGGAGGCGCCTCGATCAGCACCGACTGTCGGAGCGTGGCGTCGAACACGGCGGTGTCGGACGTCGGGAAGAGGTACGGGAGGACGCGGTCGGTCATGCCCGCGAGCCCGCTCGGCACGTCGGCGGCCGCCGCGTGGAGCTGCCGCACCACCGAGCGCGCCCGGGCGAGGCGCGTCGTCCCGCCGGCCGTCGGCGCCGCCGCCATCGACCGCGAGACGTCGACGACGTAGAGCACCTGCGAGCGCTCGCGCACCGACGCTCGCTGTGGCAGCTGCAGCGCGGGCTGCGAGGCGGCGAGCCCCGCGCAGATGCAGGCGGCCGCGGCGAGCGCCGCCGGGGCGACCAGGCGACGGCGGGAGGTCGGGCGCAGGCGCAGGAGCCTCACCGCCCGCTCTTCGCGCCGGGCTGCGGCCCAGAGCGCCGCGAGGGGGAGGAGCGCTGCGAGGCAGACGAGTGCGCCGAGCGGCGAGAGGAACGTGAGAGACGCGAGCACCGTCAGTACCCCCGCCCCGGCGTCCCCGCGCCTGCGCCCTTGTGCCCCCGCCCACGCGAGCCGGCGCCGTTGCCGGCGCCGTGCCGCGTCTCCTTCGCCTTCGTCCGGCGCAGCAGCAGCTCGAGGTTGTACCTCGCCGCGGCGTTCGCCGGGTCGCGCTCCACCGCTGCGGCGAACGCGGCCTGCGCGCGGTCGTCCGCCGTGATGCCTCCGGCGACGTTGCCCGCCCGCTCGACGAGGACTCCGAGGAGGTTCCCTGCCTGTGAGGCTGCGGCCGCGCGCGGGCCGGCGGCGACGTCGGAGAGGCGCACCTCGGCCGCGGCCCGCGCCTGGCTCTGCGCGGCGCCCTGGTCGAAGCCGCGCGGCGTCGTCACCGCCACGTCGAAGGAGCGGACAGCGCGGCGGAGCGAGAGGTCGGGCGCGAGCCCGAGCATGCTGCCGAGCGGGTCGCCGGGGAGCCAGGCGGATGCGTTCCAGGTTGCGCTGCGGGGGTGAGCGGCGAGCGCGCGGTCTCCGTCGTGCACGGTGGAGCGCCACGCGAGCACGTCGTGCGCAGCGAGCGCGAGCACGAACGCGAGCACGAGCAGCACCGCGGCGGCGGCGAGGCGGACGGGTCTCAGGCCGCCCACCGGAGCCGCTGGGTGACGGACAGGAGCAGGGCCAGCGCGGCCGCGAGCAGCACCGCGCAGACAACGAGGCGCACGGGCACGCCGGCGCGGGCGGAGGCGTGCGGCCTGGTCTGCAGCGGTACGTCCACGAGGCTGCCGCCGTGGGGCAGGAGGTGCTGCATGTATGCCTGGTCCTGCTGGGAGGGGTTGAGCGCCGCGATCGCGATCGGCACGCCGAGCTTGCGGTAGGCGAGCGCCACGCTGGTGAGGCTCTCGAGGTCGCTCGCGTCGTCGTCGAGGTCGCTGACGAGCACGACGCGCGCGTTCTGCAGCTTGTCCTGCCGGATCACGTCGAGCGCGAGGCCGAGCCCCTGCGAGATGCGCGTGCCCGAGCTGAACGTGTTCGTCCAGGGGCTCTGCGGCGGCTGGGGTGCGAAGCCCGGCTGAGACGGCTGTCGCACCACGAAGAACCGCTCGAACGACGCGAGCTGCGACGCCGGCGTCCCCGGCGGGAGTGCCTGGTACGCGGTGTCGGAGAAGAAGATCAGCCCGACCTTGCCGCCGCTCCTGCGCAGGCCGTCCAGCGTCGACGCGATCCGGGCGTAGGTGTCCCACGAGATGCTCGCCGACACGTCGACGACGACGATCGCCGTCGAGCGGGTGCCGAGGAGCCGGTCGGGCGGCGTGCCCGAGCGGGGAGCGGCCAGGAAGAGCAGCAGCGCGAAGAGGGTCGCCACGACGGCGGCTGCGAGCTGCAGCGTCCGGCTGCGCCGGAGCGCACCCGCGTAGCTCGGGAAGTCGGCGAGGGCGATCCTCCTCACGCGCGCGTGCGCTCCTCGAGGCGGTCGGCGAGCCCCTCCACCTGCGGCGGCTGCGGCTCGGGAGGCGACCACGCGAGGCGGGTCGCCGCGTCTGCTGGCCCGTCGCCGAGCTCGCTGCGCGCCGCGCGCGAGGCGAGGTCGGCCGCCCGCCGGCGGTCGGGGGCGTCGCGGCCCGCCGACTCGCGGAGGAGCAGGAGCGCGAGCCGCAGGCCGCCTGCGGTCGCCGGGTCGGCCGTCGCGGCTCTCCCGCGGCGGCTGAGCTCGAGGGCGACGAGCCAGCCTCCGGCCCCCGCGCACAGCACGGCGAGCGCGAGCGCGAGCCCGGCCGCGAGCCCGAACGGGAGCCGGGGCTCGGCGGCCGGCCCCGCCCACTGCCGGCGGAAGGGCGCCCGCGCCGCCGAGACGTCGGCGGCCGGGACGCGCGGAACCACGGTGACGACGGGCGCGGCTGCCGCGACCGTCGAGCCGCCGACGGACGCGTGCAGCGCGGGCAGGGCGACCCTGCGGGCCCTTGCGTCCGGCGCGCACCCGCGGTCGACGCAGACGAGCGCCTCGACGAGCCGCACGCGGCTCCCCGAGCGCGTGACCCGCGGCGCCGCCACCTGGTCGAACGGGCCGGGGCTCGCGAGAACCTGCAGCGTGCCCTTCGCGTCGGCGGCGGACGCGTCGACGGTCAGCGTGAACGGATCGCCGACGCCGACCCGGCTCGGGGTGACATAGGCGTGCAACGTCACGGCCGCGGGCGCCGCCGGCGCGAGGACGAGCGCGGCCGCCGCCGCGACGGCGAGGCGGAGACGCATCAGCGGGTCGACCGGCGCAGCCGCCGGCGGCGGTCGGCCCAGCGGGCGAAGGCGTTCGCGATCGCGAACGGGTCGTCGGTGCCGACGAGGACGGGATCGAAGCCGAGGCGCCGGAACCGGCCGCGCAGCGCGTCCCATCTGGCCGCGTGCGCCCCGGCGCGGGCGCGCGCTTCCCGACCGCTGACGAACAGGTCGGCGGGCCTGCCGCTCGCCGGATCCTCGATCGGGAGGACGACGCCTCCGACCTCCGGGAAGCTCTGCTCCCACACCGGATCCTGGACGACGACCGGGACGACGTCCCAGAGCCGGGCGCGCAGATGGAGCCAGAGTGCAGCCGGGACCGGCACGAGGAAGTCGGAGACGGCGAACACGAAGCTGCCGGACGGCAACTCGGTGGAGCGGCGGGCGAGCGCGTCGAGCGCCAGCCGCAGGGACTGCTCCGGCGCGTCGAACTCGCCGTCGAGCCGCTGCGGGAGCGTCGAGCCGCGCGTGCCTGCGCGCAGGAAGACGGGTGCGGCGCCGACTCCGTCCGCGTAGACGAGGTCTGCGTGCTCCGCGTCCGCGCTCGCCGCGATCAGGCGGGCGGCCGCGGCGACCGCGGCCCGCTTGTCGAGCCCCGGACCCGGGCCGGAATGGATTGCCATCGCCGGACGGCGATCGCACACGACGGCCACGCACGGTGCCTCGTCGGCGTAGAACTCGCGCACGACGAACTCGTCGGTGCCGCGCGCGGCCGACAGCCGCGCCGACGCGGGCCAGTGGATGTGCGCGCGCTGGTCGCCCGGACGATACGGCCGCGTTCCCGCGACCTCGTCTCCCTCGCCGCGTCGCGCGCTGCGCCGGTGACCGAACGGCGCCCCGACGAACCGCCGCCGCGGGACCAGCTCGAAGGGCCGCGGCCCGGCGCCGGTCATCCCTGTGCGGCGCGTGCCTCCGCGGCCCAGTCCGGCCGTGGGCGCGGCGCCTGCTCGAGGCATGCGGCGAAGACGCGCTGCACCGCCTCGGCGCGCGTGAGCTCCTCGTCGACGAGGAGCGCGGGATCGAGCACGAGCCGGTGTCCGATCACGGGTACGAAGAGCTCTTCGACGTCCTCGGGCGAGATGAACGTGCGGCCGTGCAGCAGCGCCCAGGCCCGCGCGCAGCGTTCGAGCGCGAGGCTGCCGCGCACGGAAGCGCCGACCTGTACGAGCTCGAGCTCGCGGGTCGCCCGCACCAGGTCGACGATCCAGCGCTTGAGGAGGTCGTCGACGTAGACGTCTTCGACGGCGGCCGCGATCTCGGCGAGGTCGTCGACCGTCACGACCGGCTCGAGCCGGGTGAGCGGGTGTGCATGACGCTGCTCGTCGAGGATCCGCACCTCGTCCTCCGCGTCCGGGTAGCCGAGCGAGGTCCGGAGCAGGAAGCGGTCGAGCTGCGCCTCCGGCAGGGGGAACGTCCCTTCCTGCTCGATCGGGTTCTCCGTCGCGATCAGGAAGAAGGGATCGGGCAGGGCGCGCGTCGTGCCGTCGGCCGTCACCTGACGTTCCGCCATCGCCTCGAGCAGCGCCGACTGCGCCTTGGGCAGCGCGCGGTTGATCTCGTCGACCAGCAGGACGTTCGCGAACACCGGCCCGGCCTGGAACTCGAACGTGCGCGACTGCGGGTTCCAGATCGAGAGGCCGGTGACGTCGGTGGGCTGCAGGTCGGGCGTGCACTGGATGCGGTTGACCGACGCGCCGGCGATCGAGCCGCCGATCGCGCGGGCGAGCACCGTCTTCGCGGTGCCCGGCACGTCCTCGAGGAGCACGTGACCGCCGCAGGCCAGTGCGCTCAGCGCGAGCCTGACGGTGTCGTCCTTGCCGAGGACGACCGTCTCGACGTTCCGGCGCAGCCGCTCGGAGGCGGCGATCGCGCGGGTGTGGTCGCTCGTCGACGTCACAGCTCGATCCTAGAGACAGAAACGGCGCGGAGGACGAAAGCCTCCGCGCCGCCTGAGCGCTTCACCAGAGCCGGCCTCAGCGAACCGTGATGTAGCCGGCCATCCCGAGCTCGATGTGCCGCGGGACGTCGCAGACGTACTGGTACTTCTTCGCCTTCTTGAAGGTGACGGTGAAGCTCGCCGTCTTGTTGTGGGCGATGATCTTCGTCGCCTTCAGACCCTGGATGTCGAAGTTGTGGAAGGCGGTCCCCTTGTTCGTGAGCACGAACTTGTACGGGACGCCCTTCTTGAACGTCTTCAGCGAGAGCTTGAACTTGAAGTCGGTCGCGGTGACCTTCACGACCTTGGCGGCCTTCGTCTTGTGCGTGGCGGCAGTGCCGACGCCGGCGAAGACGCTACCGCCGACGACGGCCAGGGCCGTCAGCAGGGCGATGCGCTTCTTCATCTACTGAACTCCTCTTCGGTAATCGTTGCGTGATGTAACGAGAACGTTTCGACGGTAGCACCGGTCGCGGACCCGGGCGGACGCCTCGGCGCTCGACAAGGTAACGAGCACGTAAAACGAGGGGGGCCGGGTTACCCCGGCCCCCCTCGGCCATTCCCCTAGGAAGGCAGCGCGAAGACGTACAGGTCGGACCCGTACTTCACCTTCACCGTGCCCGAGCCGGCGGAGATGCTGTTGCCGCCGGCGTAGACGGCCACGTACTGCTTGCCGTTCAGCGAGTACGTCATCGCCGGGGCGGCGATGCTCTGCGGGTACTTCGGCGACGTCCACAGGAGCTTGCCCGTGGTGTCGCTGTAGGCCTGCAGCGTGCCGTTGTTGCGACCCACGAACACGAGGCCGCCCTGCGTCGAGGTGACGCCGGAGTAGCACATGTCGCCTGCCGGGAACGACGCCCGCCACGCGCGCGTGTTGGTGCGCATGTCCATGGCGACGACCGTGCCCACGGCCTTCCGGCCGGGCGTGCCGGGCGGCGAGAAGAGGCCGTCGATCTGGAAGAAGTTGCCGAGCGGCTGGAGCTTGGTCTTCTTCGTGATCGGCAGGGCCTTCCACGCCGACGACGCGTCCTTCGAGCAGATGTACATGTAGCCGGTCTTCGGGCTGTAGCTCGAAGGCGGCCAGTCGGCACCGCCGAGCGCCGTCGGCGCGAAGGCGGTGTAGTGATCCGTGCCGTACGGCGTGAAGATGCAGCCGACCTGGACGGGCTTCCCGTCCGGTGCCTTCCACTTCTTCCACGCCTGCGGTGCGCACTGCGCGGCGAACGGCTGGCCAACCGGGATCGGCTGCGTCTTCGCCGTGTGCATCTGCGCGAGCTGCGGGACCTTCTTCTCCTTGATCCCGAGCACCGGCTTGCCGGTGATGCGGTCGAGCTCGTAGACCCAGCCCGTCTTGCCCATGCTGGCGATCACGTGGCGGGTCTGGCCCTTGATCTTGGCGTCGAAGACGACGAGCGGGTTCGCTGCCGTGTCGTAGTCCCAGATGTCGTGATGGACCGTCTGGTAGTACCACTTCAGCTTGCCGTTCGACGTGTGCAGCGCGACGACGGACTCGGTGAAGAGGTCGTCGCCGTAGCCGCGGACGATGCCGTTGTACGGGATCGGGTTGCCGACGCCGACGTACACGAGGCCGGCGGCCGGGTCGACGGTCAGCGGCTCCCAGACGGCGCCGCCGCCGTTGTAGTCGCCCTTCGCCCACGTCTTGGCGCCCAGCTCCTTGCCGCGCGGGATCAGGTTGAACGACCACTTGACCTTGCCGGTCGACGCGTTGATCGCGACGACCTTCGAGGCGGCGCCGAAGTCACCGCCCGACGTGCCGATGTAGAGCGTCCCGTCGACGTAGGTCGGGGGAGCGGTGAAGAAGTACCCGCTCTTCCAGTCGCCGACCTGGGTCTTCCAGGACACGCGGCCGGTCGCCTGGTCGAGCCCGACGACACTCGCGTCGGTCTGCGCCATGTAGACCTTGCCGTTGCCGATGGCGATCCCGCGGCTCGTCGGCAGACCCGGGGCGAAGCCCTTCGGGTACTTCGGCTTGTAGTACCAGAGCCGCTCGCCCGTGGCCGCGTCGAACGCGAACACGTCGCCCTTCGAATCGGGCATGTAGAGCGTTCCGCCGTACTCGACCGGCTCAGCCTCGTCGGACACGCCGTTGAAGTTCGCCTTGGCGCCCGGAACGACCACCCGGGTGTGCCAGGCCAGCTTCAGCTTGTTCACGTTCGACTGGTTGATCTGGTCGAGCGACGAGAAGTTCCGGTTCCAGATATCGCCCTTCGAGGTCAGCCAGTCGTTGCCGGGAGCGGCTGTCAACTGGCTCGTCGAGAACGCAGGAATCGGACTGATGTCCTTGGTCGACGCCGAAGCCGACCGGAGCGTCACCCCGGCGACGGCTGCGATCACGACCGCGGCCCCCAATAGCAGCGCGAACAAGGCGCGACTGCGCTTCATCTCCACCTCCTGGAGCTTCTGTCGAGAGCTTCCCCTGGCCGGTGTCGTCCCCCCTGGAGAGTTGGCCGGCTCGCTCACTGTATGTAAGCCTTTTGACGTCGCGAACGCAAATTTGTCGTTGCGGCGCGTAAACGTCTCGTTGCATGGCGGAACGGCCTGTTCGTGAGCTACCTTGCGTCTGTACGCACTTTCGTCCAGGGGAGGAACGGTCCGTGAAGCGCACACTCGCCTTGTTCGCCGTCGTCGCCGCAGTGCTGGCCGTGGGTGTGCCGGCCGGGACCGCCACCACCGCTCCTGGCTACAACTTCACCATCAAGGTGACGATCACGAAGGGCGGTCAGCTCGTCTGGACGTCGAACCAGGTGAAGCGCGGCTGGCTCACGCACTTCCGCGTCACCAACCGCGACAAGGTCGCCCACAAGTTCAACGTCGGCGGCCTCGGCCCGAAGAAGGCGATCAAGCCCGGCAAGACCGTGAAGGTCGGCGCCTACAGCGAGGATCGCGGGCAGTTCGCGTTCAGGGTCGACGGAAAGATCCGCGGCTGGTTCGTCGTCAACTGACGCGGCGCCGGCTCCTCCTCCCGATGGTGGTCACGGTCGGCGCCCTGCTCGCCCCGTCGGCGCCGTCCGCACACGACTGGCCGCAGCCGAACGCGAACCTCCGGGGCACGCGGTCCGTCCAGGACACCGCGATCTCCGCGCGCACCGTCGGGAACCTGCGCGTGCGCTGGCGGTTCCACCTCCCCGAGGGCTCGGACTTCGGCTCGTTCGCCTCGACGCCCGTCGTCGTGGGGAAGACCGTCTACCTGCAGACGCTGAGCTCGTCCGTCTACGCGCTCGACGCCTCGACCGGGCGCATCCGGTGGCGCTACCTGCAGAAGGCGCCGAACGACGGGCCGAACGGGGTCGCCGTCGTCGGCAGCCGCGTCTTCGCCGCCACGGACACGAGCGTGTTCGCGCTCGACCGGCGGACAGGGAAGCGCGTCTGGGCCAGACGGATCGAGAGCCGCTACGAGCAGTTCGTGAACATCGCGCCGCTCGCCGGCGACGGGCTCGTCTTCGCAGCGACGATCGGGTACGCGCCGGGCGGGCACGGCGCGCTCTACGCGCTCGACCAGCGCACCGGGAAGATCCGCTGGCGGTTCGCGACGGTCGAGAAGCCGTGGCCGCACCCGTCGGCAGGCGGCGGCGGGGCGTGGTACACGCCCTCGCTCGGGCCGGACGGCCGGCTGTACGTGGGCATCGCCAACCCGTTGCCGTGGGGCGGCACGAAGAAGCTGCCGAACGGCGGCGCGTTCGCCGGTGCCGAGCTCTACACCGATTCGCTCGTGGTGCTGCAGGCGCGCACGGGGAAGCTTCTCTGGTACGACCAGGTGACGAAGCACGACGTCCGCGACTACGACTTCGAAGCCTCGCCGATCGTCGCCGGGACGCGCGTGTACGGCGCGGGAAAGGCGGGCCGCGTCGTCGCCTGGAACCGCCTCACCGGCAAGCGGCTCTGGTCGCAGTCGGTGGGCACCCACCTCCACGACCTGGGGCCGCTGCCGAGGCGGTGGACGACCGTGTGCCCCGGTCTCTGGGGCGGGGTGCTGACACCGATGGCGTACGCCGACGGCCGCCTCTTCGTCCCGAGCGTCGAGCGGTGCATGCGCGAGAGCGCGGTGCACACACCGCCGCCGGCCGACGCGAGCACCGGCAACGGCGTGGTCACCGCAATCGCCGCGAGGAGCGGGCGCAAGCTGTGGGTCGCGCCGCTCGGGTCGCCGGCCATGGGGTGCGCGACCGTGGCGAAGGACGTCGTCTTCGCACCGACCCTCGACGGCCATGTCTTCGGGCTCGCGGCCGCCACCGGACGCGTCCTCTGGCGCACGCAGACGAGCGCGGGGATCATCGGCTGCCCTGCGGTCGCCGGCGACCTGCTGCTCGTCGGCGCGGGCGCAGGCGCGCCCGCCGCGCGCGAGCTCGTCGCCTACGGCCTGCCCGGGGAGCGTCCCTAGAATGGCCCGCACCATGGAAGGGAGCGAGCCGCAGAAGGTGAAGGCGGCGGCGGAGATCACGGCGCGGCTCCTGGAGAACGTCGAGACCGTCGTCTTCGGCAAGACCGACCGCATCAAGCTCGTGATCGCGGCGCTCGTGTGCCGCGGCCACGTCCTCTTCGAGGACGTCCCGGGAACCGCGAAGACCGTGCTCGCACGCGCGCTCGCCGGCTCGATCGAGGGCGCCGCGGACGCGCGCATCCAGTGCACGCCCGACCTGCAGCCGACCGACGTCACCGGCCTGTCCGTCTACGACCAGCAGTCGCGCGAGTTCGTGTTCAAGCCCGGACCGGTCTTCGCGAGCATCCTCCTCGTCGACGAGATCAACCGTGCGATGCCGAAGACGCAGTCGGCGCTGCTCGAGGCGATGGCCGAGGGCCAGGTGACGGTGGACGGCGCGACCCGCACCCTGCCCGAGCCGTTCCTCGTGCTCGCCACCGAGAACCCGATCGAGCAGGAGGGCACGTTCCCGCTGCCCGAGGCGCAGCTCGACCGCTTCTTCCTGAAGACCGAGCTCGGATACCCGACGCTCGACGAGGAGATGGCGATCGTGCGCCGCCAGCGGGGCCACCATCCGCTCGTCGACCTGAAGCCCGTCGTCTCCCTCGACGAGGTGCGCAGCCTCGACGCGGCGCTCGAGGACGTCTACACCGACGACCTCCTGCTGCGGTGGATCGTCGAGCTCGTCGCCGCGACCCGCGAGCTGCCGGAGGCGGCGCTCGGCGCATCGGTGCGTGCGAGCCTCGCGCTCGAGCGGATGGCGCGCGCCTGGGCGTTGATCCACGGCCGCGACTTCGTCACCGCCGAGGACGTGGAGACGCTGTTCCTGCCGGTGGTCGGCCATCGCATCGTCTTCACGCCGTCGTTCGTGGCGGAGCACCGCGCCGTCGGACGCGACGGCGCGCTGCAGGTGTTCCGCGACCTCGTCTTCGCGCGCGTGCCGCGGCCGGAGCCTTCGGACGAGCGCGAGCTGCGCGTCCTCTCCGGCGCCGCCGACTAGGCCGTGGCCGTCACCGCCGCGCCCGACGCGATCCCGCTCTATCCGCGGCGACGGCTCGTCGGCACGACGTCGGGCGGAGCCACGAGCATCCGCCGCGGCGGGCGCGCCGACGCGGCGAGCTCGCGTCCGTACCGGCCGGGCGACCACTTCCGGTCGATCGACTGGAAGGCCTCGGCGCGCCTCTCGTCCGCGCGCGACGACGACGAGTTCATCGTGCGCGAGCGCCACGCCGAGGAGATGCCGGCGGTCGTGATCGTCGCCGACCGGAGGCCGGGCATGGCGCTCTACCCGCAGGAGCTGCCCTGGCTCCACAAGCCGGAGGCGCTGCGGGCGATCGCGCAGCTCCTGATCCGCAGCGCGCTCAACCACCGGGCGCTCGTCGGCTACGTCGACCTCGCCACACACCCGGGCGAGAGCGACGCGGGCACGGCGTTCTGGCGCACGCCCCGGTCCGAGGCGAGCACCTGGCTGCCCGGCCTGCGCGAGGGGATCGACGGCTGGTTCTCCGAGCGGTTCGACGCGCCCGACGACAACGTCGCGCTCGCGCTCGAGTTCCTCGCGACCCGCCGCTCGGCGGTGCCGCTCGGGAGCTTCCTCTTCGTCCTCTCCGACTTCGTCGTCCCGCCTCCGGACGACGTCTGGTCGCACGCTCTCGCGCGCGGGTGGGACGTCGTGCCGGTGATCGTCCAGGATCCCGTCTGGGAGCAGAGCTTCCCCGATATCGAGGGGGTCCTGATCTCGCTCGCAGACGCCGACGGCGGCGCGGCGCAGCGCGTCCGCCTCGGACGCAGGCAGGTCGCGGAGCGTCGCGCCGCGAACGAGGGGCGGCTCGCCCGCCTGCGCTCCGACCTCGTCAGGCTCGGACTGGAGCCGGTGCTCGTCGGATCGGCGGATCGGGACGACGTGCAGGCGGTGTTCCTCGACTGGGCTCAGACGCGGCTCGAGGTGGGGAGGGTCGGATGACCCGGGGCAGGCTCGCGGCGGGAGCGGTCGCGGCGCTGGCCGCCGCCGCGCTCGCCGTCGGCGCGTACTTCGTCGTCGGCTGGTGGCACGGGGACGGCGGCAGCTACGCGCCCCGGCGTCTCGTCGCGCGCGCGTCGGTGACGCCGAAGCGGTCGCTCTTCGGGCAGGTCGTGACGGCGACCGTGCAGGTGCTCGTCGACCCCCGGCGGGTCGATCCGCGGAGCGTGGCGGTGAGCGGACGCTTCACGCCCTTCCAGCTGCGCGCGGAGACCGACTCGACGACGCGCGTCGGTCGTGCCGAGCTGCTCAGCGTCCACTATGCGCTCCAGTGCACCGTCGCCGCCTGCGTCCCACGCGGGCCGAAGGGCCGAGGGCTGGGCGGGGCGACGGCGTTCACCTTCCGGCCCGCGCGCGTCGTCGCCCAGGGGCGCGACGGGCGCACGATCCGGGCCACGGCCGCCTGGCCGACGTTCGGGGTGCAGTCGCGGCTGACCGCCCAGGAGCTTGCGCTCGCGGAGCCGAGGATCGACAACCCGCTCGCCGCGCCCGCGGTCACCTGGCGCGTCCGCCCGGTCGTCCTCGGCGCCGCGGCGAGCGTGCTCGCGGGCCTGCTCGCGCTCGGGGCGGCGCTGCTCGTCGGCTCGGTCGCGCTGGCGGACGGGCGCCCACTGCGTGTCCTTCGCATCCCGGCGAACCTGACGCCTGTCGAGCGGGCGCTCCGCCTCGCGGAGCATGCGGCACGCAAGGGCGAGACCGATGAGAGCCGGAAGGCGCTGGAGCGGCTCGCCGTCGAGCTGCGCCGGAGAGGCGCGCCGGTACACGCCGCCGACGCCGAGCGGCTCGCCTGGTCGGAGGACCGCCCGACGGCAGAGACGGTCGCGGAGCTCGCGACCGCGGTGAGGTCGAATGGCGCGCGGTGACGAGACGCCGATCCCCGTCTCGGACGCCGGCTTCCTGCCGGCCGCGGCGCGGCGGACCCGCAGCGTGCGGGTCGTCCTCGCGCTGCTCCTCGTCGGCGCCGTGGCCGGCGCGTTCGTCGTCGCGCCGCGGAAGCCGGGCCGCCGGTATCTCCCGGCGCAGGCGGTCGGGATCGTCGTCCTCGACGTGTCGTCGAGCGTGCGCCCGACGACGTACTGGCGCATCGAGGAGGCGCTCGACTCGATCGCCTCCTCGAAGGGGCGGCTCGGCCTCGTCCTGTTCTCCGACGTCGCCTACGAGGCCCTGCCGACGGGCACGCCGGCGAGCGACCTCAGGCCGTTCCTGCGCTTCTTCTCGCCGCCGGGGAAGGGCAGCGGCATCTACCTCGCGAACAGCCCGTGGCAGCAGTGGTTCTCGGCGGGGACGCGGATCTCGGACGGCCTCTACCTGGCGGAGCACATGCTCGAGGCCGAGCACGCAAAGCGGGGTGCCGTGCTCCTGATCAGCGACCTCGCCGACGATCCCGAGGATCAGGACGCGTTGAAGAGCTCGGTGCTCCTGCTCGAGCAGAAGGGCGTCCCGCTCGAGATCGTTGCGCTCAACCCCACGCTCGGCAACGCGAACTACTTCAAGAGCCTGCTCGGCGAGCAGGCGATCTACCAGACCGCGACGCTCCCGACGGGCGCCCAGGCGGCGGGCAAGATCGAGGTCACGAACGGTTTCTCCGGCTGGCTGCTCGCCTTCGCAGCGGCCACGATCGTGCTGCTCGCGGTGAACGAGTGGTGGGCGGAGCCGTTCCGGTTCCGCGGGAGGGTCGTGTGATCCGCCGGCTCGTCGCAGCGGGCGTCATGCTCGCCGTCGCGGTCGTGCTGCTCCTCGCAGCACGCGACGCCTGGCACTGGGAGCGGGCGCTTCGGGACGGCGACGCGCGCGCGGCGCTCGGATACGTCCCGCCGCGCACGTGGCGCGCGCAGACCACCCTTCCCTCGCACTTCGTGCGCGGCCTGCTCGGCATCGACGACGACCTCGCCTTCCGGCGGACGATGGAGCGGGCGCTGTACGGGAACGCGCACAGGCCGACGACGGAGGCCCGTCGCGGACGGTCGATCCTCGAGTCGGCGCTCGCGCGCCTCACGCGCGACGACACGAACCCGGTGCGCGCCGCCGCTGCAGCCGACGCGCTCGGCGTTCTCCTCTACTTCGACCCGCCCACCCCCGGCAACGCCAAGAATCCGTATCAGAACCCGAACGAAGCGGCGCCCTCGGGTGCGCAGACGCCGACCCAGAAGGCGCTCGCGCAGTTCGAGCTCGCCGTGCGGCTCGACCCGGAGAACGCGGTCGCCCAGCGGAACCTCGAAACGCTCCTGCGTGCGTCGCAGAAGCCGAAGAAGCAGCAGACCCCGCGCTCGGGCGCCGGGGAACGCTACGGCACCAAGGGCTCAGGTGCGCGTCTCCCGGGCCACGGCTACTAGTGCACCTCTCCTTCCTCACTCCGCTCGGCGCGCTGCTCGCGCTGGCCGCGGTGCTGCCGCTCGGGGCGCTCTGGCTGAACGAGCGCCGCGCCCGCCGCGTGCGGCGCTCGTTGCGCGTGGCCGATCCGCCGCCGCACCGGCGCGTCGCCACCGCCGTGCTCCTCGCGGCCGTTCCCGTCCTGCTCGGCCTCGCGCTCGCGCAGCCGGTGCTGCAGTCCGAGCGAACCGTGAAGACACGAACCGACGCGCAGATCTTCTACACCTTCGACACCTCGGTCTCGATGTCGGCGTCCTCCGGCCCGCGGGGTGCGACCCGGCTCGCGCGCGCGGTGCGCGAGGCTCGGCGGCTCAGACTCGCTCTGCACGACATCCCTTCCGGGATCGCGACCATGACCGACCGGGTGCTGCCCACCATCTTCCCGACCGCCGACCAGCAGGAGTTCGCGTCCGCGCTCGCGCAGACCGTCGCGATCGACGCGCCGCCGCCCAAGGGCCTCGCCGACAAGGCGACGACGTTCGCCTCGCTCGACACCTACGCCGGGGACACCTTCTTCACCCCCGGCATCCCGCACCGGCTCGTCATCCTCTTCACCGACGGCGAGACCGCGCCCTACTTCACGGGCGACCTGCAGCTCGCACTGCGTGGACGGCCGCACGTGTCGTTCGTGGTCGTCCACGTGTGGCGGGCCGGGGAGCGCATCTACCACGGCCGCAAGGTCGATCCCGACTACCGGGCCGACCCGCACAGCGGCCGCGCCGTCACGGCGCTGGCCGCCGCGCTCGGTGGGCGCTCCTTCGGAGCGGGACAGACCGCGGCGACGGCAGCGGCTGCCCGCAGGCTGCTCGGGCCCGGCACCGTCGCCCGGCTCGGCGTCGGCCTCCACGTCGTGGCGCTCGCCGACTGGCTCGTGCTCGCCGCCGTGGTGCCGCTGCTGCTCCTCCTGTGGAGGAGGAACCTGGCGTGATGCGCCGCGCCGTGGCCCTCGCCGCGGCCGCCGCGCTCCTGCTTCCGGCCGCCGCCTCCGCCCACGCGTTCCTGCTGCGCAGCGTCCCGGCGGCGCAGTCGACGGTCCGGGAGGCGCCTGATCACGTGCTGCTCGTCTTCGACGAGGGGGTCTCGCCCGCGCACATCGACGTGACGGATGCGGCCGGGAAGTCGGTGCGCGCCGGCCGCCCCTTCCAGAGAAGCGGCCGGCCCGCCGAGATCGTCGTCCCGCTGCGCCATCCGCTCCCGAAGGGCGGCTACGTCGTGCGCTGGAGCGAGGTCGACCGCGACGACGGCCACCTGATCTCCGGCGCTTTCTCGTTCGGCGTCGGCACTCCGGCACCGCACGTGCACGCGTCGAGTGGGAGCAGCCTCCGGTTCGGCGACTCCGCGTCGCGGTGGCTGATGCTCCTCGGGCTCCTCGTCGCCGGGGGCCTCGTCGCCTTCCGGCGGATCGTCCTCCGGCGGCCCGAGCCCCGGTTCGTCGCGGCGGCCGCCGCGGCGTCCGCCGTCACCGCGTGCGGCGCGGCGATCCTCCTCGCCCGCCAGCCGACCTTCCTCGAGACGAGGTTCGACCGGACGACGTTCGCAGGCGTCTTCGTCGCGCTCGCGGCCGCGCTGCTCGGGCTCGCGGCGCTGCGCGTTCGCGGGCTCGTCGCCGTCGCGGACGTCGCGACGGTGGCGCTGCTCGCGCTCCCGACGCTCGACGGGCACGCCGTCGCACCGGGACGCCCGCACGCCCTGACCGTGCCCAGCGACCTCGTCCACGTGCTCGGCGCTTCGGTCTGGATCGGAGGCGTGTTCGCGCTCGTGGCGCTCGTCCCGCACGTCGAGCGCAGCTCGGCCGTGCGCAGGTTCGCGCCGGTCGCGCTCGGCGCCGTCGCCGCGATCGCGGTCACCGGCGTGCTGCGCGCGGTCGTCGAGCTGCACGCCGTGTCGCAGCTCTGGTCGACCTCCTACGGACGCGCGATCCTGGTGAAGACCGCGCTCTTCCTCTGCGTTCTCGGCCTCGCCGCGGTCTCGCGCGGCCGTCCCGGCGTTCGCGGCATCGGCGTCGAGGCGGTGCTGCTCTTCGGTCTGGTCGCCGCGGTCGCCGTGCTCGTCGGGCTGCGCCCGGGACGGGACGTGCCGCCGAAGGCGGCCGCCGCCGGGCCGCCGCCGTTCGTCACCGCCGCCGCGGTCGGGCCCTATGCCGTCGGGGTGTCGCTCGCGCCCGAAGGCGGCGCGGTGGGTGCGACGGCCACCGTGCTCGGGGTCGAGGGCCCGGCCGACGGGCTCGACCTGCGCTTCGGCGTGGCCGGGCGTACGGCTCCGGCGCGTGCCTGCGGCCCCGGCTGCTATCGCGCCACGCTGCCCGTGGCACGGCCGACGCGCCTCACCGTGTCGATCGGCAAGACGACCTCGAGCTTCCGCACGCCCGAGCTCTGGCCGGCGCCTTCGGCCGGCCCGGCGGTCGCGCGCGCGACGGCGACCTTCAGACGGCTGCGCACGCTCACCGTCGTGTCGCGCCTCTCCTCGGCGCCCGGCAACGAGACCACGACGGTCTACCGGATGCAGGCGCCGAACCGGCTGTCGGGCGTCGAGCGGGAATCGGGCGCGGCCGAGATCATCATCGGCGCCCGCCGCTGGGATCGCGACTCCGCCACCGCCGCCTGGGAGGAGTCGCCGGCGGTCGTCGTGAGACAGCCCTCCGTGCCGTGGTCGCCGATCGTCCGCAACCCGCACGTCGTCGGCGACCAGGTCGTCGGCGGCCGGCCGGCGACGCTCGTCTCGTTCATGGATCCGCAGACGCCCGCCTGGTACACGATCGCGGTCGACAACGCGACCGGCCGCGCGCGCTTCATGGACATGATCGCGACGGCGCACTTCATGCACGAGGAGTACCGCGGTTTCGACGTGCCGCTCACGATCCGGCCGCCGCGCTGATGCGCGTCGCGGTCGCAGCCGCGCTCGTCGCGCTGCTCGCAGGCTGCGGCTCCGCCTGGCGTTCGCAGCCGCTCGTCCCGCGTCCCGGTCTCCAGCGCTACGAGTACGTGCTTCCCGACCGCGAGGTCGACGTGTACGCGATCGGTGACGGGTTCCGGCGCGTGGCGCGCTGGCGTCTTCCGCAGGCGCACGCGCTGCGCGGCGTCGCTCCGTCGCCGGCGACCGGCCGGCTGTACCTGAGCGTGGGCGGGAACGGCGGCTCGAGCGGGACCGGCGCGGTCGTCGCGTACGACCTGGTGCACGACCGCGTGCTCTGGGAGCGGCGCTTCGCGACCGGCACGGACGGGCTCGCGGTGGCGCCCGACGGCCGCACGCTGTTCGTCCCCGAGGGTGAGCGGAGCTTCGGCGACACCTGGTACGTCGTCGACGCGGCGACCGGTCGCGTCCGCAGCCGCATCCACGCAGGCCCCGGCCCGCACAACACGATCGCCTCGCCCGGGGGACGCCTCGTCTACCTCGGGCCGCGCAACTCGCGTTACCTCTACGTCGCCTCGGCGCGCACCGGCCGCATCGAGCGCCGCGTCGGGCCGCTGGCGCCCGGCGTCCGCCCGTTCACCGTCGACGAGCCGCGCGGACTCGCGTTCACGACGGCCACGGGCCGGCTCGGCTTCCAGGTCTCGAGCCTCCGGAGCGGGAGGCTCCTCTACACCGTCCGCCCGCCGCGGCGCTTCCGCGGCGGGCGCTCGCTCGGCACGCCGAGCCACGGCATCTCGATCACCCCCGACGGCCGCGAGGTCGACGTGATCGACGTCCCGAACGGCTACGTCCACGCCTACGACGCCGGCGGCCTGCCGGAGCGCCCGCCGAGGCTGATCGCGAGCGTCCGCCTGCGCCCGGACATGCACGGGAAGGAGTCGCCGTGCGGAGGCGACTGCGGCCGGGCCGGCTGGCTGCAGACGAGCCTCGATGGCCGCTACCTCTTCGTCGGCGACGACGGAGACGTCGTCGACCTGCGCACGCACCGTGTCGTCGCGGTCCTGCCGGCGCTCCGCAACTCGCGCTACGAGTTCGAGCTCGACTGGCGCGGCGGCCGGCCCGTTGCGACGAGCGGCCGCAGCAGCATCGCGTCCGTGCGACACTGAGCGGCGTGAGCGAGGGTCAGCTGTCCGTCCAGCAGGTCGCCGAGGAGCTCGGCCGCACGGTCGACGAGGTGCGCGGCCTGATCCGCGAGGGCGAGCTGCAGACGCTGCACTGCGGCATCCGGCCGGGGCTCGTCCCGCGGCGCGAGGTCGACGCCTACGTGCGCCGCGTCCGCGCACGTCAGTCGTAGATCGAGCGGCCCGCTCCCGGGCGCGCGTTCTCCGGATACGGCTCGAGGTCGTTCACGAAGCCCGGCAGCGCGCGGACGCGGTCGAGCCACGCGCAGACGGCGGGATGGCGTGCCAGGTCGAGCCCGGCGTCCCCGGCCACGTGCGTGTACGCGAAGTTCGAGAGGTCCGCGATCGAGCAGTCGTCGCCCACCAGGAAGGCGCGGCCCGCGAGGCGCCGTTCGAGCTGCGCGAGCGCCTCCCGGCCGTGGTCGGGGCGGCCGGGGCCGCGCCCGGTCACGACGCGGAACCGCGTGCCGCCGATCCCGGGCATGACCCATTCCTGCTCGAAGAAGAGCCACTGGGTGACCTGCGCCCGCTCGAACGGCGAGGACGGCAGGTACGGGGTGCCCTCGGCGAGGAACCAGAGGATGGCGTTGGACTGCGTGAGCACGCGGCCGTCGTCGAGCACGAGCACCGGTGTCTCGCGGGCGGGGTTCAGCGCGGCGTACTCGTCGGTGAGGGTCTCGCCGGCGAAGATGTCGACCGGGACGCGTTCGTACTCCCGGCCGAGCAGGGCGAGAAGGAGCCGCGGCTTGTAGCAGTTGGCCGACGCGGTGTAGTCGTAGAGGCGCATGCCGGTGAAACGGGCGGCGCCGCCGGTTTGTGAGATCAGGGCAGCAGGTCCGCGAGCTCCTCGTGGCCGCCGGAGCGCGCCCAGCCGAGCGCGGTCCCGCCGTGCAGCTCGTCGAGGAGCAGCGGATCGGCTCCCAGCTCGAGCAGGGCGGTCACCGCCTCGCGCCGCCCGGCCTGCGCCGCGAGGTGGATCGCGGTCACGCCCCGGCCGTGGCTCGGGCCGCCGAACGTGCCGCGCCGGTTCGGGTCCGCGCCGAGCGCGACGAGCGTGCCGACCGACGACGCATGGCCGTTGACCGCCGCCCAGGTGAGCGCCGTGCCGCGGTAGGGATCGGCGTCGACCCGGGCGCCGAGCTCGACGAGCAGCCGGATCGCGTCGTCCTGTCCGGACTTCGCCGCCCAGACGAGCGCCTCGTCGAGGACCTCCTGCGGGTCGTCCGACGGCTGCCAGCGCGGGAAGCCGCCGTGCGGGCGGTAGAAGCCGCGGTGCGCTCCCGCCGCGGGCGTGCCCGCGAGCTCGCGGATCAGCGTGAGGTCGCCGAGCCCGGCGGCGACGCGCAGGTTGGCCGGCTCGCGCCCGAGCTGCCGGGCGACCTCGCGGTGGCCCCAGAAGAGCGCGGCAACGAGCGGCGTGCCGCCGTCGCCGCGGGCGGAGAGGTCGGTGCGCGCACCGGCGTCCAGCAGCATCCGCGCGAGCGCGCAGTCGTTCGCGGAGCCGGCCTGGTGGAGCTTCGTCCAGCCGTAGTCGTTGCCGCGGTTCGGGTCGGCGCCGCGCTCGAGGAGCAGCGACACGAGCGCCGGGTCGGCAGCCAGACCGAGCAGGTCGTTGCCGTTCGTGCCCCGCTCCGCGACGAGATCCGGGAAGCGGTCGAGCAGCCCGGCGAGACCGTCGCGGTCGCCGGCCTCCACCGCGCGGTAGGCGAGCACGAACGGCGTCGGCGGGATCGCGCCGTCGCGCATCGCCTCGACGTGGCGGCGCAGGTCCTGCCAGCTCGCGAAGCCGTGCCGCGCGGCCAGGTCGCGGCGAGCCTCGGCGACGGTGACGCCGTCGACCGACGCGATGCCGTTCGCCCGCCCCTCGTAGTAGTCCAGCTCGGTGCTGAACGGCTGCTCGAGCGCGCGTTCCCGGTGTTCGAGTTCGTGTCCCGCACGTTCGATCCTAGTAGCCTCCCGGCGTGCGCACCGCGATCGAGATCCGTGCGTTCCGGGGCTCGCGCCGCTCGTCCGTCTACCGCGCCTGCGTCGTGCCGGAGCCGGCGGTCGAGCGCATGCGCCGCGTGGCCGGCCGGCAGGGCCTGTCCGGGCTCGCCTCGGTGCTCGCGCCGCCCGACGGCGACCTGCCGAAGGAGACCGCCCGCCGCGTGGCGGCCGACGCGAACGCGCTGCGGCTCTCCGGCGAGCTCCTCGACGTCGACGACGAGCTGCTCGAGGTCGCCGACGTCGCGAGCTGGTGCAGCCGCGCGCCCGACGGCGCGTGGCTGAGCGCGCGCGCCCTCTCGATCTAGGGCCTAGTTCGCGGTCAGCTCGTCGAGCCACTCGGTCACCGTGCCGAGGATCTGCTCGCGGTCGGAGGCGACGCGCACGGTGTCTTCCTGCTCGGTCGAGGCGAGGTCGGCGCTGTAGGTGATCCGCGCGCGGAGGGCGGTGCCGTCGCGCCCGGGCTCGACCCAGGCGCGAACGACGAGCGCTCCGGTGCGCTCGGGTGTGTCCGCTGCCACGCGCGAGGTTCTAGCGGCCCTTCGTCACCGGACCGTCACTGAAACGAGGGATCAGACCTGCAGCCGGAGCGACTCGACGAGCCGCACCATCGCCGGCGACGGCTCGAGCCCCAGCTGGTCGCCGACGAGTCGCCGGTAGAGCTTGTACTGGCGCACGGCCTCGCCGAGGTTTCCCTGGCCGCGGTGCGCGTTGATCAGCACCCGGTGCGCGCTCTCCCGCAGCGGCTCGGCTGCGACGCACGCGAGCCCCGCCTCGACGGCCAGCGCGTACGAGCCGGCCGCGGCGAGGTCCTCGCAGAGCGTCTCGAGGGCGAGCAGCCGGAGCTGGCGGTGACGCTCGCGCTCGAGCATCACCCAGTCGTCGTACCAGTCCGAGAGCAGGTCGCCCTCGACGAGCAGCGTGTCGTCCTGCTGCAGCGACGACGTCTCGTGACGCAGCACCTGCTTCGCGCGCAGCTCGGCCTCGTGCAGGTCGACCCGTACCGACGGATCGAGCGACAGGTGGTTGCGCGTCGAGTCGACGAGGGCGACGCCGAGCTGGCGCAGCCGCCAGAGCGTCGTGCGCAGGCTCGCGTTCGCGCGCTCCTCGCCGCAGTCGAGCCACAGGCTCCCGGCCACGTACAGCCGCTGCAGCGGCCGGCGATGGACGGCGAGGAACGCCACCAGGCGCTGCGAGCCGAGCGGCAGCTCGATCGTGCGCCCCGCCGATTCGAGCCGGAATCCCTGCAGCAGGGTCAGCGCGACGGCGGCCTCCGACGCGTCGTGCGACGGAGTCCGCAGGCTGCGTTGTGTGGGCCGCAGAGACGTTCCGGCTGTTCTGGGCACCGGACGCTCCTTGGTTCGTTCGCGTCCAACTACATCGCGGACGTTCGCTTCTGTCAATACGCGCCCGGTGACGGGCGCGTGACGGTGCGGTGACGCGACCGACCTACGGTCGTCCACAGGAAGCCCGCGGTGGCCGCGGGCGGAGAGGAGACGTAGGTGTCCGTCACAGTGAGCTACCCAGGCGTCTACATCGAGGAGCTCCCGAGCGCGAGCCACTCGGTGACGCCGGCGCCGACGTCGGTGACCGTGTTCGTCGGCTTCACGAATCCGTTCTGGAAGCTGCCCGACGGCAGCGACCCGCCCTTCGGCAAGGCGTACGAGGTGTTCAGCTTCGCCGACTACGAGGCTGCGTTCGGCGGTTTCTTCTCGAGCCCGTACCTGCCCGACTACGTGGGCCAGGCGCTGTTCCAGTTCTTCGAGAACGGCGGCTCGCACGCCTACGTGGTCGGGCTCAGAAGCGACGACTACTTCGACTTCTCCTCCGACCCGCCGACGAGCGGCGCCACGATCGCCGCCGCCACCGCGACGTTCGACGACGGCAGCGGCAACGGCTTCGTGTTCACGGCGCTGCAGCCCGTAGGCGTGGCGACGCAGACGCCCAAGGGCCTGAAGATGACGGTGACGCTGAGCAACCTGACGAAGACCGGCGGGACGGACGACGACACCGCCGACGTCACCATCACCTACGGCTCGACCGTCGAGACGTATCGCCGGGTGCTGATCGGCAACCTGGCGGCGACGGTCACGCAGGCTTCGCGCCTCGCCTCGGTCGCCGCGGAATCGAGCACCGCCGTCACCGCCTACAGCGCCTTCGCGACGAAGTCCGAGGACTTCGGCTACGGGACCGACCCGACCCAGGGGACGCTCGCGATCGACCTGAGCAAGTTCGCCGACGTGTTCGCGGCGAACGCGCCGCTCGACAAGGTCCCGGTGTTCAACCTGCTGCTGCTCCCGGGGATCACCAACTCGGCCGTCCTCGCCGAGGCGCTCGCCTACGCGGAGCAGAAGCGCGCCTTCTACATCATGGACCCGCCCGCGAACGCGGTCGCGGACGAGGCGGCGACGCATCTCTCCGACGCGCCCGCCAACGCGACGGCGATCGCCGACATCCTCAGCTCGACACCGCCGCCGCTGAGCGCGAACGGCGCCCTGTACTTCCCGTACCTGAAGACGACCGACCCGGTCACGTTCGCGTCGATGAGCTCGCCGCCGAGCGGGTACGTGGCGGGGATCTTCGCGCGCGAGGACGTCGGGCGCGGCGTGTGGAAGTCGCCCGCCGGGCTCGAGACGACCATCCTCGGCACCTCGGGCGTCGTGCCGTGGGGGATCATGACCGACCCGCAGAACGGCGTGCTCTACACCGCGCCGAACTTCGTCAACTGCCTGCGCAGCTTCCCGGGGATGGGCACCGTGGTCTTCGGCGCCCGCACGCTCGTCTCGGCGAACCCGGCGTTCGAGCAGTGGCGCTACGTCGCCGTCCGCCGCATGGCGCTGTTCATCGAGCAGTCGCTCTACGCCAGCTTGAAGTGGGCCATCTTCGAGCCGAACGACACGCCGCTGTGGAACGCCCTCACCGACGAGGTGAACGCGTTCATGCTCGGGCTCTACCGGCAGGGCGCGTTCCAGGGGTCCGCGGACAAGGCCTTCAAGGTCCAGTGCGACAGCACGACCACGTCGCAGGCCGACATCGACAACGGGATCGTGAACATCGTCGTGTCGTTCGCGCCCCTCAAGCCCGCCGAGTTCGTCGTCGTGAAGATCGCCCAGCTCGCTGGGCAGTCGTCGACCTGAGAGGAGCGCGTCATGCCGAGCAATCCGCAGTTCCCGGTCAACATCAACCGCTTCATCCCGTACTCGTCGTGGCGGTTCCTCGTCTACTTCGGCCAGAGCACCGACCCGGTCGCGGGCGTCAGCAAGGTGAGCGCGCTCAAGCGCTCCTCGGACGTGATCGAGTACAAGGAGGGCGGCGACGCGATCATCCTCAAGGGCCTCGGCCGCACGAAGTACGAGCCGATCACCCTCGAGCGCGGCGTCACCTTCAACTCCGACTTCGAGGAGTGGGCGAACGCGGCGCAGCTGCTCACGAACGGCTCGCCGTCGACGTCGCTCGCGGCGCTGCGCAAGGAGGTGGCGATCGTCCTCCTGAACGAGGAGGCGCAGCCGGTCCACCGCTACATCGTGCACCGCTGCTGGGTCTCCGAGTTCCAGGCGCTGCCCGATCTCGACGCCGGGGCCAACGCGATCGCGATCGAGCACGTCAAGCTCGAGAACGAGGGGTGGGAGCGCGACCTGACCGTCGGCGAGGTCGCGGAGCTCTAGATGACTCCGCAGGTCGGGATCCTTCCGGCCAGCGGGCGCCGCGTCGCGGTGGGGGAGCCGTCCGGGGACGACGAGCTGCTCGCCCTCGAGGGCGCCGGCTCGCCCGTCGAGACGATGCTCGCGCTTGCGGCCCGGCTCGTCTCCGGGGTGGACGACTGGCGCGTGCTGCCGGCGGCCGACCTGGCCGCGGCGGCGCTGCTCGTGCGCCGTGCGTGGATCGGGCGGACGATCCGGACGGATGCGTTCTGCCCGGCGCCGGGATGCGGCGAGCGGATCGAGATCGCGTTCTCCGTGGAGGAGTACGTCGACCACCACCGGCCGCGCGCCTACCGCGGGGTCGGCGAGCCGGAGCCGGGCGTCTACGAGCTGGCGGGCGCCCGCTTCCGCCTGCCGACGGTGGGCGACCTCCTCGACGGCACGCTCCACGAGTGCATCGCCGAGGGTGCGCCGCCCGCGGTCGCACGGCGGATCGAGCGTGCCCTCCAGGCGCTCGCGCCGTCGCTTGCCGGCGAGCTCGCGGGCGTGTGCCCCGAGTGCGGCGCGACGGTTGATCTGTGGTTCGAGCCGGTCGACTACGTCCTGGCGGAGCTGCGCGACGCGTCGGCGGCGCTCTTCCAGCAGGTGCACGAGCTGGCGTCGGCCTACCACTGGACGGAGCACGCGATCCTGGCGCTCGACCGCCGCCGCCGGACCCGCTACGTCGAGCTCGTCCGCGAAGAGGTCCTGCTGTGAGGCGCGGCTACTTCGCGTCGCTCTCCGGGCAGGCGGCCGCGGCCGCGCCGCGCGTGCTGCGTCCGCCACGGCGGCTGTTCGCGCCCGCGCCGCCCGAGCCGTCCGAGGCAGCCGTGCCGACCGCCGCCCC
>DASZWR010000023.1:0-54655 GCA_035546215.1 Gaiellaceae bacterium | reverse complement strand
CAGAGCTCGGCTGTCGCGGAGACATCGGCGACGATCGAGGAGCTTGCGGCGACCGCGTCGGGGATCGCCGACAACGCTCGTGCCGTTGCCGGAGCTGCCGAGCAGACCGGCGACACGATGCGCGACATGCAGGAGAAGGTCGAGGCGATCGCAGCCCGGTCGCTGACGCTTGGCGAGCGCTCGCAGAAGATCGGCGAGATCCTCGAGCTGATCAACGAGATCGCTGAGCAGACGAACCTGCTGGCGCTGAACGCGGCGATCGAAGCGGCGCGCGCCGGCGAGGCGGGCCAGGGATTTGCCGTTGTCGCGTCCGAGGTGCGGAAGCTGGCCGAGCGCTCGCTTCGCTCGACCGAATCGATCCGCGAGATCATCACCGCGGTTCAGGACGAGACGAACGCGACGATCATGGCGACGGAACAGGGCTCGCGGCAGGCGCGCGAAGTCGGCGAGCTGATGTCGTCGACCGCGACCATGCTGGAGGAGTCGATCCTGGCCACGCAGCAGCAGAAGTCGGCGGCCGACCAGGTCGCGGGGGCGATGGCTCAGATTCGCCAATCGGCCAGCCAGCTCGTCGCCGAGGCCGAGCAGCGCTCGACGACGGCGGCGCAGGTCGAGGAGCTTGCGGCCCAGCTCGAGCGCACGCTTGCGAGCCAACAGAACGGCGACCGAAAATGACCGGCGTTCACGTCCGGATGCGCATCGGCGACGAGCTGTATGCGCTTCCGGTTGCGAACGTGCTCGAGATCGCCGACCTGGGCGAGATCTCGCCTGTCCCCGGAACAGCGTCAGCTGTGCTCGGGGTTCGCAATCTGCGTGGACGTGTGCTCCCGGTCTTCGACCTGGCGTTGCTCTTCGGTGTCTCGGGGCAAGGTGGCGCTCCGTCCAAGCTCGTCGTGGCCGAGCACCACGGGCGGCAGGCGGGTCTCGCGATCGATGAGGTGACGGACGTCGCGGAGCTGGCGGACGCCACGACCGAGACGGGTTCCGAATTTCTCTCCGGCTCGACGCTCGAAGACGGCAAGCTCGTCGGGGTGATCGATGCGGGCCAGGTGTTCTCAGCCCTCGAAGGGCACGCAACCCAGTGACCGACGTTCCTCAAGAGTTTCTCGCGCTCTTCCGCGACGAGGCAAATGGGCGGCTCGACAACATGGTCGATGCCCTCCTCGCGCTCGAAGCCGGCCGGGCGGGGCCGGAGGCCGTGGAAGCGCTCTTCCGGGATGCGCACACGATCAAGGGCGGAGCCGGGATGCTCGGCCTGGCCGAGATGCAGACGCTCGCGCACGCAGTCGAAGACGTCCTCGACGGCGCCCGGGAGGCCGGCGAGTTCCCGCTCGACCTTGCAGACATGCTCTTGCGCTCGATCGACGCACTGCGCATGCAGCTCGCCGGTGACGCCGGCGGCGTCACGGACCTCTTCGCGGAGCTTGAGGAGCGCCGGCGCAGCCTTCTGACCGAGACGCCAGCCGAGGAGCCTGTGAAGCTCGAGCGGGAGGCCGCGCCACCCGGCCGGCGCGCCGCGATTCGCGTCCCCGCGGAGAAGATCGACCGGCTGCTCGATCTGGTCGGCGAATCGGTGCTGCACCGCCGCCGGCTCGAGCACGTGCTGGCCGACGAAACGGAGCAGAGCGTCTCTGACGAGCTCGACCTGGGCGAGCGCCTGCTGACCGAGCTGAAGGATGCGGCCATCGGCATGCGAACCCTGCCGCTCTCGTCGATCACGGGCCCGATGCCGCGCGCCGTGCGCGACATGGCGCTGGCCGAAGGGAAGCAGGCCGAACTGCGAATCGTCGGCCTCGACACCGAGCTCGACCGCGTGATCCTGGAAAGCCTGGCCGACCCGCTCGTCCATCTTCTCCGCAACGCCGTCGCCCACGGCATCGAGGCTCCCGAGGAGCGCGAGCGCGCGGGCAAGCCGGTCACGGGCTTGATCGAGCTGCGGGCGCTGCAAAAGGGCGGCTCGGTGGAGGTCGTCGTTGCCGATGACGGACGCGGCGTCTCGCCCGAGACGCTGGCCGAAGGCGCTCGTGTCGGATCGCTTGCAGAGGTGCTCGCCGCCGCGGGGTTCTCGACCGCCGAGGAGGTGACCGGCCTCTCAGGCCGCGGCGTCGGGCTCGATGCCGTGAAGCGCCACGTCGAATCGTTCGGCGGCTCGCTCGAGGTTCGCAGCGAGCCTGGGCAGGGAACCGCCGTCGTGCTCCTGCTTCCGCTCGCGCTCGCGCTGATCGAGGCCTTGCTGATCGAGCGTGGCGGGCAGACCTTCGGGATCCCCCTTGCCAGCATCGAGGAAGTCGTGATCGCCGACGATCGTCTCTCGCTCGAGGGCCGCCCGGCGCTGAACCTGCGCGAGCAGGCGGTGCCGCTGATCGACCTGGCCGACCTGATCGGGGCCTCGGCCAACGCGCTCCCGCCGCACTCGCCGGCGATCATCATCTCGACTGCCGGCCGACGCATCGCAACGCTCTGCGACCGGCTCCTCGGGCAGGACGAGGTGGTCGTGAAGCCGCTCGGCCCCCTGCTGATCTCGCTCCACCACCGGTACCTGGGCGCCGCGATCCTGGGCGACGGGCGAATCGCGCTCCTGCTCGATCCCGGCAGCCTCGTGCGCGCCCAGAGCTTGCCCCGCGCGCGGCCGGAGGCGCCGCGGCAGCAGCCGGTGGCGATGCTCGGCCCCAAGGTGCTCGTCGTCGAAGACTCGTTCACGGTTCGAGAGCTCCAGCGGAGCATTCTCGAGGCTGCGGGGTATCGCGTCGAGACCGCACGGGACGGCCGCGAAGGTCTCGACCGCCTCCTGGCTGACGACGAGATCGAGCTTGTTCTGACGGACATCGAGATGCCCGAAATGGACGGCTTCGAGCTGACGCGGGCGATCCGGGCAAACCCGGAGCGGGGCTCGACGCCGATCGTCGTTCTGACGTCGCGAAACGACGAGCACGACCGTCGTCGCGGGCTCGAAGCCGGCGCGGACGCGTACATGGTCAAACGAAGCTTCGATCAGCACACCTTGCTCGACACGGTCGAGCGTCTCGTCGGCCGGTGAGCCGCGCCGCAGGGACGACCCGGGTTCTCGTCTGCGAAGACTCGAGCACATATGCCGAGGCCTTGCGCAGGCTGCTGCAGCAGGACAAGACGATCGAGGTCGTCGCGGTCTGCTCGACGGCGGAAGCAGCGATTGCCGAGTTGCCGGCCGTGCAGCCCGATCTGGTCACGATGGACATCGAACTGCCCGGAATGAGCGGCCTCGAAGCGGTCGAGCAGATCATGAGCACGACGCCGGTGCCGATCCTCGTCATCTCGTCGTTCGCCGGCCGCGGCAGCGTCACGGCCGCGGCCGCATTGGCTGCCGGAGCCTTGGAAGTCGTGGCGAAGGACGATCTCGATGTGCTCCATCCCGATGCCGAGTCGGGCGTGGCGTTTCGGCGCCGCGTTCAGCTCCTGGCCGGAGCCCACGTGATCAAGCATCCGCGCGGACGGCTTCCCAGGGCCACTGTGCCTCCGGTCTCGACGGCCGAGAGCCGGCGCGTCAAGGTGATCGGGATCGTCGCGTCGACCGGGGGCCCGCAGGCGCTCTCGACGGTGCTGTCGAACATCCCCGCCGATTTCGCGGTGCCCGTGCTCGTCGTCCAGCACATCGCAGCCGGGTTCGCAGCAGGTCTCGCGGTCTGGCTCGACGATGCCGTGCCGCTGCCCGTGCAGCTCGCCCGCGCCGGTGAGTCGCTCAGCCCCGGAGTCTGGATCGCGCCCGATGGAGCTCACCTGTTCGTGCAGCCCCGGGGGACATTGATGCTCGACCGGCAGACGAAGGCCGGACTGCATCGTCCATCCGGCGACGTGCTGCTCCGGAGCCTCGCCGATTTCGCGGGGCCGGCGGCTGTGGGCGTGATCCTGTCCGGCATGGGGTCGGACGGTGCCGAGGGTGTGGCCGCGATCCGCGCCGCCGGAGGTGTGACAATTGCCCAGGATGAGGAGTCGTCGGCGATCTACGGCATGCCACGCGCGGCAGCCGAGCATGGAGTCGAGCTCGTTCTGCCGATTACCGAGATTGCCCCGACGTTGATCGGGCTCGTGAGGACTGGAGCATGACGAACGCACTCGAAGAGATCGCTGAGCTGATCAACCAGGTCAGCGGCATTCAGCACCCGAACCACGACCGGAGCTTGCGGGCTGCGATCTCCCGGATCGAGCCGACCCTCGATGCGGCAGCGTTCCTCGAGCTTCTACGCCACCCGAGTCGAGGAGAAGCTGTGCTCGCCCGTCTGTTGGACGAGGTGACGGTGCATGAGTCGTCGTTCTTCCGCGAGTGGGAAGGCCTCGTGCCGCTGTCCTGGCACGCGATGCTCGCGCAGGCGCATGCGCGCGGTTCGTCGGTCGTGCGTGTCTGGAGCGCCGCCTGCTCGACCGGAGAGGAGCCGTACTCGCTGGCGCTTTCCGCGTGGGAGGCTTTCGGGGGCGCCGATCCACCGGTGCGGATCCTCGGAACGGACATCTCACGCGGCGCCCTCGACGACGCGAGGGCAGGGCGCTATCGCGACCGGTCGCTGCGCGAGGTTCCGGCGGCGATGAGGGCGAAGTACTTCACCGACGACGACATGGATCACGTGATCGGGGAGCGTCCGCGACGGCTGGTGGAGTTCCGAGAGCACAACCTCGCCCATGATCCCGTGCCGCCCTTTGGCGAGGAGCCGTTCGACCTCGTCCTGTGTCGAAACGTCCTGATCTACCTCGACGCCGAGACGGTCGAGCGTGTGATTCCCGCACTGGAGCGTTCGACGCATCCCGACGGGACGCTGATCCTCGGGACAGCCGACACGCTCTGCGGCACCACCCAGCGGCTGGCGAGATTTGCCGAGCAGGCCGACGCGCCGGTCGAAAAGCATTCGCGGCCGGGCAGGCTCCGGCGCCCTCTTGGGCGCTTCCCGGACCGCAGGGCGACGCTGGCCGAGGCGCTCGAGGCGGCAGGTGAGGGGCGGTATCACGACGCGCTGGTCCAGGCCGACGCGATGCTCGCCCGCGATCCGCTCGATGCCGACGCATGCTTTGTCCGCGGGCTCGTGCTGCTTGAATCGGGCTCTCTCGTCGCGGCCGCCGAGTCATTGCGCCGCGCGCTCTACATCGAGCCGAGCTTCGGCGTCGCGGCGTTTCAGCTCGGCCGCGCCTACGACAGGCTCGGTGACGAGGCCGCGGCGCGCCGGGTGTATGCGCAGGCGCTGCGAACGCTCGACTCCGATGATGAGCGGCAGGAGCTGCTGCTCGGCCAGACCGGCGTGAGCGACATCGCCGCCGCCTGTAGCGCGCGGCTCGAAGCGCTCACCGAAAGCACGTCGGCATGAACGAGATCGTCGTTGCCGACGACTCCGAGACGATTCTCGGGCTGATCCTCGTGAGCCTGAAGCGCGACGGTTTCGACCCGGCCACGGCAGTCGACGGCGCCGGCGCGATCGCCCAGGTGAGAGAGCAGAAACCCAAGCTCCTGATCGTTGATGCGATGATGCCGAATGGCGATGGCTACGAGGTCTGTCGATTGATCAGCGAGGATCCCGAGATCGAGAAGCCCTATGTGATCATGCTCTCTGCGGCCGCGCAGGATTCGGATCGCCAGCGGGCAATGGAAGTTGGAGTCGACGAGTACATCACGAAGCCCTTCAGCCCCGCCGAATTTCGGAGACGCGTGAAAGAGATCCTCAGGCCATGAGCGACCAGAAGCGCATTCTGCTCATCGATGACAGCGAGACCGAGCGCGCGATCGTCGCGAGCCGGCTCGAGCAGCACGGCTTCGTCGTCTCGACGGCCGTCGACGGCTCCGAAGGGATGCGCAAGCTCTACGACTTGAAGCCCGACCTGATCGTGCTCGACGTCGTCATGCCGGGAATCGACGGCTGGCAGGTGCTGCAGCGGATCCGCGAGGTCTCTGACGTCCCGGTGATCATGCTGACGGGCCGGGACACCGAGCTCGAGCGGGTGCGAGGCCTGCGGGGCGGGGCGGACGACTACATCGGCAAGCCGTTCTCGGCGTCGGAGCTGGTCGCGCGCGTGGAGGCAGTGCTGCGGCGGGCCCAGTCAGATCGCGAGATCAAGGACATCTACGACGACGGCGAGATCACGATCGATTTCACCGCCCGCGAGGTCAAGGTTCGCGGCGAGAGCGTCGCGCTCACGCCGCTCGAGTTCCGTCTGCTGACGACCCTGACCGAGCACGCGGGGCAGGTGCTCTCACGCGACCAGCTGCTCGAGCATGTCTGGGGCGACGCGTTCGCTCGTGGCGGCGACGAGGTCAAGCTCTACGTGCGCTACCTGCGCATCAAGATCGAGCGGGATCCGGCGAAGCCGGAGCTGATCGAGACCGTTCGCGGTTTCGGCTACCGCTACCGCGCGGCTTAAGTCGCGGGCGGAGCGAGGACGAGCGCGGCCCCGCCCTGCGGGAGCGCCGTCAGCGAATAGTCGAACGTCGGTGTCAGCGAATCGATCGTGCTGACCTCGGCGTTGTCGGGATTGGTCGGCAGCGGCGGCGTGCTCAACGGCAGGGTCGTGTGCAGCGGCAGATCGAGCGCCTGTTTCAGGTTGCCCTTCTGGAGGAAGACGACAGAGGTCGCGGTTGCTCCGGGAGGGGGCGGCAGGAAGGCGATCACCGAATCGATCGACGGCACGAACTTGAAGGTGTAGAGCGCCATTTCGAGCGCTTCGCGGCGAACCAGGCGGCCGCGCATCGTGGTTGCCTGGCCTGTGGAGATCGAGCAGCCCGCGCCGAGCCCGCAGAGGGTATACACCTCGGACTTCGGCGAGTAGATGATCTGGATGCCGTTGTCGCTGGTCGCCGTCTTGCGGATCGCGATCGCGTTGATCGGGATCTTCTGGGTGCCGCTCGTCACGGTCGGGGTGCTCGGCACGACGGTCACGAGCTGGCCGCCGCCGGCGCCAAGCCGGTACTCGCTCGAGACATGGTCGGCAATTTCCTGGGTCATCTTCGTAGGAGTGCCAGGAGCGGGCTGCCACGTCGACCAGGCCGGCGAGGGCCCCGCGCCGGGCCGGGTGGCGTACCAGACGCCTGTCGCGGTCGCACCTACGAGGACCACGCCCAGCACGATGTAGGTGAGCAAAAAGCGCTTCTGATAGCTCGAGGCGCTAGAGCCTGGCGCAGCGACAGCGTCGACCGTGTTGACCGGATCTACTTCCGGCCCGGAGGAGATCGATTCAACGGGCGGCTGCCCGGAGATCTCGGTCACTGCATCCCTCCTGCCGGCGGGCCGTTCTTGAACAGCTCTTCCCAGGGCTTGTCGTTGCGGCTCCAATCGATCTTCGGCCACGATGCCTCGTCGGTCCAGTCGATGGTGGGCGTGACAAGGTGCTGCCCATCGAGGAGGCTGACGAGCTCATCGCCGTAAATTTCCTGCTTCTCGAAGACGGCCTCGGCGATCCGGTCGACGGCTTCTTTGTTGACGACCATCGCGTTGTACGCGGTCACGAACGACTCGCCGAGCATCTGCGCCGCGTATGACCGTTTGCGAGGGTCTTGCAGGGCCGGGTTGTCGGCAACACGGTTCATCAGGCGCATCCCGATGTCTTCGAAGCGCCGCTTCACACGCTGCTCTGATTGTTCCTGCGTCTCATCGGCGAACGTTGCGCCTTTGAGGTCGAGCGGCCTAGGCGCCATGCCCCAGCGACCTGCCATGTTCGCCACGAACCACGTCGCGGTGTTGAGATCGCCGCCGACACCCCAGGAGTTCTCGTCATAGAAGACAATCTCGGCGGCCATCGCGCCGACGCTGTGGATGACGCGCGCGATCAGTTCGTCCTGGAAGTAGCTGAACCGGTCTTCCTTTTCGAACGACTGATGGTGGCCGCCGGTTTCTCCGCGCCGCTTGATCGAAAGCCGGCTCGATTCGACGCTTTGCCGGTAGATGTGGGCTGCGACTGCGTGTCCTGCCTCGTGAACTGCGACCGCCTTCGCTTCATGCGGCGTGTATTCGAATCCGCTTTCCGTTCCGGACTCGATGATGACCATCGAGTCGACGAGATCGCCCCAGTTGAACTCGAGGCGGCCATCATGGTGGGCCCGGGTCAGCGCCATCGAGCAGATCTGGTCGATCATCGCCGGCGAGTAGCCGTTCGTGATGCGGGCGATCTCGTCGCGCTTCTCGGGCGTGTCGAGCGCCGGCTCATGGGAAACCTTGCCAAGGTAGAGGTCGAAGATGTCGATCCGGTCGTCCTTGTTTGGCGTCCGGAACGAGACATGGCGGCCCATGCGGCCAGGGCGGATCAGCGCGGGGTCGAGTGCCTCGATCGGGGCATTGGTCGCTCCGATGAAGTACACCTCGGCTCCCTTGACCTGGAGCTTCGGGATGCGGAGGGAGTACTTGCCGATCCTGCGCGGCACGACGTAGCTCGCGTCGAGGACCGAGTTGATCTTGTTCACGAGAAGGCGCCGGAAGAACGGCGGGTTCTGGACACCGTCCATCGCAATCAGGAGCTGCTGGAGTGCGAGCTGCCCCTGGCCGCCCATCATGTTGCCAGGGAAGATCGCAGGATCCATCGTCCTGACGAGCTTTTGGTACCAGCCCGGATAGCGCTGAGGGCGGCCCGGAGCGCGTTGCTCGAACAGCCAGTCACGCCACTCGCGTGACTCGCAGATCATGTCGCCGCTCGGGTTCATCGCGCCGTGACGCCCGAAGAATTCCGGCTTCTGCTCATCGATCGGCTGATAGCCGTCGTAGCCGAGCGATGCGCGGCGCATGCCGACGGCGTCGATCTCGTCGATGAAGATGATGCACTGGCCGCCCCACTTGCGTGCAAGCTTCCTCGCCCGACGGACGAGCAAGCGGACCATGACGGAGTCCATGCCCATGAAGGCCTGTGCGAAGCCCGATCCAGGGAAGGTCACAAACGGCGAGTTGAACGTCGTTGCGATGCCCTTGGCGAGCATTGTCTTGCCGGTTCCTGGCGGGCCGAGGAAGAGAAGGCCGCGCTCGCGCTTACCACCTGCTTTCTCAAAGTGCTCACCCGACTGCCACAGGGTGACGACGCGGCGGACTTCCTCTTTTGCGTGCTTCTGGCCGCGGATGTCCTCGAGCTTGACGCCCCATTCTGCGTCGCCCGGCTCGAAGGCGCGAATCTGGGAGAGCCCCACGCCGAGCATCGGAACGACGAATGCGCCGATCATGATCGGGAGGAAGATCAAGCCTTGGATCAGCTGGAAGAGGATGACCGCTGCGCCTTGGCCCTGGAGCGCATGCCATGAGTTGTTGACCGAGTGCCCCAGATGCCCGACCCAGTTGGTGTAGGTGACATTCCAACCGAGTCCGAAGAGTGAGCTGAAGACACGACGCAGGACGTCGATGATCGCGAGCCAGATGATGACCCTCACGACCAGCCGGTAGAACCATCGCCACGTCCATGCACGGCGCCGGTTGACGATGTCGTTGTCCTTGACCTTCACGTCGTCCATGCCGAAGAGGCTCGGCCACGGGATCAGCTTCCGGACGACGACGTCGACGAGGCCGCGGAACGCCATCACGGTGAACACGGTTCCGGCGAGCGCCCACCAGAAGCGCCAGTGATAGTGGTCGTAGTACCAGTAGAAGATCGACGGGCTCATCAGCACGGCGATGAGGGTCGCGACTCGCGTGAGTCGCCGCCATTCGAGCGTGAGCGCCGTTTGCGACTCGCCCAGCATCGATGTCACCGGGACGGGAGCTTCAGCAACAGCCATGGCCCTTACAGTAGCGGCGGCGATCATGAATGCGCCAGGCTTCTGGGGGCTTGGGTGCATTCTTAAGAAGGTCTTAGAAAGGCCTCTGGACGCGTGTCGACGCTAGGACCTTCGAGGAAATGCCGTGCGACGGCGCAACCGGATTTCGCCCAAGTCTCCTAAGATCGCATCATGTCGGCGACCGACCGGATTCCCGGTGAGACCGAGCTCGATCGCCTGGTTGCGCGCTCACGGCTGATCGGCTCTGACCCGACCCTCGTGCTCTACGGAGGCGGGAACACGTCGAGCAAGATCCTCGAGCGCGACCAGCTCGGCCGCGAGCGCCGCGTGCTTCGGGTCAAGGGCAGCGGGAGCGACCTGGCGACGATCGAGCGGCGCCACTTCTCGGGCGTCTGGCTCGACGAGGTGCTGCCGCTACTCGGGCGCGAACGGTTCTCGGACGAGGAGATGCTCGCCTATCTCGCCCGGTGTCTCGTCTCGGCGGATGAGCCGCGCCCGTCGGTGGAGACGCTGCTGCATGCGTTTCTGCCAGCGGCACACGTCGACCACGTCCATGCCGACGCGATCTGCGCGCTCGCAAACGCTCCCGATCCCGAGCGCGCGGTGCACGAAGCGCTTGGGGAGGACGTCGCGGTCGTCCCGTACATCCGGCCCGGATTCGAGCTTTCCCGCGTCGTCGCCGACCTCGCAGACCGGCGTGCCGTTGTGCTCGCCCATCACGGCCTCGTCACCTGGGGCGAGACCCACGAGGAGTCGTACCGGCTGACGCTGGAGCTCGTCAGGCGGGCTCGAGAGCACCTGAGCGCTCGCGGCGCCGGCCTCTCCGTCGCCGTCGGGTACGACGGAGGCAGCGATGTGCGGCAGCGTGAGGACTTCCTCGTCCGGTTGCGCGGCCGTCTCTCGCGCGAGCAACGTCAGGTGCTCGCGGTCGACTTCGGGCAGCAGGATCTCGCCGTCCGCCCCGACGTCGAGGCGATCGCGGCGGCGCGAGGGACGCCGGATCACATGCTTCGGATCGGCCCCCAGTCGTGCGTGCTCGATCTCCGCGGAGACGTGGACGCGCCGATCGCCGCCTTCGAGAGCGCTGCTCGGGCGCGTTATGACCGTCAGGCCACTCCAGACGGGCCGCCGATGCAGAGCGCCCAGCCGCGCGTCTTCCTCGTCCGTGGGCTCGGCTGCGTCGCGAGCGCGCCCGACTACACGTCGGCGCGAATCCGCCGCGATCTCGCGGCTCACTCCCACCGGACGACCGCCGCGACGCGCGACGCCTTCGGCGGCTCGACCTGGCTCGACGAGCGAGCTGTCTTCGAGTTCGACTACTGGCCGCTCGAGCTCTACAAGCTGACGCTGGCGCCTCCGCCGCCGGAGCTCACGGGCATGATCGTCCTCGTCACCGGAGCTGCCTCGGGGATCGGGCGCGCGGTCGCGCTCGACCTGGCCGCCCGCGGCGCGAATCTCGTCCTGGCCGATATCGACGGAGCGACGCTGGGGGAGACGGCCGCTGAGCTGCACCGGAAGCCGGTCGTCTCCTACACGGGGGATCTCACCGATCCCACCTTCGTCGACGAGATCGTCAGCGGGGCAGTCGTCGCCTTCGGTGGGATCGACGGCGCCGTCTTCAACGCCGGCGTCGCGTCGACCGGAGCGCTGGCGGAGCTGGGCGAGGCCGAGTGGCGGCGCAGTCTCGAGATCAACCTGACCGCCCACTTCGCCCTGACGAAGCGTCTCCTGCCGGTGCTGGCCGAGCAGGCGATCGGCGGCAGCCTCGTCTACATCGCCTCGAAGAACGCCTTCGCGCCGGGCGCCGGTTTCGGCTCGTACTCGGTCGCGAAGGCCGGGCTCGTGCAGCTGGCGAAGATCGCGGCGCTCGAAGGGGGCCCGATCGGCGTTCGCGCGAACATCGTCAACCCGGACGCGATCTTCGGCGACTCGCGGCTCTTCTCGGAAGCGGTGCGCCGCCAGCGTGCCCAAGCTCACGGCGTCGATCCTTCGGAGCTCGAGGCGTTCTACGCCAGCCGGAGCCTGCTGGGCCGTGCAGTGAAGGCGGCCGATGTCGCCGAGTCGGTGGCGTTTTTGCTCTCCGACCGTTCGCGCGCGACCACCGGCTGCACGCTCACGGTCGACGGCGGCGTCGCGGCTGCGTTTCCCCGCTAGCGACTGACGTCGTAGGTCGCCGTGACGTCGGCTTCCGTCTTCACCTTGCCGGGCTCGACCGGGGTCGGCGCGGCTCCGGCGACCTCTGACTTCGCGGCTCCGAACGCGATTGGTGACGGGCTGCTCGTCTCGCTCGCCGAGCGCAGGCTCCCGAGCTTCTCGCCGGCAGCATCGGCGATCGCCTGCGCGCGCGTTCGAGCATTGGCGATTGCGGCCTTCAGCGCGGCGCGGTAGAGCTCCTGCTGGCCGGTCGGGGTCAGCGTCGGGCCGTCGACCTGATTCGCCCCGGCATTCACGGCGGCGTCGAGGATCGAGCCTGCCTTGCTGAGGTTGCGGATATTGACCGTCACCGTGTTCGTGACCGTGTAGTCGACCACCTTGGTCCCGGCCTCGTTCTGGTTCGGCGAGAGCGAGATCTGGGCTGTCTGGATGTCGGCTGCAGCGACGCCGTTCGACTTCAGCACCCCGACCACCCGTGTCATCTCGTTCGCGTTGGCGCGAGTCGCTGCCGTCGCGGTCTTGGCTGTCGCCGAGACGCCGAGCGTGAAGTCTGCTTCGTGGGGGATGCTCGAAACGGTCCCGGTGCCGTTCACCGTGATCGCCCGCGGGTTCGACGCCGAGCTTCCGTTGTCGTGAGAGCGGCCGAGCGCGATCCCGAGCAGGAGGGCCGCAACAGCGAGGACGATTGCAAGCAAAACCTGGCGAATTCCCTTCACGGCCTCTCCTTCGGTGTGATCTCTTGCACTACGCCGCCGCGCGCGCGGGCGTCACACAAGAGGACAGTAGCGCCGCCTGCCCCGTTTGGGACCGGGTCAGCTGGGCATCCCTGGAGGAAGACATACCCAGGGAGGTTTCAGCATGAAGAGACAGATAAGTGTTGTGATCGTGGTGATCGCCGCCGCCGTGGTTGCCGCGGTGGCGCTCGGTGCGCCGTCGAAGCTGGCGGCGAAGCCGTCGAACGCGTCGCCGCCGACGATCAGCGGCTCAGCCCAGGTTGGGAGCACCCTCACCGCCGATCACGGCAACTGGAACGGCTCGCAGCCGATCAGCTACCAGTACCAGTGGCGTCGCTGCGACGGGAACGGCGGGAGTTGCTCCGATATCTCCGGCCAGACAGACAAGACGTACGTGCTCAAGCCGGTCGACCAGGGCAACGCGCTCCGTGTGCGCGTCGTTGCGCTGAATACGGACGGTTCGACGGGCGCAACGAGCGTTCCGACCGCGAAAGTCACGGCAGCGGCATCGACGACGTCGACATCGTCGAGCAACGGCTGCCCGTCGGGCGCGGCAGGATCGACCGTTGCCGTTGCCGACGTCGCTCCACCGGCTCGGCTTCAGGTCAACTCGTTCGCGCCCACACCGGGTGTGATCCTCGGCTCGACCCAGTCGTACACGATCCAGGTCAAGGTCGGCGACACCTGCGGCCAGTCGGTTTCCGGAGCGCTCGTGTACGCGACGGCAGTGCCGTTCCACCAGTTCTCGATCCCGGCGGAGGGCACGACCGGAAGCGATGGATCGGTCACGCTCTCGTTCAGCCGCGAAAGTGGTTTCCCAGCCACGGCGAAGCAGCAGCTGCTTGTGATGTTCATCCGCGCCCGCAAGCCGGGCGACAACGTGCTTGCCGGCATCACCACGAGCAGGCTCGTTTCCGTTCCGGTCCGCCTGCACGGCTGATCCGGACGACGCTGGCTCTCGCTGCCGGGCTCAGGCCCGGCGGCGAGAGCTCTCTTGTTCGCTCTAACCGTTTTGCTACCGGGCTCTGCTTGTGGTTCTAACGGTGGGGGTCGAGACTCCTGTGCATGAAGTCGCGTTTGTTGATTCTGCTCGCTCTTGCCGCCGCTGCGCTTGCGGCCGCAGCGGTGGCGGTTGCGAGCACGGTGACGGCGACGGCGACGGTGACCGTGACCGGGGCGGGGTCGTTGGCGTTGTCGAATGGTGCGACGGCGACGATCTCGGACACCCTGGATGGAACCGATCAGGCGGTGAACTACACGTTGCCGTTGACGATGACCGACGCGCGTGGCACCGGGACTGGTTGGAATCTGACGATCACCTCGACCACGTTCACGACCGGCACGCACACGTTGGCGACGAGCGCGTCGTCGATCGCGTCGGTTGCGAGTGCGTGTGTGGCGGGTGGGACGTGCACGAACCCGTCCAGCTCGATCAGCTATCCGTTGACGGTTCCTGCGGCTGCGACGGCTCCGACCGCGGTCAAGTTGTTCAACGCTGCTGCGAACAGCGGGCTGGGGCGCTTCACGATCACCCCCTCGATCAACGTCACGATCCCCGGCAACAGCTACGCCGGCAGCTACACCAGCACCCTCACCATCGCAGCCGTCTCCGGCCCGTAGCGCTTCCCTTCTAGGGCCCTGAGAGCAGCACCAGCGTCGCCGTCGTGAAGGGCGCGCTCGAAACGGCGATCGTGCCGGAATACGGGAAGTCGAGCTGGGTCGCCACGAGCAGCGCGATCCCGACGAGCGCCGAGGCAGCGCCGATCATCACGAGCTGGATCGGCTCCCCGAATGGCTTGAAGTAGAACGTCGTCGAGATCGCAAGCACCGCGCCGATCATCAGCAGCGCTTGAAAGAGCGGCGGCAGCGAGAGGTTGACGTCGTCCAGACGCGCCCGGCGGGCGAGCACGAGATCGTTCAGGTGCGACACCGTCTCCGAGTAGAACGGATCGGAGCGTGAGATCGACTCGGCCTTCTGCTTCTGAAGCGTCCGGTAGATCTGATCGATGTCCTGCCAGGCCGCGACGCTCGAGCCGCCATGCCTCATCTGATCCCACTCGTGTGTGCGCACCTCGGCCGCATAGGCGAGCGTCTCCATGCGAATCGTCGGCCCGAGCGGAGCAGGGAGGCCCTGGGCGGATCGAAGCACCTGCGCGACCTGATTGGCCTCCGCCTTCGCATCCGCCGTGGCATGGACGAAGTTCGTGTAGAGCTGCCCGATCGTGAATGCGAGCACGAAGCTGAAGAGCCCCGATGAGATCGAGAAGGCGCTCGAGAGGCTGCGAGCATCGGCGTTCCGCGCGAGGCTCGGCACGTACCGCCGCATCAGATGGAAGCCGCCAAGCCCGAGCAGCATCGCGCCGCCGATGTAGAGCAGCACCATCGCCCAGAGCGGGAGCGTGTTCAGCAGCCAGCGGTCCATCAGCGCCCTAGCGTGTCACGAGCTCCACGCTCGCCGCAAGTGTGGAAGGGTTCGAGGGCGCTCAGAAGCGAGGTGGTCTTCGAGGTCGACGGGAGGTTTGGAAGGTTCTGAGTAGAGCCGTGGCCAAAAAGAAGTAGGTTTGCGTCCTATCCGGCCAGGGTGATGTGGGCAGGCTGCGTGACCGAAGCCGGGAAAAGGGGTTGGGCCAAGGATGGCACTCGACCAGAAGAGAGCGCGCGTCTTCGGCGTGCTCTACCTCATCACGTACGTCACGTCGATCCCGGCGCTGCTGCTCTACGAGCCGGTACTGAGAAACCCCGTCAGCTACATCGCCGGTGCCGGGCACGACCACCGGATCCTCTTCGGCGCGTTGCTGGAGCTGTTGCTGATCATCGCGAACATCGGCACCGCGGTCGTGATCTTCCCGGTCGTCAAACGGCAGAGCGAAGGATTCGCGCTCGGCTACGTGACGGCGCGGGTCTTCGAATGTGTGTTCATCCTCGTCGGCATCGTCTCCGTGCTCGGGATCGTCACGTTGCGGCAGCAGGTCGCCGGCGCGTCCGAGGGGACGATCGCCTACACGCTCGCAGCGATCAAGGACTGGACGTTCCTGCTCGGCCCGGGCTGGGTCGTCGGCTGGGGGAACGGGCTGATCCTCGGCTACCTGCTCTACCGCTCGGAGCTCGTGCCGCGCAAGGCGTGCTGGCTCGGCCTGATCGGCGGGCCGCTGATCATCATCTCCGGGACCGCGATCATCTTCACCGGGAACCACCCGGGCAGCACGCTGCACGGGCTTCAAGGCGTCGCGACCGCCCCCGAGTTCCTGTGGGAGCTGTTCCTCGGCGTCTACTGCACGGTCTGGGGCTTCAGGCGCACCGCTCCGATCCTTGCCGGGAACGCCTGATGACGACTCAACCCGCACCGCGGCAGCGGCTCATGGCCCTGTCGGGAGTCGCCTTCGCGCCATTCTTCGTCGTCGGCTGGGTGACGAGCGTTGCCAACAATCCCCACTACACCGCAGGCGATCAGGAGTGGACGGCTTGGGCGCACGACAACCAATGGAAGAGCCGTGTGAGTGCCTTCGCGATGCTGCTTGCAGCCTTCATCTTCCTCCACTTCATCGCTGCGATTCGGGGTGCCCTCGAGCGGGCAGAGTCCCCGGCTCGCGCACAACTCGCCCGCGTCGCGTTTGCCGGTGGCCTCACCGGCATCGTCGGAACGACGATGGCCTTCATCTCGATCGCCAACGCGAGCTCCGAGGGAGCGAACGCAAATCCGATCGTGAGCCGGGCGGTGACCACCGCCTCGGCCGGCCCGTTCCTGGTCGGCGCAATGGGGTTTGCCGCGTTCCTGCTGGCCGCGGGCGTGCTGACGCTGCAGAGCGGGGTCTTTGCCCGCTGGACCGGCATCGTGGCGCTGATCGGCGCGGTCTGCTTCCTGATCACGTTCTTGACGATCCTCCAGGGGCCTGGCGACGGCAGTGTCTTCGGCTACGCGTTCTTCCCGGCCCTGGTGGCTCTTGTCACCTGGACGATCGCGGCGAGCATCGCCAGCTACCGCACAGAGACGGCGATCCCCGTCGTCGCGCCTGGGTAGCAGCTCTTAACGCAGCCGCGCCCGACCTGGCGGGCGCGGCTCAGTGCGGCAGTCCGAAGGAGCCCTCCGAGACGAAATCGAAGATTTTCGTCCCGCGAAAGACAGGGGCGGAGGGACTCGAACCCCCAACCCCCGGTTTTGGAGACCGGTGCTCTACCAATTGAGCCACGCCCCTCGGTTTTGCCGGGTGGAGTGTATCGGCGCTCCGCTTTCGATCGGCTGCGGCATCATCCTCGCGTGGGCAGATTCGCGCTACCGGCGCTTTTCACCGTGATCGCGTGCGCCTTGGCCGGGGTCGCGATCGATAGCGCGGGTGCCGGGAGATGGCCGATTGCCGTTGCGGCGGCCGTGCTGGCGGCCTGGATGGGGTCCTTTGCACTCGCCGCATTGAGGAAAACACGCCGTTAGCTCGTATTCTCTTCTCGTGGGCGTGGACCAGGGAACCCAGAGCCTCTGGCTCGAGTACCAGCGCACGCGCGATAAAGCCGTCCGCGACCGGTTGATCCTGACCTACGCGCCGCTCGTCAAGTACGTCGCCGGACGTCTCGGCTCCGGGCTGCCCGCACATGTCGATGAGGGAGACCTGATCTCGTACGGCCTGCTCGGCCTGATCGGCGCGATCGACCGCTTCGACCCGTCGCTCGACATCAAGTTCGAGACCTATGCGATGTCCCGGATCCGCGGCTCGATCATCGACGAGCTTCGTTCGCTCGACTGGGTGCCGCGCTCGGTTCGCACACGCGCGCGCGAGATCGAGCGCGCAATCAGGGAGTTGGAGGCGAAGCTCGAGCGTGCGCCGACCGACGAGGAGATCGCCGCCAAGATCGGGATCACGTCGGACGAGCTCGAGGACTCGCTGACGAACATCTCGCGCTCATCGATCGCCGCGCTGGATGAGCTTTGGTCGGTCTCCGGCGAGGGAGATCAGATCTCGCTGCTCGACACGCTCGAGGATCCAAGCGGGGAACGGCCCGCGGACGCGCTCGACGAGAACGAGACGCGTGAGATCCTGGCGGACGCGATTGCGCGGCTGCCAGAACGGGAGAAGCTCGTCGTCACGCTCTACTACTACGAGGAGCTGACCCTGCGGGAGATCGGCGAGGTGCTCGGCGTGACCGAGTCGCGGGTCTCGCAGCTTCACACGAAGGCGATCCTGCGCCTCAAGTCGCGGCTCGCCGCTGCCCGCGCCTGAAGCCTTAAGCAAACCGCAACCTTCGTCTTAGCGGGCGTTTAGCCCGCGGCGTCAGGGTGGGGTCGTGACCCGCATCGAGGCAGCTCGCCGCAAGGTTCGCGTCGCCCGCACGGCGGCCGGCGTGTCCGCAGCGGCCGGGCTCGTCCTCTTCGCGGGGCTCGCCCGCGCCTCCCATCCGGGGACGCACCACACGACCGTCGCGAACGACGCATCCGCGCAGGCGGAGCTGGGGGACAGCCGCTCGTTCGACGACGACGACGACTCCTACTCCTACCTCGGCCCGTCCGGCAGCGCGGCGCCGCAGATCCAGTCGGGGGCCTCGTGAACGGCTTCCGCTCCATGGGCTGTGACGTCGCCCTGCCGTACGGGATGCCCGTCGGGCCGGTCCGCGCGCTCTTCGAGGAGCGCGACGCCCGCTTCAGCCGCTTTCGAGAATCCTCCGAGCTCAACCGCGTCAACGAGTGCCCCCTCGGCCTGACGCCGGTCTCGGAGGAGTTCGCGTCGATGCTCGACCTTTCGCTCGACGCGGCCCGCGCCACCGACGGTCTCGTTTCCCCCGCCGTCGGGGGCGCACTGCTCGCCGCCGGCTACGACCGCGACTTCTCCCGTCTTCCCCTGGACGTGGGCGCGGTCGAGCCGGCGGGAGTTCCCTCCTGGACGACCCTGTCCCTTCACGGCGCCGGCCTTCTGCGCAGCGAGCCCCTCGTGCTCGACCTGAACGGCGTCGTGAAGGGGCGGACGGTCGACGACGCACTCGCCCTCGCGGGCCGCGGCTGGGTGTCGGCAGGCGGCGACGTGGCGACGTTCGAGCCGCTCGTCGTCGGCCTGCCGGGCGGCGACACCGTCACGCTCCACGGCGGCGGGCTCGCCACCTCGAGCGTCGCCAAGCGCCGCTGGCTCGCGGACGGCCGGCCCCAGAACCACCTGATCGACCCGCGCACCGCCCGCCCGACCACGAGCCCCTGGCGCGACGTCAGCGTCGCCGCCGGATCCTGCTACGTCGCAGACGTCGCCGCGAAGGCGGCGCTCCTCCTCGGCGACGACGGCCCGGCATGGCTCGAGGAACGCCGGCTGGCCGGCCGCTTCGTCGACCACGACGGCAGGGTCGTCCTCACCGACGCGTGGGCGCGCCGGGCGCCGCGCCCGCTCGCTGCGTGAGCTCCACCGTCTGGTACTTCGCCCGGTCGGCGGGGATCGTCGCGTACCTGCTGCTCACCGCCTCCGTCCTCCTCGGCATCCTCCTGGCCGGCAAGGCGAAGGTGAGCTGGCCGCGCTTCGCGGTCGAGGAGCTCCACCGCCACCTGGCCATCCTGGCCGGCGTGTTCGTCGCGCTGCACGGCGCGACGCTGCTGCTCGACACGGTCGTCCCGACCGGCCTCGTCCAGGAGCTCGTCCCGTTCACGTCGTCGTACCGCCCGTACGCGGTCGGGCTCGGCGTGACGGCGATGGAGCTGCTCGCCGCCGTCGGCGTCTCGAACCTCCTCAAGCCGCGGATCCCGTACCGCTGGTGGCGGAACGTGCACTACCTGACGCTCGCCGCCTGGCTCCTCGCCGCGCTCCACGGGGTTCTCGCCGGCACCGACGCGGGCGACCCGTGGTTCGCGGCGATCGCGGCCGGCTCGGTCGCCGCCGTCGCGACGGCGGCGTTCGCGCGGTTCTCGCGCGCGCTCGAGCGGGCGTAGGATTCGGGCGACCCGTCATACGTGCCCAGGAGGACTCGATGCCCATCGAAGCCGGGAAGATCCGCAACGTCGCCGTGGTCGGCCATCGCGGTACGGGTAAGACGTCGCTCGTCGAAGCGATGCTCTTCCAGGCGGGAAAGACGAACCGGCTGGGCACGGTCGAGGCCGGCACGACGGTCTCCGACTGGGACGAGGACGAGCACAAGCGGCAGATGTCGCTGGCCGCCTCGCTCTGCACCTGCGAGTGGCAGGACCGGAAGATCAACCTGATCGACACGCCGGGCGACTCCGGGTTCCTCGCGGACACCGTCGCAGCGCTCCGCGTCGTCGAGGGCGCGATCGTCGTCGTCTCCGGCGTGATGGGCGTGGAGGTGAACACGTCGCGCGTGTGGAACCGCTCCGAGGAGCTCGGCCTGTCGCGCGTCGTCTTCGTGAACATGCTCGACCGCGAGCGCGCCGACTTCTTCCGCGTGCTCGGCAGCCTGCAGGAACAGCTTTCGTCGCGGTGCGTCGCGATCCAGCTGCCGATCGGGTCGGAGCACGAGCTCACCGGCGTCGTCGACCTGCTGCACAACTGCGCGTACCTGGACCCGTCGGGCAACCGCGAGGGCGACCCGGTGGCGATCCCCGACTCGATGCACGACCTCGCCGAGGAGTACCGCACGAAGCTGCTCGACGCCGTCGTCGAGACAGACGAGTCGCTGATGGAGCGCTACCTCGCCGGCGACGAGATCGACCCGCACGACATCGCCGCGGCGCTGAAGAACGCGGTGACGCGCGACGAGATCTACCCGGTCAGCTGCGGCGTCGCCACGAAGAACCTCGGCTCGCACGCGCTGCTCGACCTGCTCGTCGAGGGCGTGCCGAGCCCGGCGAAGAAGGGCTCGCCGATCGAGACCGACGCCAATGTCGCCGCGTTCGTGTTCAAGACGGTGGCCGACCCGTTCGCCGGCCGCATCTCGGTGTTCCGGGTGTACGCCGGCGAGGTGAAGGCCGACACGACGCTCGTCAACCACCGGGACCACTCGAAGGAGCGGCTCGGCTCGCTGATGATCCTCGAGGGGAAGGAGCACGAGAAGACCGACGGCTTCGGGGCGGGCGACATCGGCGCCGTCGCGAAGCTGAAGGACGTGCAGACCGGCGACGTGCTCGTCGACGCCGAGCACGACCTCGACCCGCCCGACCTCGGCTTCCCCGAGCCGGTGATGAGCTTCGCGGTGACTGCGAAGACGAAGGGCGACGAGGACAAGGTCGCGCAGGCGCTCCGCCGCCTGCACGAGGAGGACCCGACGCTGCGCCTCTCCCGCGACCAGCAGACCGGGGAGGACCTGCTCGCCGGCATGAGCCAGGTGCACGTCGAGGTCGCGGTCGAGCGCGCGCGCCGGCGCTTCGGCGTCGAGATGGAGCTGCACCAGCCGCGCGTCCCGTACGTCGAGACGATCAAGGGCAAGGCGCGCGCGCACGGCCGGTACAAGAAGCAGACCGGCGGCCGCGGCCAGTTCGGCGACTGCCACATCGAGATCGAGCCGATCGCGGAGGGCACCGGGTACGAGTTCGTCGACAAGATCGTCGGCGGGGTCATCCCGCAGGGGTTCCGGCCCGCGGTCGACAAGGGGATCCAGGAGGCGCTCGCGCACGGCGAGCTCGCCGGCGCCCCCGTGCAGGGCGTGCGCGTGACGCTCGTCGACGGCAGCTACCACAACGTCGACTCGTCGGAGATGGCGTTCAAGATCGCCGGCTCGATGGCGTTCCGCTCGGCGTACGAGCAGGCGCAGCCGACGCTGCTCGAGCCGATCATGGAGCTCGAGGTGACGGTGCCCGACGAGGCGGTGGGCGCGATCAACGGCGACCTGAACTCGCGGCGCGGGCGGCTGCTCGGGATGGAGCCGAAGGGCGGCATCACGACGATCAAGGCCGAGGTGCCGATGGCCGAGGTGCTGACCTACAACCAGGCGCTCACGTCGCTCACCGGCGGCCGCGGCGACTACCACATGCAGTTCCTCCGCTACGACGAGGTGCCCGCGCACATCGCGCAGAAGCTGATCGAGGCGACGAAGAAGGAGCGGGAGGCCGTCTCGGCCTAGGCAAGCAGCGGGCGCAGCGTGTTGCGCGCGATCAGGAAGCCGCGCTCGACGCGCTCCTGCGTCCCCTCGAACACCCGGTCCTCGTGCTCGACCGAGAGCACGTGGTCGTAGCCGACCGCGTACAGCGCGGCGACGAACCGCGGCCAGTCGACCTGCCCGAGCCCGGGGAGCCGCGGCACCTGCCAGCCCATCCCGGCCGAGAACGTCCCGTGCCGGTACAGCCCGTCCGCCCGCACCTCCATGTCCTTCGCGTGCGCATGGAAGATGCGGTCGCCGAAGTCGTAGACGGCGCGCTCGTAGTCGATCTGCAGCCAGACGAGGTGCGACGGGTCGAGGTTGAGGCCGAAGTTCGCGTCCGGGATCGTCGTGAACATCGCGTCCCAGATCGCGGGTGACCACGCGAGGTTGCCGCCGCCCGGCCACTCGTCCCAGCTGAAGATCATCGGGCAGTTCTCGATCGCGATCTTCACGCCGCGGTCGCCCGCGTAGCCGACGAGCGACGGCCACACCTGCTTGAAGCGCTCGAGGTTCTCGGGCAGCGGCCGGTCCTTGTCGTTCCCGACGAACGTGCCGACGACCTCCACGCCGAGCCGCTGCGCCGCGTCGACCACCTTGCGCAGGTGTGCGTTCACGGCCTCCCGGTGCTCGTCGTCCGGGTGCAGGTTGTTCGGGTAGTAGGCGAGCGCCGAGATCGTGAGCCCGTGCCGCTCCATCGTCGCGTGCACCTCGTCCGGGTCGAACCCGTCGACGTCGATGTGCGTGACGCCCGCGTAGCGGCGGTGCTCGCCGCCGGCAGCCGGCCAGCAGGCGATCTCGAGCGCCTGGTAGCCGTTCGCGGCCGCCCAGGCCGCGGTCTCCTCGAGGGAGAGGTCGCCGAAGGCGGCGGTGAGGAGGCCGAGCTTCACGCGCGCGAGTCTCGCACGTTTGGAGCCGCGCACGCGGGGCAGGGTCACACCAGGGTGAGGAGAAGCGCCCTCGACTGGTTCCTCGACGCAGGCATCTGGATCCTGTTCGTCGTGCTGCTCGTACCCGCCGTCGTCCTCGGGTTCGTGATCGGCAACAGCTCGAAGCAGAAGACGAAGACGGTAATCCAGACGCCGGCCATGGCGGCGCGGTCGCTGATCACGCCGGCGCCGAGGTTCACGACGTCCGACCTCGCCGCGCTCCCGAAGGACGACTGGATCACGAACGGGGGCTCGCTGTCGAACGAGCGCTACTCGCCGCTCGACGAGGTGAACGCGTCGAACGTGTCGCAGCTGAAGGGGGTCTGGCTCACGCACCTGCGCAACTCCGGCAACGCGGCCAGGTACTCCGGGGAGAGCCAGCCCCTGGAGTACAAAGGGATCATCTACATCCCGACCGGCGCCGACGACGTCTTCGCAGTCGAGGCCTCGAGCGGCGACATCCTCTGGGAGTACAAGGCGAACCTCGACCAGGAGATCTCCGTCGTCTGCTGCGGCTGGGAGAGCCGCGGCGTCGCGCTCGGCGACGGCCGCGTGTACATCGGCCAGCTCGACGGCTACCTCGTCGCGCTCGACCAGAAGACCGGCCAGGTGGTGTGGAAGACCAGCGTCGCCCGGTGGCAGGACGGCTACTCGATCACCGCGGCGCCCCTCTACATCGACGGGATGGTCATCACCGGCGTCTCGGGCGGCGAGTTCGGCACCCGAGGCAGCATCTCGGCCTACAACGCGGCGACCGGCAAGCGGGTCTGGCGCTTCTACACGATCCCGGGACCGGGCGAGACCGGGCACGACACCTGGCCAACGGACAACGACTCGTGGAAGGCGGGCGGCGCGCCGGTGTGGCAGACGCCGTCGGTCGACCCGAAGCTCGGCCTCATGTACTTCACCACCGGCAACGCCGGACCCGACAACAACGGCGTGCAGCGCGCCGGCAAGAACCTCTTCACCGCGTCGATGATCGCGCTCGACGTGCACACCGGGAAGCTCCGCTGGTGGTACCAGATGGTCCACCACGACATCTGGGACTACGACGCGCCGAGCCCGACCGTCCTGTTCGACGCGAAGATCCACGGCAAGACCGTCCACGGGATCGGCGAGGCCTCGAAGACGGGCTGGCTCTATCTGCTGAACCGCGAGACCGGCAGGCCGATCTTCCCGACGCCCGAGCGGCCCGTGCCGCAGGCGGCGACCCAGAAGACGTGGCCGACGCAGCCGTTTCCGAGCTACGACCCGGTGGTGCCGCACGTCCCGAGCGAGGCCCAGTACCAGCAGGTGGTGAAGGCGGCGAAGGCGGCGGCGGGACAGAAGGTCAAGGTGATCAAGGCGACCCAGATGTTCACGCCGTACTCGACGACGATGGTCGTCGTCACGCCGGGCCCGCAGGGAGGGACGAACTGGCAGCCGTCGAGCTACAACCCGAACACGCACCTGTTCTACGTGTGCGCGCAGAGCGGCGTCGTCGGCGACACCCAGCAGAACCCGCAGCACGGCGTGCTCAGCCCGGTGAAGCAGGGCGGGGTGGCGCAGCAGGCGCTCGGCGGGACGCTGACGATCGCCGGCGGCTTCGGCGAGAACCCGGGAACCTTCACCGCGGTCGACGCGACCACCGGCAGGATCGTGTGGCAGAAGCGCTGGCCCGAGGCCTGCTACGCGGGCTCGACGACCACCGCCGGCAACATCGTCTTCATCGGCCGGAACGACGGCCGCCTCCAGGCGTACAACGCGACGAACGGCCGGCTGCTCTGGAACTTCCAGACCGGCGCGGGCGCGAACAACGCGCCGTCGGTCTTCCAGCGCGACGGCCACGAGTACGTCGTGTTCTTCGCCGCCGGGAATGCCCTCGCCGCCTCGCCGCACGGCGACAACCTGTGGCTGTTCTCGCTCGACGGGACACTGAACCAGGTCGCCGCGCCGGGCGCGGGCCAGGGGATCCAGCACGCCGGGGCGACCGAGCAGGGCCAGAACACCTCGCCGAACAAGCAGACGGCGGCGGGCAAGGGGAACGTGACCCCGGGACGGCACATCTTCTCGGCGAACTGCTCGATCTGCCACGGCCCGACGGGCCATGGCGGCAACGGCGGCCCCGACCTGACGATGATCCCGTCCGCCAAGAACCTGCAGGTCGTGGTCGGCCAGGTGACGAACGGGGGCGGCGGGATGCCTGCCTTCAAGGGGACGCTGACCCAGCAGCAGATCAAGGACGTCGCGACCTTCGTGACGAGCCGGATCACCGGTTCCAAGTAGTCCTCGCGTTACCCTTCCGCCATGACACGAGTCACCCGCGTCACGGTCGACCGCACCTGCGCGATCTGCGAGCGCACGCTCCTGATGGGAGAGCGCGCCATCCGGTTCTCCCCGAACGGGGGCTCGGACTACGTCGACGTGTGCCCGCTGTGCGCCGAGACGGCCGTCGAATACGGCTGGATCCGCGAGGGCGCCCCGACGACCCCGACGGTGCCGACCGAGCGGCGGCGGCGCGGGCGCGGGCTGCTCGGCACGATCATGGGCACGCGCTCGCGGCTGCCGGAGGAGACGATCGCGTCCGAGCCGATCCTGCGCCGGCTCTCCGAGGTGGAGCTCTCGATCGTCGAGGCGGCCGACCTGTTCAACGCGTCCCAGTACCGGCGCACGGTCGGCGGCATCGGCAAATCGCTCGGCCAGCCGCGCGTGTCGATCGTCGTCCTCTCCGGGGTCAACGCCGAGACCGTCGTGACGGTCGCCTGGGACATCAGCTGGTACCAGTACCGCGTCTCGCCCGACTCGGACAACCCGGTGCGCCTCGAGGGCCGCGGCCACGACCCCGACGAGCTCGAGGGGTCGTTCACCGAGTGGAACGCGCACATGGACGACGACGGCCGGGTGATCCCGGACATCGCGCGGCTCTAGACTCGGCCGACCGTCTTCCTATAGTGAGCCGGTGATCTACTGCGTGATTCCGCGCGAGCTCGAGGGCGAGCTCTACGAGCGGATGGTCGAGTACTACAAGGACAACCCGAACGTGACGGTCATCGTCGACCGCCGCGACGGGCCCGACCGCCGCGCGGGCCAGGCCGACGGCTCGTTCAAGGAGCAGCGGGTGACGCGCGACCGGCGCAGGTCGCGCCCCGCCGGCACGTTCCCGGAGACCGACGTCCCCGACAAGTGATCACGGCAGCACGCCGTTCGTGAGCTCGAGGTAGGGTCGCGACGGCCGGTAGGGGTCGACGCCGATCGACAGCCCGCCGGCCGACGACCGCAGGCCGATCGCCGCGGTGCAGCCGAGCCCCGGCTGGGCGCCGTAGCCGATCCGCCGCGCGTAGGTCGCGCCGTACGTCCGCTCGATCCGCTGCTCGAGCACGCGCGGGTCGACGCGGAGGATGTGCCCCAGCTTCGCGTCGACGAGCGACGGTGACGTGTAGTAGAGGTGGCGCGCCACCGTTTTCGAGCCGTGCTTCGCGAACGTGACCTGCAGGCCCATCGTCGACGGCAGCGTGCCGCCGTAGCGGAAGGACGGGTCGTGCGGGCGGTAGACGGCGGGGCGGCCGAGGGCGGCTTCGACCTCGGCCGGCGTCCGGCCGAGGATCGGAGAGCCGTTCACCTCGAGCGTCGCGAGGTCGATCCGTTCCCACGGCTTCGGCGCGGGCAGGCGGTTGACGGGCGTCGTGAACGCAGGCTTCGGGCAGGCCTGCATGACCCGGTTCGCCTGCAGCTCGACGATCCCGGCGACGCGGTTCCGATGGTCGTACCCGACGAGTCGGCCCGGCAGCTCGGCCTCCGGGAACGAGACCATGAAGACGTTGTCCTTCAGGGCGCCCTGCACGATACGACCGCTCGCGAGGAATGCGGTGACGTGCGCGATGCCGTCTGCCGCCACGCCGTCGACGTGGGCGATCGGGCCCGAGCTCCAGAGCCCGAGGCGAAGCGCGCCCTCCGGGAACCACGGGCCGCAGCCGCCGCCGCCGGACGAGCGCATGAGAGGTGTGAACTCGTACTCGCAGAGCGCGCCCCGCTCACCTACGGCGATCCCGAGGGCGTCGGGGTCGTCGGGATCGGGCTGGACGACGCGGCCGAAGACCGGATGGCCGAAGGCGACGTGCGGCAGCGGCTTCCCGCGCGGCTCGTGGTGCTTCAGCCACGCGATCGTCGGCTTCGCGATCGGCGCCTCGACCTTCGACGGCCCGGGGAGCGCCGTGCGCGGCGCCGGCCCGAAGTACGCGGGGCCGGTGACCGGCCTGCCTCCCGTCACGATTCCTCCGATCCCGCCGCCGCCCACGTAGGGCACCACGGTCGTCCGGCCCTTCACGCTGCGGGCGCTGACGACGAGCACGGGGTTCGGGAGCGGGTGGTGCTGCACGCTCCCGGCGGGCTGCGCGTAGAGCGAGAGGAACACGTTGTTGCGCACCGGCACGACGTCGGTCCCTCGTTGCCGCCGGATCACCATCGACCGCGTGTCGTCGTCGGCGAAGCCGTAGACGCCGGTCACGTTCTGCGCAGGGTCGCCGACGCTGAACGAGACGTCGTTCGCGACGAGCGCCGGCACGTCCGACAGCTCCGCGGCGCGCAGGCACTCGTTGCGGCCGACGAGGCCCGGGCGGTCGGCGCGGACGAGCCGGAGGCAGTAGGCGTCGCCGTTCCGGAAGCCGAGCAGGCTGAACGTCGTGCCGCCTGCGCGCATCGATGTCAGCAGCCGCAGCTTCGTCCCGGGCGGGAACCCGGCGTAGGCGGCGCGGTTCCGGACGTCGAACCCGTGCTGGAGGCCGGTCGGCGCCGGGAGCCCTGGCTCCCCGGAGAGCCACGAGCTGAAGCGGTGCCCGAGGCCGGCGGCGAGCGCGGTGGCGACGCCGACCGCCGCGGCAAGTGCGACCGCGCCGAGGACGACGCGGCGGCGCGGAGCGCGGCGCGGCACGGCGGCACGCAGGACGGCGTCCCAGTCGGGGGCCGCCGTCACCGGGACGGCGAGCCGCAGCTCGGCTGCGATCAGCGCGTCGAAGTCGGTCATCGAGCCGTCGCCTCCAATCTCTTCCGCAGGGTCTGATGAGCCGCGCTCAGGGTCGCCGAGACCGTGCCCGGCTCGAGGTCGAGCACCCGCGCGATCGTGCGGTAGTCGAGGTCGGCGAAGTAGCGCAGGAAGACGGCTTCCCGCTGCCGCTGGGGGAGCGCCGCGACGTAGCGCCGCACGCCGAGGTCGTCGCCGCTGTGGCCATTGGCGGCTACTGCCTCGGGCAGGCCGTCCGCGTCGAGGCGGGTGCGGGCCGCGCGGCGCGCCTCGTTCACGACGATGCGCCACACCCAGCCTTCGAGCGCGCTCTCCCCGCGGTACCCGCCGCGGCCGCGGATCGCCGCCACGAACGCTGCCTGGACGGCGTCGCGGGCCGCCTCGGCGTCATGGGTGATCACCGTCGCGACGCGCACGAAGCTCTCGAAGCCGCTGCGGTACACCGCCTCCAGCTCCTCGACCCTCGCCCCTTCCGCCTTCACGACCACATGAGTCTGACGCGGCCGGTTTTGTTTGGTCGGGTCGCTACGATCGCCGCATGGCCACAACCACTTTCGAATCACTGAACCCGTCCACCGGGGAGGTCATCGAGACCTTCCGCCGCTCCGGAGCCGAGGACGTCGACCGCGCGGTCGCGACGGCGCGCGCGGCCTGGGAGGACTGGCGCCTCGTCCCGGCACCCGAGCGCGGCAACATCCTCTTCCGCTTCGCGCAGCTGCTCGAGGCGCACAAGCCGGAGCTCTCCGACCTGATGACCCGCGAGATGGGGAAGGTGAAGGCGGAGGCGGGCGGCGACGTCCAGGAAGCGATCGACATGAGCTACTACATGGGCGGCGAGGGCCGGCGCCTGTTCGGGCAGACGACGCCGTCGGAGCTCCGCGACAAGTTCATGATGAGCGTGCGCATGCCGGTCGGCGTGGTCGGGGCGATCACGCCCTGGAACTTCCCGATCGCGATCCCCGCCTGGAAGCTGACGCCGGCACTCGTGTGCGGCAACACCGTCGTGCTGAAGCCGGCCGAGGATACGCCGCTCCTCGCGCAGCGGTTCGTCGACCTGCTCCACGAGGCCGGGCTGCCGGAGGGCGTCGTGCAGATCGTCCACGGCTTCGGCGAGGAGGCCGGCGAGGCGCTCGTCAAGCACCCCGACGTGCCGATCATCTCGTTCACCGGCTCCCGCGAGACGGGCGTGCTGGTGACGAAGAACGCCGCCGACGAGCTGAAGCACGTGCACCTCGAGCTCGGCGGCAAGAACGCGATCATCGTGATGGACGACGCCGACCTCGACCTCGCGGTCGACGGGATCGTCTGGAGCGCGTTCGGCACAGCCGGCCAGCGCTGCACCGCCGCGTCGCGCGTGATCGTGCACCGCATCGTCTACGACGCGTTGCAGTCGAAGCTCGTCGCGCGCGCCGAGCAGCTGCGCATCGGCGCGCCGTGGGAGGACGACACCGAGATCGGCCCCGTGATCAACGAGGCCGCGGTCGAGAAGATCCACTCGTACACCGGGATCGGCCAGGACGAGGGCGCGAAGCTCCTCACCGGCGGCGAGCGCGTCGACGGCCACGGCTTCTACTACCGGCCGACCGTCTTCGCCGACGTCGAGCCCGGCATGCGCATCGCGCAGGAGGAGATCTTCGGGCCGACCACCGCGCTGATCCCCGTCGACTCGTTCGAAGCCGCGGTGGACGCCGCGAACAGCGTTCGCTACGGGCTCTCGTCGTCGATCTTCACGCGCGACGTGAACAAGGCGTTCAAGGCGATGCGCGACCTGCAGACCGGCATCACCTACATCAACGCAGGCACGACCGGCGCCGAGGTGCACCTGCCGTTCGGCGGGATGAAGCAGACCGGCAACGGGCACCGCGAGGCCGGCCAGGCCGCGCTCGACGTGTTCAGCGAGTGGAAGTCGGTCTACGTCGACTACAGCGGCAAGCTGCAGCGCGCGCAGATCGACAACAACTGAGTGAACCGCAAGCTCGTCGTCTTCGTGCCGCCGGAAGCGCTCGACGCCGTCCGCGAGGCGATCTTCGCCGCGGGCGGCGGGCGCATCGGCGCGTACGAGCGGTGCTCCTGGTACGTCGAGGGCACCGGCACGTTCCTGCCGGGTGAGAGCACCTCGCCCGCGGTCGGGGAGCGTGGGGTGGAGTCGCGCGTTCCGGAGTACCGGCTCGAGACGGTGATCCCGGCCGGCCGCCAGGCGGACATCCTGGCGGCGGTGCTCGCCGCGCATCCGTACGAGGAGCCGGCGTACGAGGTGTACGAGCTCCTCTCGTGAAGGCGCGCCTCTTCACCGACGGCGGCGCGCGCGGCAATCCCGGCCCGGCCGCGTACGGCTTCGTGCTCGAGGCGGAGGACGGCACCGTGCTCGCGGCCGAGGGCGAGGCGATCGGTGTCGCCACCAACAACGTCGCCGAGTACAGCGGGCTGATCGCAGGGCTCGAGAAGGCGATCGAGCTGCAGGTGCCCTCGCTCGAAGTCGTGTCGGACTCGGAGCTGATGGTGAAGCAGATGCGCGGGGAGTACCGCGTGAAGAACGAGGCCCTGCGCGGCCTGTTCGTGGAGGCGAACGCGCTTGCGCGTCAGCTCGGCGGCGTCGAGTACCGCCACGTGAAGCGCGCCCACAACGAGCTCGCCGACCGCCTCGTCAACGAGGCGCTCGACGCCGCCGGATGAACCATCCCTTCGCTCAGGCGGTCCTCGCCGACGACGACGCCGCCGCGCTCGCGACGCTCGCCGACGACGTCGAGTTCCGGAGCCCGGCGGTCTATCGGCCGTACCGTGGCAAGGAGACCGTCGCGCAGATCCTCCGCCTCGTCGCGACGGTGTTCGAGAACTTCCGCTACACGGCCGAGTGGCGCGACGGCGCGACCACGATCCTCTTCTTCGAAGCGAACGTCGGCGACCGCGAGCTTCAGGGAATCGACATCCTCGAAGAGGGCGCTGACGGCCTCGTCGAGCGCTTCACGGTGATGATCCGGCCGCTCTCAGGGCTGCAGGCAGTCGCCCGGACGATGGCCGAGCGTCTCGGCTAAACTGGCGCTCCCGCGCGGATGTAGCTCAGTTGGCTAGAGCGTCTGCTTGCCATGCAGAAGGTCGTGGGTTCGAGTCCCATCATCCGCTCCTCTAAAGCCCCGGAAATCGGGGCTTCTTCTTCCCCGCGGAAGTGCGGTGGGAGATTTGCAACGCATATCTCTTGCAAGGGGTTAAGACGGGCGGCGCCGCGAGCAGAGAAACGCTGCGCGGCTCAGGGGCCGAGCAGAGCGAGGGGGACGACGCCGATCCCGTCAGAGCGGCGATAGGCTTGGGAGCCGGTTGTGACGACGATCGCATCTATCAGGTCGGCGCCGAGCCGCTCCTGCAACCACTTCAGATGCCTGACGGCGTCATCGCGGTCATCGATCGTCCGGGCGAGTTTCACCTCGATCGCCAGGACGCCTTCCTGATTGGCGGGCTGGATGATCAGGTCGGCCTCGTGGTCGCCGAGTGGCGTACGGAAGTGACTGACTGAGGCTTCAGCGGCTTGTGCGTAGACCCGCACGTCCAACGTGACGAGCGACTCGAAGAGTCCGCCGAGGAGGGTTCCGTCACGGGCGATCGGCAGGCCGGCGATGCGCCCTTTCATCAGCGTGCTCGCGTTCACGCGAAGTAGGTGCGTGGCTAGTGCCGGGTCGACGAGCTGATGTTTCTTCGCCTGAGCGAGGCGCTTGAAGTAGTTGCGGCTGGGCAGCCAGGGATCGACGGGCTCGACAATCCAGAGACGCTCGAGCGTGTCGCGGTACGGACCCGAAGAGGCGCGCGAAGGCGGATCTGCCTCACCGCCGCTCGCGGCATCCCGGATCGTCTCGTAGGTCGCCGTGAGGGAGCTTGCAGCCGCGTACGCGGTCATCCAGCGCCGAAGCGCCGCCGGATTGCGTACCCGGTATCCCGCCTCGGGGAAGTCGCGGCTGACGATCCGCGCCACGTAACCCTCTAGCTGCGTGCGCAATGGCCGACCCGTCAGATGGCGAAGCCCTGGGAAGCCGGAGCGGAGGATCTCATCGACGTACACCGCCAGGTCAACATCGGTTGTGCCCTCGAGCGGCCCTCGGTTGCCCTCGAGCAACATGGCGAGACTGACGCTGCCCGTCGAGACGCCACGCTCGAGGAGGCTGAGCGGTCGCATTCGCACCGTCGGGATGCGTGCCGCGCCGGAATGGATGTTCGCATTCGGCGGAGGCTCAGCAGACCCAGCAAGAAGGAACGAGCCTGGTCCGAACGCCTGCGGGTCGTCCACAGCATCCCGGACAAGATCCCAGCTGGCGGGGAACCGCTGCCACTCGTCGATCAGGATCGGCCGCTCTCCGAGCAAGAGTCGTTTCTCGTCGGCCTGGATAACTTCACGCACCTCGCGGTCTTGGAGCTTGTACGTCGTCCGCGCGCGCTCCGACGCGGTGCGCGTCTTGCCGACGGCCTTCGCGCCTTCGATCGCCAGTGCGGGGAGCGCCGCCAGCAGCTCGTCGAGCTCCCCATCGACGACGCGCGGGAGGTAGGTGGTGGTCAGCTCGTCGGTCACGGCATGAAGATAGCAGATTTCAGGGTTTCTACCTTACAGATTTCACCATCTACACCTTACAGATTTCAAGGCGTCTAGCTCACGGATTTCATGCCCCGCTGATCTCTCAAGCCGAGCCTGGCTCTGGCCCTCGTGTGGCGACCGCAATCAGGCGGCAACATTGGAGCGGCGCCGAACAAGAACTCGGGCCGTGACGAGACAGTGGCTCGTCTTGACACGCTGGCGCCGGTGCGGAGGACACCGGCTTCGAACGCTAATCGGCTTGCAACCGCCGAACCTAAGTCGTAACCGCGCGGCCTACCGGTTACGACAATCCCACCGCACTTCCGCAGGGAGGCTTTTTCGCTAAATGCGGTACACGGTGGGGATGCCGGATACGCGGTAACCGCGGTTGCACACCCCTCCGACCTCGACGAGAACCCGGTGTGTGACTGCTTCTGCGGCGGCGGCCTACGCGCAGCTCCCTGCGTGTCCACAACCCACGGCCCCAGCGGCGGCGGCGGATAGAGGAGCCGCTGGTCAGGCCGCCGCTCGCCGCGGTTGGGCCGGAGGAGGACATCCGGTTCTGAAGATTTCGGCCCGGACGGGCCGCGCGGTCAGCGCGCGGGCGTAGCGATCTGCCGCAGCAGATCGTTGAATGCCGGAGCGTCCTGAACGCGGTGCCCGCTGCCGGGCACGATCTTCCGCTCGGCGGCGATGGCGGACGACAGCCGATCGGCGATCGCCTCGTAGATCGGATCTGAGCCGCTGGTCACGATCAGCTTCGGGTAGGCGGCGCGGCGTAGCTCGTCGAGCGGCAGGTTTGCTGTCCAGGGAAGGCGTTGCCGCCGAAGGAGTTCGAAGCGGAGCCGCTCCTGCCCCGCGAGCTCCCGTTTGCCGTCCCACGCCGAGCCGAGCGCTTCGACGAAGCAGGCCGCGAACTCCTCAACGCTCATCTCATCGGCACGCTCGAACACAGCTCCGACCTGCTCGATGTGGTGCTCCACCTCGGGAATGCCGCGGGCGACGCTCATCGCCGCAGGCTCGACGAGGAGAAGGGAGAGAACGGTGGTTGGCCGCAGTGCCGCAAGGTGGATCGCGGTCAGGCCACCGTAGGAATGGCCGACCAGGTGAACGGGGTCCGGCGCCAGAGAGATGTGCAGATGCCCCGCATCTTCCTCAAAGTCGATCCGGGCTGGTACCTCGGTGCGCGCGGCGGGGGCGAGCAGCCGGTATTCCCGATCGGCCAGGGCGAGCTGATTCGGGAAGCTGCTGAGGCCCTTGCTGCTCCCTGGAATGAGAGCGATCGAGGCGCCGCTCTCGCCGAGCTCCTCAACCGCCATGCGGCGACCGCGCGCGGGCGCGGACGAATACCTGCTGCCAGTGCCACGCCCCATGCGGATGGTACGAGGAACCTACACAGGGTGCGGATTTCGTGTCGCGTCCTCCCGCGGCCGCGTCCGCGCACGGTCGGCCATCTGGCCGCTCCAGGCAAACGCCATCCCCATCGTGTACCGCATTTAGCGTTTTCGTTGCCTACGCCGCGGCGCCGCAACGGTGCGCCGAGAAGCGACGCGTCGGCACATTGACCCCACGCGGTGGATGTGGCTATGTGTGGGGTTATGCGGTACGCACAGGTGATCGCGAGATTCGTCTCGATGCGGCGATTGGCGGTTGGTGTCACGTTCACCACGCTTGTCCTTACGGGCCTGGGTGCGGCAAAAGTCGTAGCGGGTGTGTCACCGAGTCCGGGCGACGGTTCGGCGGTGACTCCGGGTGAGTCTCTCGTCTTCGCCGTGTCCGACTCCTACTCAGGCAACATCCCGAACGGGGCCCCGTACGCCTCCTGCAGCGCGAATCTCGGATCACAAGCTGTCGGGCGTGTCTCGGTTGGGCCTCTCGGGCCGGCTGACGGCGGGACCGGCTGGGTGACGATCTCGTCCTCGTGCTCAGGGACGAATACCTGGACCTTCGCCGGTTCGGTAACGGTGACGGTGCCCCCCGACGCAACGTCGCGGGTTTGGGCGAGCATCGCTGTGCAGGAGGTCGTGCCGATTGTCTTGGACAGCAACTGGACGTCCAACTACTCCGCGAATTACTACTACCCGCTCGCGGCCGCCTCGACCTCAACGGCAGCGACGACTGCGGGATCAACGACCTCGGCAGCTACCAGCACAATCAGCAGTACCACGGCGGCGACGACCAGCGCGGCAGCGCTGACGACTACAGCTACTCAGCCGGCGACGGTGACGGTGACGGTCACAACGATCACTGCGCCGGTACCGACAAAGTCGACCGGACCGACGACCGATGTCGCTACCACACCCGCTGCTCCGAAGCCGCGAACCACCAAGCCGATCCTGCTCGGCAAGACGGTGATGCTCGCGAGGCGAAGTCAGAGGACGCACTGCACGCGCGGCGTCCTGCCCGATCACCAGTGCTCACCCGGCGCCTACTACAGCAAGCTGACCAAGGCGGTGCTCTGCTCGTCCTCCTTCCGCACCGGGACAGTGGGCAACGTGCCGAACTCCGAGAAGCACCAGGTCGAGACCGAATACGGGATGCCGGCGAAGCCCTACGGCCGAGCAATCGAGATCGATCGCGTCGTCTCGCTCGGGATCGGCGGCTCGAACGACATCTCGAACCTCTATCCGGAGCCTGGCAGCGGCGCCGCGAACTACCACGCCAAGGACAGGCTCGAAAACAAGCTTCACGACATGGTCTGCGCCGGCGAGATCACCCTGAGTGCAGCACAGCATGGCATCGCAAAGAACTGGGAGACGCTCTACGCGAAGGTGTTCGGCAGGCACCCCTAGCTCCGGGCGGAGCCTTCGTGGCGGCCGTTCCTTCGCAGCGGCCGACGCGCCAGATGCGCTCAATCCCTCGTTCGAGGTATGAGCTAAAGACCAGTACCCATCCCTCGGTCGAGCATCCATCCTGTGCGTGGGGATGGGAGCGAAACAGTGAGTTGGGCAGACTGAACGAGACGAGCCGGAGAACCAGCGCAAACGCTCGCGTCGTCTACTGCGCACAGTGCGGCACGCCGTCAGGCGTCTACTGGGCGAAGTGGCGCGCATACCGGATCGACGATCCGGATTCCGCGGACCCGCCGGCGCTCGCGTTCTTCTGTCCAACTTGCTGCTCGCGGCCTGCGAGGTAGCTGTCGAGGTGCTCGACGACGTCGCGTGCGTCGTCCTCGATGCCGCAGATGAACGTCGACTTGCGCCGCCGCAGCACCGGTAGGCCGAGCGCGTACAGGCCCGGGCTGTCGACGGCGCCGCCGTCGTGCCGGAGATTGCCCTTGGCATCGACGACCGGCACGTCGAGCCAGCTGTAGTCGGGGCGGAAGCCGGTCGCCCACAGCACCGTCCGGACCTCGCCGCTTCCGAGGTCGAGCGCCAGCCTCGGCGACTGCTTGATCTCGGTCGGCGCCGGGCGCTCGCCGGCGCTGCCGCCGTTCGGCGACCACTCGTCGAAGGCGTTCAGGAGCCGCTCCATCTTCAGGTCGGCGAGCGCGCAGACGTTGCGGAGCCCGCCCGAGAACAGCGCGCGCCCGTCACGGACGGTCGCGAAGCGGCCGACGAGCTCGACGCCCATCGCCATCAGCGCGTTCAGGTCGAGGGTCGTGGTCGCGAGCTGCGGGGAGGGGAGCCTGCGGGCGCGCGTCAGGTCGTCGAGCTCGTCGTAGCGCTGATCCCAGACTCCCGACGCCTCCATCCACCACAGCACGTCGCGGCCGCGATAGGTGCGCGGCAGCCTGACGTGCTCACCGACCGACAGGACGACCGGCCGCCCCGACGCGCGCAGCTCCGCCGCCAGCTGCACGCCGGTCGCCGACGCGCCGACGACGAGCACGCCGCCCTCCGGGAGCTGCTCCGGGCTGCGGTAGTCGAACGTCGTCAGCTGCTCGACGGTTGACGGGAGCGAGGCCGCGAACGCCGGCACCGAAGGGAGGTTGCACGCGCCGCTCGCGATCACAACCGAGCGCGCCTGCAGCTCGCCGTCCGCCGTCGTCACCCGGTAGCCGTCGCCGGCGGCGCGAACGGACGCGACTTCCGCGTTCGTGCGAACAGGCGCCTGCACGTGGTCGGCGAAGCGCGCGATCAGGTCGGCCACCTCGGCGCTCGCCATGTAGCCGTCGGGGTCGGGCCCGTCGTAGCGGAAGCCTGCGGGGAGCCTGCTCTGCCAGTTCGGCGTCAGCAGCCGCAGCGAGTCCCAGCGGTCGAACCGCCACGAGTTGGCGACCTCGCCGCGCTCGAGCACGACATGGTCGATCGAGCGGTCGGCGAGGAACGCGCTGGCGGCGAGGCCCGCCTGGCCTGCGCCTATGACGACGGTGGTGAAGCGCTCGATGGCGTTTGTCAGGCGACTTCGACCGTGACTTCGGTCGGGTTGGTCAGGGCGTCGAACACGGCCGACCGCTTCTGCGACTGGGCGACCAGCGCCTCGATCTCCTCCTTCGACGCGTCGGCGTCGATCGAGAACGTCACCTTGACGTCGTTGAAGCCGTTCCGGACGTCGCTGTCGACGCCGAGGATCCCGCGGATGTCGTGGTTCCCCTCCACGGTCGACTCGACCGAGCGCAGCTGGATCCCGCGGTTCTGCGCCACCGAGGCGACGCCCGCGGTGAGGCAGCTCGCCAGGCCGACGAGCAGGTACTCGATCGGTGTGATGCCGTTGTCGGAGGCGGCGAACACCTCCGGATGGTCGGCGTCGAAGACCGCTGCGCTCTTGTGGCTGTGCTCCTCGCCGAGGCCGAAGAAGTTCTGGATGGACGTCGTGCTGTGGACGCCGTTCTCCCACCGCGACGACGCGCGCCAGGTGAACTGCGCCGCCTCGGGCGCGCCGGCCAGGACGTCTCTCGCCTCGAGCAGAGCCTGGACGTTGACCCCGTTGTCGATCGTCGACATCGGCTAAGCCTCCTCTTCGTGAGCTCACTTCCGAAAATAAAGTAACGCGGACCATACAGGTCGGCAAGCCGGTGAAGGCGGGCGCCGAGGCGCGCCCTCGGGAACGTGCGACGGTGAAAGGCACCGTGGCGGCGCGACCGACGGGGCTGAGCGAAGGTCTAGTAGACCGCCAAAGGTCGAGCGTCCATCCTGAGCCCGTGGTTGGGAGGAGACAGAGTTGGACGGACTGAACGGGACGAGCCGCAGCATCGGCGAGTCGCCTCGCGTCGTCTACTGCGCCCAGTGTGGAGCGCTCACAGGCGTTCACTGGGCGGAGTGGCACGCACACCGGAGCGACGCTCCGGATTACGACAAACCGCCGGCATCCGCGTTCGTCTGTTCCACCTGCTCACCCGCTGACCTCTCCTGAACCCTCTCGAGAGACCCCTGTCGGGCGCGTCCAGGCCATACGGCGCCTGGTCGCGCCCGACGTCCGCTACTCGTTCGCGATCAGGTGCGCGCTCTTCCGGGCGAGGTACGTGCCGTTGCTGATCGCGAGCAGCGTCACGAACGTGTTGTTGAGCGCCGGCAGCGAACCGACCCGTGTCGTCGTGTCGAGCAGCTGGTTCGCGACGGTCGCCGCGTAGCCCGTCACGAGCACGGCGGTGAAGAAGAACATCTGCAGCTTCGAGAGGTCGATCGCGCGGTCGCCCTGGTCGACGTCGGAACGGAAGATGTCGATCCACCTGGCGTCGGCGGCCGTCGCGTTGCCGGCCAGCTTGTCGTCCGGGATCTTCAGCGCCAGCACCTTCGACGTGGTGAACGACCCGGCGGAGATCCCCATCGCGAGCCAGAGCTCCGGCGGGATCGAGACGTCGAGCGCGTTGAGGCCGCTCGAACCGGCCATCAGGTTCGTCAGCATCGCGGCCGCGTAGGCGGCGACGACGAGCAGGGTCCAGAGCAGGATCTGGAAGTGGGTGAGGGTGACGCGGTTGTAGCGGTCGATCAGCACGCCGTCGAACCGGCCCTTCGCGGCGAACCCGATCGCGATCGTCACCAGGATCATCGCGCTCCCGATCAGCACGAGCGACCAGAAGCCGAGGTGGTTGGCCTTGCCGTGGTGCACGAGGCCGAGCTGCGTCGCGGCCGCGGCGGCTCCGACGAAGAGCAGGATGAAGCCGAACACCGACCAGCGGGCCGGATCCAGCCACGCCCGGGTCGTCGGGGCCGTCACCGCAACGCTTGGCGTCGTCATGGTCTCGCTCCTCCTAGTGCGCTGGTCGGGAAGCCCGCACGGCGAGGACGCCGTGGCGCGCTTCGACGAACTCCTCCTGGAAGTCGGTGAGGTGCATCGGGGCGGCGAGGATGCCCTCCGCGGTCGGCAGGATCTGCTGCTTCGCGAGCTTCTCGCCCCAGCCCTTGGTCTGGTCGATCAGCTGCTGGTACGACGCGCGCGGCGTCGGCGGCCGCGCCGTCGTCTCGCCGAGCAGCGCGCCGAGGTGCTGCGCGGCGCGCACCCGGGCTCCCATGTCCGGCACCGTCCCGTCGGGCTTGCGGCAGAAGCGCGCGAGGATCGTCTTGATGATCGACGTGTGGTCGAAGACCGTCTTCGAGACCTGGCGCTTCGACACCCACGGCGAGACGACGATCGCCGGCACCCGGGGCCCGTGCCGGCGCAGCGCCGGCGTGTCGTCCTCCGCCGGCGGCGGCGCGACGTGGTCGTAGAAGCCGCCGTGCTCGTCGTATGTGATGACGAGGAGCGTCTTCTCCCAGCACTTGCTCTGCATGACCGCGTCGAACAGCTGCAGCACGAGCTTCTGGCCGGCGTGGAGGTCGGAGGGCGGATGGTCGTCGTTCGAGCCGGCAGGCCCGAACGTCAGGTCGACGAAGTTCGGGTCGATCCACGACACCGCGGGCAGGTCGTTCGCGGCGGCGCGCTCGAGGAAGCTGCGGTGGCCGAACACGTCCTTCCGGTCGAAGTACGCGGGGATCGCCTCGTCGGCGACGCCGTACTCGGTGTCGATCAGCCAGAGCATCGGCACGTAGTCGTGCGAGTACCACCGCCAGCCGACCTTCGCGTTGTCGAGATGACGGCAGAACGACTTGAGGTTGTACGGCTGCGGCGGCCGGATCGCGTCGATCCGCCCGCCCGAGCCGCCGGTGACGGCGTAGCAGCGGTTCGGCATCGTCTCGCCCGGCACCGAGCAGAACCAGTGGTCGCAGACGCAGAACTCCTCCGCCAGGTAGGCGTACACGGGCAGCTGCTTCGCGGTGTGGTACGCCATCACGACGCCCGGCGAGTCGCCCTTGTACGGCGGCGTCGGGCGCGACTTCGCGTAGTCGGCGGCGAAGCCGGTCATCGCGCCGTTCGCGACCTGCGCCGCCACGTCGACGGCGCCGTGCCGCGGGTCCTGGGCCTTCACGAGCTTCGTGCTCGTCGCCGGGTGCACGGGGTACGAGACGTCACCGACGGCGTTCGCGAGCCCGGCGGTCAGCCCCTCGATGTCGGTCCGGCCTTCGTCGATCGTGAGGAAGCCGAGCATGTGGTCGAACGACCGGTTCTCCATCATGAGAACCACGATGTGGTCGACCTTCGTCTGGAGGTTCTTCAGCGCCTGGTCGGCAGCGACGGTCGTCGACGCGGCAGCACTCATCGGTTTCCCCTCTCGACCCGGGAGTACCGCCCGCCCGCCGAACTTCCCACGGCGCGATGCCGGTTGTCAAGCTAGTTCGCGATCGTCACCGCGAGGTGGCCGACGCGCGGGTTGCCGCGCACGTCGCTCGCTTCGACCTCGAGCGAGTAGACACCGTTCGGGTGCTTCGTCGTGTCGAAGCCGCGCGCCAGCCAGAAGTGGTAGCTGCCGGGCGTGAACGGGTTCGACTGCGTCGTGTCGGGTGCGAAGACGCTCGCGAAGCTCGTGTCCGTCGCCGGCGATCCCTGGACGTGCGGCCGGAACGACGTCCGCCGGTCGACCGCGACGCGCCACGGGACGACGGCCGCGGAGCCGTGCAGGAGCCGCCAGCGGATCAGGGCGGGGGTGACCGGCATGCCGCTCCACCCGGGCGGCTTCGGCTGGGTGATCGCGATCGGCGTGTTGTCGTGCGCCTTCACCGAGAGGTCGACGTGACCGTGCAGCCTGCCCGCCGGGAGCGACGTGACGATCGCGTCGATGACGGGCGGGCCGTAGTCGAAGAACGGCGTGATCGCGCCGGGGCGCAGCGGGTTCCAGTAGAGGATCCCGGCCGCGTCGTGGGTCGACTCGGCGAAGTGCACGTGGCCCCAGTCCTCGGGCTGCGAGGAGACGTGGCCGATCAGGTCGTGGAGCGCGACGTGCGTCCCGGCCTTGACCGCCGGCGCGACGTGCCAGTGGCCGAAGTTGCGGCCGGCTGCCTCCACGACGACGATGCCGCCGTTCGCCGCGACGTCGCCCGGCGACCCGTACGACACCTTGCCGGGCGCGACGGCGAACACCGGCGTCCCGGCCGGCGCCGCGATGTCGATGCCGAAGTGGAAGGTCTTGCCGCCGCCCTGGATCCGCGGGTCGCACATGAACGCGCGCACCGGGTGCTGGTGGTCGAACGGCAGGAGCGGCCACGGATACGGGCTGGACATCAGCCGCGCTTCGCGAAGCGATAGACGCGCGCGTTGTGCGGTGAGAACGGGGCCGGGTCGGTGAACGCGCCGCGCGCCGCCTTGACCGGCCGCGCGGGGTTCTTGCCGGGATGCGCGAGGACGGTGCCCTGGCCGATGCCTGCCGGGAGCCCGGTGAAGCGGATCGTCCCCTTCAGCTTCGGGCTGCGCCTCACCGCGATCAGGTAGAGGAAGCCGTCCGCCTCGCGCGTGCTGACCTCGACGTCGGGCGCGCTCGCCTTCACCGTGTGCGCCGAGATCGGCGCCGTCAGCGCGGCGGTGTGCGCGTCGTCGCTCAGCTCCCTGAGCAGCGACCGCTGCACCCGGTTCCAGTACGTCCAGTTCCAGCCGCGCTGCCTGTCTTGCGCGTTCATCGCCTTCGTGAGCTGGCCGCCGAAGAAGAACAAGCCGCGGGCGCCGGCGACGATCGCGTCGTAGGCCATGAACCGCGCCTGCGGCAGCGTGGGGAAGACGAGCGGGCGCGGCGGCAGGACGCCGCTCCACGCGATCTGCAAGGTCGTCCAGATCGCCTTGCGGTTCGTGGCGCGCGCGAGGATCCGCGTCACGTCGCCGACGACGCTGATGTCGGTGTTCACCGGCGCCTGGCCGGCGTGGCGGCCGGGCGGGTTCGACACCGGATAGATGTCGACGCCGTGGATGTCGCAGCCGGCGGCGTACGGCTTGACCGAGGCGATCGTCAGCGGCCGGTCCTGCTTCGATCCGGGCGGGGCCGGCGCGCGGGGCGCCTGGATGATCGCGATCGGGTGGTCGGGATCGATGCTCGCGAGGTGCTGGCGGACCTCCTTCAGCCCGGGCGCCGGGACGTGCCCGTGCGCCGGCTCGTCCGCGCCCTTCCACACGCCGAGCCCGGGGTGCGACTTGATCTCGCCGACGATCTGGTCGAGGAACGCCTTGCGCGAGAGGTCGTTGTCGATGCCCGCGAGCGCCACCCACAGCTGGACGCCGTTCTGGTGCCCGGCGTCGAGCTGCCGGCCGAGGTCGATCAGCTGCTCGGCCGCGCCCGCCTTCGTCCAGACGGTGTAGTTGCGCGCGAAGTTCGCGCCCGCAGCCGCGACCTCGGCCCAGGCGGGCTTGCCGTTCGGCGCCGTGCTGCCGACGGGCGGCGGGTCGGACAGGCCGAGCGGGAACACGCGCTTCCCTCCGACGAGGAGACAGCCGGTCGCAGGATCGATCTTGGTTGCCGTCACGGCCCGAACCTCCTTGCGCCCGCCTCTCGAACCTCGCACGAACCGTCGCCCGGTGTCAACCGCTTTCTAACGCCTGCTAGCGTGGCGTTAGAGATGGACGAGCTGGAGGCGGTCGGCGACCCGGAGCTGCGCGAGGCGCTGCTCTTCGCACGCCGGCAGGAACGGCCGGTGACCGCCGACGAGCTGGCCGCCGCCGAGGGCCTGCACCGCAACGTCGCGCGCGCCCGGCTCGAGCGGCTCGCGTCCGCGGGGCTGCTCGAGACGGGGTACGAGCGCCGCACCGGACGCAGCGGGCCGGGCGCCGGGCGGCCCGCCAAGACCTACGCCGTCGTGCCGGAGCTGCGGGCGATCCAGTTCCCCGAGCGCCGGTACGAGACGCTCCTCGGCCTGCTGATCGACGAGCTGCCGGAGGCAGGGCGCGAGCGCGCCCTGCGCCGCGCGGGCGAGCTCTTCGCCGACGACCTCGCCGAGCGGGCGCGGCTCGTCGCGCAGACGACGCTGCGGGGCGGCATGGACGCGATGTGCGAGGCGGTGCGGGAGCTCGGCTTCCAGGCGGCCGTCGAGGAGATCGCGGGCGACGAGGCGGTGATCGCGACGCCGACCTGCCCGCTGCGCCCGCTCGTCCGCGAGCGGCCCGAGGCCGCCGAGGTCGACCGCGGCATGTGGGCCCGGCTCGCGTCGCGCGCGGTCGCAGGCTGCGAGGTCGAGCACGTCGCGTGCGAGACGCGCGACTGCCTGGCGGAGCACGCGTCGTGCCGCGTGCTCCTGCGCCTCCGGCGATTCTAAATACCAATCTGTGGTAAATAGAATGTATGACTGCGCTCATCCGGGGGCTGCGAGGCCACCCGTCCCATCCGCCGCTCACCGACGCGACCATCGGCATGTTCGTGCTCGCCGCGGGGCTGTCGGTGCTCGGCAAGCTCGGCGTCGCCGAGGGCAAGCTCGGCCCGGCTGCGTGGCTCGCCCTGATCGGCGGGCTGATCGCCGCCGCGCCCACCGCGCTCACCGGCTTCGCCGACTGGATCGTCATCGAGTGGGGCTCCGCCGTCTGGCGGACCGCCACCGTGCACCTCACCGCGATGGTCACCGCCGTCGCGCTGTTCGGCGTCGCGGCCTGGCTCCAGTGGCCGGGGTACCGCGACGGGCACGTCACCACCGGCGGGCTCGTGCTCGCGCTCGCCGGCTTCCTCACCATGACCGCCGGCGGCTGGTTCGGCGGCGCGGTCGTGTTCGTCCACGGCATGCGAGTCGAGAGCAAGGAGGAGCAATGAGCTGGGCAGCGCTGATCACCTGGATCGTCACCGCCGGAGGCGGGTTCGTCCTGTTCGGGATCTGGCTCAAGAACGGCGGCATGCAGCAGCGAGACCGCGGCCGCATCCGGCCCGCTCTGATCCTCACGCACTTCCTGCTCGCGGCGACGGGGCTCGTGCTGTGGATCGTCTACGTGGCCGACGACTCGTCGACGGTCGCGTGGATCGCCTTCGTCCTGTTGCTCGTCGTCGCGCTGATCGGCTTCACGATGTTCGGCATCTGGGCGTCGCAGCGGAGCCGCAAGGACACCGCCGCCGCCGAGCAGCGGTTCCCGATCGCCGTCGTCGGCCTGCACGGCCTGGTCGCTGCGACTACCCTCGTCCTCGTGTTTCTGGCTGCCGTCGGAGTGGGAACCAGCTAGGCGCTTGGCGATCTACGTCCCTCAGCCTCACCGGGCCGCCCCGTTCGACGAGGCGGCGGCCCGGGCGCGCTCCCGCGAGCACCTCGAGACGATGCGGCAGCGCCGCTCGATCCGCTCCTTCGCGCCGGAGCCCGTCCCGCGCGAGCTGGTCGAGAACGCCGTGCGCGTGGCGGGCACCTCGCCGTCCGGCGCCAACCAGCAGCCGTGGACCTTCGTCGTCGTGTACGACGAGGAGACGAAGCGGCGGATCCGCCGGGGCGCCGAACGGGAGGAGGAGCTCCTCTACCGCGAGCGCGCGAGCGCGGAGTACCTGTCGGCGATCGAGCCGATCGGGACGAACGCCTCGAAGCCGCACCTGACGGAGGCGCCGTGCCTGATCGCGGTGTTCGAGCAGGCGTGGCGGCGCGAGGGGGGCGAGAAGCGCAAGCACTACTACGCGCGTGAGTCGGTCGGCATCGCCGTGGGGTTCCTCGTCACGGCGCTCCACCTCTCGGGCCTCGCCACGCTGACGCACGCGCCGTCGCCGATGGGCTTCCTGCGCGAGATCCTCGAGCGGCCCGACAACGAACGGCCGTTCCTGCTCGTCGCCGTCGGGCACCCGGCGCCCGACGCCGAGGTGCCGACGCTGCGGCGCAAGCCGTTCGACGAGTTCGCGGTCACCGTGGGCTGACGCCCGGCGCCTGGACTTGCATCGAGCGCCGCGGAGGTCGATGATCGCCGTAGGCGAGGGCCTTCCGCAGCTGCGGCAACCCCGATTGAGGAGGTTGCGAGATGGCGCAGGTGATGACGGAGCGGCTCGAGCGGGCGCAGCAGCAGCAGAAGGCGATCCACGACATGCTCGGCGTGCGGCTGTTCACCCCGCCGCCCGAGGGGTTCAACCCGCTCGAGGCGAGCGACCGCGAGCTGCTCGTGCACGGCTTCCCGGCGCGTCCGGACAAGGAGATGCATCCCGAGCTCCACGCGAAGTGGCAGGAGCTCGCGGCGCGGCCGATGACGCACATCGAGCCGCAGTTCGCCGTGCGCACCGACAAGTGGCACGGCATCCGGCAGGCGATCGCCGACGACACGTCGACGAACTGGTCCGGCAGCGTCGCGTTCGCGCCGAAGCGCGACGAGGTGAGCTGGGTGATGGGGCAGTGGACGGTGCCCGACGTCGTCGCGCCCGGGGTCGGCAGCTTCTACTGCTCGACCTGGGTCGGCATCGACGGCGACGGGTCGCCCGACGTGCTCCAGGCCGGCACCGAGCAGGAGATCCTGAACTTCGGCTTCTTCACGGTCCGCCAGACGTACGCCTGGTGGGAGTGGTACCCGGACTTCGAGGTGCAGATCGCAAACTTCCCGGTGTCGCCGGGCGACGTGATGTTCTGCGCGATCTGCGTCCACTCGTCGACCGAGGCCGGCTTCTACCTGACGAACCTCACGACCGGCGCGTCGACGTCGTTCACGAAGACGTCGCCCAGAGGCACGTCGCTCGTCGGCAACTGCGCCGAGTGGATCGTCGAGGCGCCGACCGTGAACGGGAACCTCGCCGCGCTGGCGAGGTACGGCGACGTCTACTTCGACCTGAGCATCGCGGGCACCGAGCACAATGACCTGCTCTACGCGGGCACGGGGCACGACATGATCATGGTCGACCAGAACAACCGCCACATCTCGACTCCGACGTTCGAGACGAACGAGCTGATCAAGGTGGCGTATACGGGCTAGCGCCCGCTACGCGACGACGGCCGCTGCGACGTCCGCCGGCGTGAGGTCCTTGGCCGGGATCTTGACCTCGTAGGGGGTCACCCGGGAGCCGCCCTCGTCCCACCCGATGCGGACGACCGGCAGCTCGGGACGATCCGCCGTGACCGACGCGACGACGCCGCGGCGGCCGTCCGCGACCGTGACCTCCGAGCCCGGCGGGTGCGGGGGGACGACCTTGCGGAACAGCTCCACGATCGTCTCGTCGAAGCTCGTGCCGGCGCCGCCGACGATGATCTGCCAGCCGACGTGCGGCGGCCGCGCGGGTGCGTAGCGCCGCGCGCTCGTGACGGCGTCGTAGACGTCGGCGACCGCGGCGACGCGGCCGAACGGGTGGATCGCGCGCCCGGCGAGGCCCTTGGGGTAGCCCGACCCGTCCCAGCGCTCGTGGTGCAGCCGGATGACGGTGCAGGCGACGGCGGTGAGCCGGGAGCCGCAGAGCTGGATGCCTGCCTCCGGGTGGCCCTTCACCATCTCCCACTCCTCGGGGTCGAGCTGGTCCGGCTTCTCGAACACCTCCTTCGGCACCGTCAGCTGGCCGAAGTCGTGGACGAGGAGCCCCTGGCCGAGCTGCACGAGGCGCTCGTCGATGCGGTCGTAGCGGCGGGTGCCGAGGTGGTCGACCCAGCCGTGATGGAGCAGCAGCTGGCGGCCGAGCAGGAGGCCGAGCACGGTCACGTCGATCGGGTGCTGGATCGGGTACGCGTCCGGCGCGGCGAGATCCTGGAGCGAGACGATCGAGCCGTCGCAGGTCTCGATCTCCTCGACGAGCGTGTCGACCAGGTCGATCACGGGCTTCAGCACCGCGTCGGGCACCGAGGAGCGGCCGTCCGGCTCGCGGCGCACCGCCTTCATCGCCTGCTCGAGCACGTCGGTCGCCTCGTTCCGCGTCTCCTCGCTGATCGCCGGCGTCAGGCTGATCCCGTCGCCGAGCAGGTCGTCGATGTAGACCGAGCCGATCCCGGCCCGCTGCAGGGCGGTCGAGTAGCGCTCGTTCATCCGCGTCCCGCGGCGCAGGAGCGGTGCGGCCCCGAAATGGCCCGTCCGGATGTCGCGCGCCAGGACGGCGTCGTCGGGGATCCGGCTGGTCGAGACAATGCGCACGCCAGGCGTATCGACAGGAATCGCCGGTTCTTCAGTCCCGTGCAGCGATCCCGCAGGCACCATGAGCCGCGTGCCGACCCCTGTCAGCGAGCGGAAACCGCCGGCCGACCGGGCCGAGAGCCGCTTCGCGCCGACCGGGTTCGACGCGATCCTCGTGGTCTCGTTCGGCGGGCCGGAGGGGCCGGACGACGTGATGCCGTTTCTCGAGAACGTCACCCGGGGCCGCAACGTGCCCCGCGAGCGGCTCCTCGAGGTGGCCCACCACTACGAGCGGTTCGGCGGCGTCAGCCCGATCAACGAGCAGAACCGGCAGCTGATCTCGGCGCTCGAGCCGGAGCTGCGCGCGCACGGCATCGACCTCCCCGTCTACTTCGGGAACCGCAACTGGCATCCGTTCCTCGAGGACACGATGCGGGAGATGCGCGACGACGGCGTGCGCCGCGCGATCGCGTTCCTCACGTCGGCGTTCAGCTCGTACTCGGGCTGCCGGCAGTACCGCGAGAACCTCTTCGAGGCGCAGCAGGCGCTCGGCCCCGACGCGCCGGAGGTGCCGCGCCTGCGCATGCTCTACAACCATCCGGGCTTCGTCGAGGCGAACGCGGACCACGTGCGCGACGCGCTCGCCGAGCTTCCCGACGGGGCGAAGCCGTACATCGCCTTCACCGCCCACTCGATCCCGGTGGCGATGGCGAAGCGCTGCGCGTACGAGGCGCAGCTGCGGGAGACCGCCAGGCTCGTCGCCGGGGCCGTCGGTGTCGACGACTACGCCGTCGTCTACCAGAGCCGCAGCGGCTCGCCCCACGTGCCGTGGCTCGACCCGGACGTCTGCGAGCACCTCGAGACGCTGCCCGGGCGCGGGGTGGAGGCGGTCGTCATCTCGCCGATCGGGTTCGTGTCCGACCACCTCGAGGTGCTCTTCGACCTCGACGTCGAGGCCCGGGAGACCGCCGGGCGGCTGGGCCTCCCGCTGGCCCGCGCGCGGACGGCCGGGACGCATCCTGCGTTCGTCTCGGCGATCCGCGAGGCGATCGCCGAGCGGCTCTCGCCCGACGCGCCGCGGCGCGCGATCGGGCGCTTCGGGCCGAGCCACGACACGTGCGCCCCGGACTGCTGTCTTCCCGGGACCGGCCGTGCGTCGCCCTGGGATACCTGACGCGCTCCTCCGCTCTATCAGTAGAAATCCACGGTGAAACCCGGGCAAGAACCGCGTATGTTGCAACGCGAGAGGCGGCCGAAGGAGTAGGTTCGTGCCTCAAAGGAGAGCGGGACGCAACTTAGCGGGCGGCAATGGGGATGGTCGCTCGCGCGTGCGCATCCTCATCACCGACGACCATCCGCTCGTCCTCATCGGCATGCGGGAGGCCCTCGCCACGGACGGCGGCTTCGAGATCGTCGGCGAGGCGCACGACTGCTCGCGCGTCGTCCCGCTGATCGGCCAGACGGGCGCGGAGGCGGTCCTCCTCGATTTCAACATGCCGGGCATGAGCGCCTTCGAGTGCCTCGACCGGGTGCACGACCGCTACGGCGACGACGTGAAGGTGATCGTGATCGCAAGCGAGTCCGACCCCGCGCTGATCGAGTCGGTGTTCCGGCACGGCGCAGCCGGCTACATCGTGAAGACGGTCGACGTGCGCGACCTCGGTCCGTCGATCCGGCAGGCGCTCGACGGCACCGCGTACCACGCCTTCGGCCTTCCGGCGATCAACGACGACACCGTCGCCCGCGACGCCGGGCTGTCCGAGCGCGAGGCGGAGATCCTGCGCGCGGTCGCCCGCGGGCTCTCGAACAAGGCGATCAGCAAGGAGCTGTGGGTGACCGAGCAGACGGTCAAGTTCCACCTCACGAACGTGTATCGCAAGCTCGACGTCACGAACCGCACGGAGGCCGCACGCTGGGCGCTCGCCCATGGGATGCAGGTCACCGACCCTGTTGGATAGTCCTACCTCGACCTTCGGCGGATAACCGACTCGCCCCGTCCGCGGGGCTTTCTACGATCCGGGCGTGCGCCGGATCATCCTCGCGGCGGCCGTGGTCGCGGCCGCGTGCTCGGTCGCGCGCGGCGCGACTGCATCTCAGTCGAGCGTCGGCTCCCTGATGCTGACCGGCCGCGGGCTCGGCCACGGGATCGGGCTCTCGCAGTGGGGCGCCGAGGCACGCGCGCGCGCGGGCGAGTCGGCCGACGACATCCTCGCCTTCTACTACCCGGGGACGACCGTCGCCGGCACGCCCGTGAGCGCCATCCGCGTCCTGATCGGCGAGGCGCTGCCGCGGGTGCGCGTCGGCGGACGGGACTTCGTCGCCGGCCGGGTCCGCCGTGCCGTCGAGGTCGGCGCCGCCGACTCGGCGACGCGCGTGGGCGCCACACGCTATCCGGGCGTCATCCGCGTCGTGCCGGTGGCGGGGAAGCTCGACGTCGTCGACGTGGTGCCGCTCGAGGAGTACGTCGCCGACGTCGTCTCGTCCGAGTGCCCCGGCTACTGGTCGGAGGCGGCCCTCGAGGCGCAGGCGGTCGCCTCGCGCTCGTACGCGGTCGCGTCGCTCAGGCCGCGCCGGTTCTTCGACGTCTACGCCGACGACCGCTCGCAGAACTTCAACGGCCTCCGCAAGCACCTTCCACGCGCCGTCGCGGCGACCCGGGCCACCGCGGGTCACGTGCTCGAGTATCGCGGCCGGGTGGTGACCGCGCTCTTCTCGGCCTCCAACGGCGGCCGGACGAGCGTGCCGGACGGCGTCTGGGCCGCCGACGACGAGCCGTATTTCCGGGCGGTGCCCGACCCGTTCGACGAGTCGAGCCCGGTCGCCCACTGGGGCCCCGTGCGGATCTCGCTCGACGCGGTGCGGCGCGCGTTCCCGAGGGTGCCGGCGGACGTGGTGGGCGTCACCGTGACGCGGAACGCGGGCGACCGGGTCGTCCGGCTCCGCTTCGCCGCAGCCTCCGGCGCGACGGTGGTCGTCTCGGGCTACGCCTTCCAGCAGCGCTTCGGGCTGCGCTCGACGTTCTTCACGCTCGACGCGAGCTAGTCACACGCTCGGCGTGACGGGGTCGACCAGGCCGTGCGCGACGGCCCAGGTCGCGGCCTCGGTCCGGTTGTGCACCCCGAGCTTCTTGTAGATCGCAGACAGATGGAACTTGACGGTCGCCTCGCTGAGGCCGAGCCGCTCCGCCACCCAGCGGTTCGAGTGCGCCCCCGCGACGCCGGTGAGCACGTCGCGCTCGCGCGGCGTCAGCTCCTTCCGGGTCGACGAAGCCCGGCAGCCGTTCCCGACGAGCCCGCGCGCGTGGAACGCCGTCGCGGTCACCGCCTGGATCACCGCGGGAGCGAGGTCCCGCGGGTCGATCGACTCGAGCACGACGCCGCTCGCCCCGGCGCGGAAGAGCTCCTCGATCTCCGCCGGCTCGCGCGGCTCCGAGATGACCACCACGACGTGCGCCCCGGGGAGCGCCTGCAGGATGGCCGGGATCGACAGCACCGACTCGTCCGCCAGCAGGCGGGCGCCTACGACCAGCACCTCCGGTCTCACCTCGAGGGCGAGCGGGACGAGCTCGGCGGCCGAGCTCGTCTCTGCCACTACTTCAAATCGCGCATCGCGCCCGAGCACGACACGCATTCCGGCGAGGAGCAAGGAATACTCGCTCCCGAGCAATGCATCCATAAGCCGACGCCTCCGCTTTTCCGGGACGTTATGCACGATGCAGGGCCGGTCCGCTCGCCCTAGGTAGAGACAAAGTGGTTCGACGAGCGAGGTCGGGCACGACCTCGGAGCGAATCACGACTCGCGGATGGGGCATCCCATCCCTCGGCTCAGTCGAGCACCAGCCCTACCTCCCGAGAATCGTCCGCGGACGATCGAGAAGGGAGGAGCTATGAGCGGACAGCTCGGACAGCCACGGACGCTGCCTTTCACGGGGCTCGCGGCCATGCCCGTGGCGATCATCGGGCTCGTGCTCAGCGCCGTCGGCTTCGTGTTGACGCGGCTGCGCCCGGCGCATTCGACCGACTGACCGGGGAGGCGGTGCGGTCGGCGGAGGGCCGGCCGCAGCCGTCTCCCGGGGTGCGCGCGCAGGGGTCGAATTGGTTCTTCACGTCAGTCGAGGTCCCCCTACCCATCCGGGCGGTGTTCCGTCGGAAGGGCCGGGATAGCTTCGACACATCGGATCGAAGGGGAGGGCTCTGGTGAAGGTCCTGATTGCGGACGACCACCCGGTCTTGCTGACCGGCGTGCGAACAGTGCTGGTTGAAGCAGGCCTCGAGGTGGTTGCGGAGGCGCGGACCGGGCCGGAGGTGCTCCCGCTCGTCGGGCGCCACTCGCCCGACGTGGCGCTGCTCGACCTGAGGATGCCCGGCCTTGACGGCCTCGGGTGCATCGAGCGGATCAAGGCCCGGTACCCGGACGTGAAGGTGGTCATCCTCTCCATGAACGGCGAGCCGGAGCAGATGCAGGCGGCGTTCCGGCGCGGCGCGTGCGGGTACGTGCTGAAGGGGATCGACCCCCGCGACCTCGTCTCGGCGATTCGCCAGGCGGTCGACGGCACCGCCTTCCACGCGCAGGGGCTGCCGGCGGTCTCCGACGGAGCGCTGATCCGCGCCGCCGGGCTGACCGACCGCGAGGCGGAGATCCTCCGGCTCGTCGCGCGCGGCCTCTCCAACCAGGAGATCGCGAAGGAGCTCTGGGTGACGGAGCCGACGGTGAAGTTCCACCTGACGCGCCTCTACCGCAAGCTCGGCGTCACGAGCCGCACGGCGGCCGCCCGCTGGGCGTTCGCCAAGGGGCTCGCCGCGGAGACGATCGAGGCGACTGCTTGAGCGTCGTGCAGGCGGACGACCTCGAGCGACGCCTGGCAGACCTCGCCTTCGACGTCCACGACGGCCCCCTCCAGGACCTCGCGGCGCTGCGGTTCGACCTGCACCTCTTCCGGCGGCAGCTCGCCGAGTCGCTGCGCGGCCCGGCCGACGAGGCGCCTCGCCTCCTCGGCCGGGTCGACGACCTGAGCGCCCGGCTCGAGGCCGCGGAGGAGGAGCTCCGGCGCCTCGCCGCGCTCGCCGGCTCGAAGGCGTTCCTCGCGGGCGGGTTCGAGGACGCGCTCCGGTCGGTGGTCGACGAGCAGGCCCACCGCTGCCACGTGACGATCGTGGTCGACGACTCGCTGCTCGAGCGCCCGCTGCGCGACGACGTCCGCGTCGCCGCGCTGCGCGTGGTGCAGGCGGCGGTCGCGAACGTGGCGCGGCACAGCGGCGCCCACTACGCGGAGGTGCGGGCGCGGATCGAGGACCGGTCGCTCGTCCTCGACGTGATCGACGCGGGCAACGGCTTCGACGTCGAGGACGTGCTGCGGAGCGCCGCCGCGTCGGGCCGGCTCGGGGTGCTCGGCATGCGCGAGCGCGTCGCCGGCCTCGGCGGGACGCTCCGGATCGAGAGCGAGACGGGAGTCGGGACCCGGGTCTCACTCCGCCTGCCACTCCCGTAGAGGTTCCTCGACCAACGTCGAGCAGGGCCTTCACCTCCGCGGATTTTGGCTTCCCTGCACCCGAACTACCTTCGAACGGTAGATGCACGAGACGGCGATTCTCATCTCTTCGAAGAACGGCGAGAAGACGATCGCCGAGACGGTTCGCCGCGCCGCGGCGCAGGCAGACGTGTACGTCGTCTCGGACGGCTCGACCGATCGCACGGCCGAGGTCGCGCGGCGGGCCGGCGCGCGCGTGCTCGCCCGCGCGTCGAGCGGCGGGAAGCCGGACGCGCTGCGCGCCGGCGCCCGCGTCTTCAGGCTCGCCGACCGGTACCGCTTCATCGGCGTCGTCGACGACGACACGCTGCTCGCGCCCGACTACGTCGAGCGCGTCACGTCGCGCATGACCGACGGAGACGCGGCGGCGTCGGGCCGCATCGACTCGCTCTGGGACGACGCGCACCGGTGGAACCCGTATATCGCGATGCGCGCGTTCATGTACTGGTCGTACCAGGTCACCATCAAGCGCGGGCAGAACGCGCTCGGGGTCGTCAACGTGATCTGCGGCGCCAACTCGATCTTCCGCGTGGACGTCTTCGCGCGCCTGATCGAGGAGGAGGTCCCGTACGCGATCGACGACATGTTCTGGGTCGGCGAGATCGCCCGGCATCGGCTCGGACGGATCCGCTACGTCCACACCGCACAATCGTGGACGATCGACCCGCACACCTTCCACGACTGGTACCGGCAGACGGTCCGGTGGTCGTGGGCGCAGTTCCAGTCGATCTACGGGCACCGCCTGGTCGCGCCGGTGGTGCGCGACCAGCGGCGCCGGACGGGGTGGCGCGTCTCGGGGTTCAACCTCGCCTACCTGGCGCTCGTGCTCGACTGGATCCCGTACGCGCTCGAGCCGCTCCTCGTCGTCCCCGTGCTCCTGCTCCTGAGCGAGTGGGTCGACCCGCTGTGGCTCTGCATCTGGCTCGGCGGGGTGACGATGGCGTGGATCGCGGTCGCCGCGGCGGCTCTGCGACGGTGGCGGCTCATCCTGCTGGCGCCGGCGCTCATCGTGCTCGATCTCGTCTACCGCGGGACGATGCTCCACGCGTTCGCGAAGACCGTGCGGAGCCCGCGGGTCGAGAGCTGCCGGTGGGACTCCCCGCCGCGCTTCGAGCTGCAGGCCGACGAGGGCGCCGTCCGAACCGGAGTCGTGTAGTGACGCAAGAAGGAGGGGGAGGGTGAAGGTTCTCATCACCGGCGGCGCGGGCTTCATAGGCTCGCATCTCACCGACCTGCTTCTGCAGGACGGCCACGAGGTCTGGGTGCTCGACGACCTCTCGACCGGCAGCCTGCGGAACATCGCGCACCTCGACGACCATCCGAGGTTCCACCTGGTCGTCCACAGCGTGCTGGAGCCCGCGATCGTCAACGAGCTCGTCCACAAGTCCGACCGCGTGTTCCACCTCGCGGCCGCGGTGGGCGTCAAGAACATCGTCGAGCAGCCGGCGCGGACGCTGCACGTCAACCTCGAGGGGACGAGCACGGTGCTCGAGGCGTGCCGCATCTTCCAGCGGCCGGTCCTCGTCACCTCGACGTCGGAGGTGTACGGCGACCACCGCACCGAGACGCCGCTGCGCGAGTCCGACCGCCGCATGTACGGCGCGACGACGCAGAAGCGCTGGGCGTATGCCGACTCGAAGGCGATGGACGAGTTCCTCGCGCTCGCCTACCACGAGGAGTACGGCCTCGACACGGTGCTGGTGCGCCTGTTCAACACGGTCGGGCCGCGCCAGACAGGCCACTACGGGATGGTCATACCGCGCTTCGTCGAGCGCGCGATCACCGGCCGGCAGATCGAGATCTACGGCGACGGGCGGCAGACGCGGTGCTTCTGCCACGTCGCCGACTCCGTTCGCGCGCTGCGCGACCTGATGGACGCGCTGCCCGCGACCTCCGGGGAGATCTACAACGTCGGCGCGCCCAACCAGACGTCGATCGTCGACCTCGCCGAACGCGTGAAGCGGCTCGTCGGCTCCACGTCGCCGACCGCGTACGTCCCGTTCGACCGCGTGTACGGGACGGGCATCGACGACATGCTGCACCGCGTGCCGTGCACCGAGAAGGTGCAGGCGGCGATCGGCTGGTCGGCCGGCCTCAGCCTCGACGAGATCCTCGACGACGTGGTCGCCGACGTGACGATGCGCCTCGAGCTCCCGGAGTCGGAGCGCGCATACGAGGTCGTGGCAGCGTGACGATCGGGCAGGTCGCCGCCGCTGCGCTCACCGGTCCGGCGTACAGACGATGAGCGCGCAGCCGATCCTGCTCGCGGTCGCGGCGTCCCTTGCCGCAGGGGGCGCCGCGACCTTCCGCCGAGTCTTCCAGTCCTGAGCCTGTTGAGAAACCGAGGAGGTACGAGGGTGTCCACCACCATCGCAAGTCCGAACGTGCGGCCGCAGGAGCGGCCGAAGCAGCTCTACGACGTCGCCGTGATCGGCGCCGGCTACGTGGGGCTTCCGCTGGCCGCGACGTTCGCCGAAGCCGGCAGGCGTGTCCTCATCGTCGACGTCTCGCGCGCCCTCGTCGAGAGCGTCGCCCGCGGCCACAGCCACATCGAGGACATCAGCTCCGAGCGCCTCGGGGCGCTCGTCGGGGAGGGCCTCGTCGTCGCGACCACCGAGTACGAGCGCGTCGCCGACGCGCACGCGATCCTCATCGCCTTGCCGACACCGCTCTCTCGGCAGCGCGAGCCGGATCTCTCGTACGTCGAGAGCGCGGCGACGAGCCTGGCCCCGGTGCTCCAGCGTGGGCAGGTGGTGGTGTTGGAGTCGACGACGTGGCCGGGTACGACTCGTGAGGTGTTGCAGCCGATCCTCGAGCGGGGGTCGGGTTTGCGGGCGGGTGAGGACTTCTTTCTCGCGATGTCGCCG
>DASZWR010000022.1:0-9229 GCA_035546215.1 Gaiellaceae bacterium | reverse complement strand
CATGCGGACGAGGTCGCGCGCGCACGTGAGGTTCTCCGGGCCGTCCGAGATCATGAAACGCCGGATCTCCGTGTGCTCGCAGCCGAGCCGCCGGGCCTCCTCGTTCACCGTGTCGAAGCCGAGCCGCTCGAGCAGGACGTTCGTGGCCGCGTTGTCGCTCGAGGTGAGCATGAGGAGCGCGCAGTCGCCGAGCGTGGGGGCGGCCAGCTTGTCGGCGAGCGACCACGGCACCTCGGGCACGTCGAGGCGCTCCGCCGGGTCGAGGCCGCTGCGCCAGAAGGCGGACGCGATGATCGGCTTGATCGTCGACGCCGACGGGACGACCCGGTCGCCCTCGTGCTCGCGGCCGTCGGAGACGGCCCAGCTGATCACAGCCGCACGATCTTCCGGCGGCGCTCGAAGAGCGACCGCGGCTCGTCCTCCTCGACGACCCCGAGGTCGTCGCGGCCGGTCGAGTGCAGGATCCGCCCGTCGCCGAGCCAGAAGGCGATGTGGTCGGCGGCCTTGTCGGGGTCGCCGTAGGTGACGAGGTCGCCGGGCCGGGGTTCCGCGACCTCCGTGCCGGCGTCCTCCTGCTGGTCGGCGTCGCGCGGCACGAGGCGGCCGAGCCGCCGGTACGACATGTGCACGAGCCCGGAGCAGTCGATGCCGCGCGCGGTCAGGCCGCCCCACTCGTAGACGGTGCCGAGGTAGCTGCGCGCCTCCTCGATCGTCGTGCCGTCGCGCTCCTCCGGGAGCGATCCCTCGCCTTCCTCGAGGTGCTCCTCGCGCATCCAGCCCGGGTAGTCGTACGCGGTGCGGACGCGCGCCCAGCCGTCGCGGCGCTCCTCGACGGCGATCGGCTCGCCCGCGAGCGCCTGCGTCACCTGCTCGGCCTCGTCGCCCGGCTCGGCCCGGATCGGTGCGATGTCGACGGCACAGCGCATCAGCAGTGCGTGCCGTTCAGCTTCATGGTCGGGATCGGCCGGTTCGCCTCGAGCATCTGGAAGCACTGCCCGCAGTACGGCGAGGTGGTCGAGACGCCGAGGTCGATCAGGCGGTTCACGCGGAAGTTGTCGAGCTTCGAGGTGGTCAGGTCGTCGAGGTAGCGACCGGTCGCGTTCTGCATCGCCGTCGTGCCGAGCTCGGTATAGCCGCTCTGCTTCTTCGCGAGGCGGCGCAGTGCGGCGAGGTCGTGCTGCGCCTTCGCGAGCTGCCGGCGCGTCACCGCCGTCAGCTTGCACGCCGAGGCCGAGACGGCGGGCACCGACTGCGTCGTGCTCGCCGTCGTCGTTGTCGGCGCGGTGGTCTTGGCCGCGCCGCCGCAACCCGCGGCGACCAGGACGATCGCCGCGGTGAATGCCAGCCGGAGCCTCAGACCTCTTCGCTCGCTTCGGGAGTGTGGGGCTCGATCTCGCCCGCCTGGATCTGCTCGACCCAGTGGCAGGCGGCCATGTGGCCGCCCTCGCCGAACGGCCGCAGCGGGGGCGACTCGTCGTGGCACCTCGTCGGCTGCCGGTACGGGCACCGCGTGTGGAAGCGGCAGCCGGACGGCGGGTTCACCGGGCTCGGCAGCTCGCCGGGGATCACGACGGTCTTCCGCTTCGCCTCGACGTCCGGATCCGGGATCGGCACCGCCTCGAGCAGCGACATCGTGTACGGGTGCAGCGGCCGCGCGTACAGGTCGTCGGCCGGCGAGATCTCGACGAGGCTGCCGAGGTACATCACTGCGACGCGGTCGGACACGTGCCGCACGACGTTCAGGTCGTGGGCGATGAACACGTAGGTGAGCCCGAACTCGTCCTGGAGCGACTCGAACATGTTCACGATCTGCGCCTGGATCGAGACGTCGAGCGCCGAGACCGGCTCGTCGGCGACGATCAGCTTCGGGTGCAGCGCGAGCGCGCGGGCGACGCCGATGCGCTGCCGCTGGCCGCCCGAGAACTCGTGCGGGAAGCGGTTGTAGTGCTCGGGCGCGAGGCCGACGGTGCGCAGCAGCTCCTGCACGCGCGACTGCCGGTCGCGGCGGGTGCCGATGCCGTGGATGCGCAGCGGGTCGCCGACGATCGCGCCGATGCGCTTGCGCGGGTTGAGGCTCGCGTACGGGTCCTGGAAGACGATCTGCATCTCGCGGCGCAGCGGGCGCAGACGCCGGCGGCCGAGCTTCGTGATCTCGTCCCCGTCGAACCTGATCGTGCCGTCGGTCGGCTCGAGCAGCCGCACGATCGTGCGGCCGAGCGTGGACTTGCCGCAGCCGGACTCGCCGACGAGCCCGAGCGTCTCGCCCCGGTAGATCGTCAGCGTGATGTCGTCGACGGCGTGCACGCGGCCCAGCTCCCGCTGGAGCAGGCCGGCACGCACCGGGAAGTACTTCTTGACGTTCTCGAGCTCGACGAGCGGCTCGCGTTCGGTGACGCTCACGCGGCCTCCTCCGACTCGTTCGGCCGGATCGTCGCGGTGCGCCGGTTGCGCTTGTCCTCGGGGTCGAGCCAGCAGCGGTCGAGGTGGTCGGCCTGCTCGACGCGCGCGAGGAGGTCGGGCTCCTCCATGCACTTGTCGAAGGCGTGCGGGCAGCGCGGCCGGAACTTGCAGCCCTGGGGAGGCCTGATCAGCGACGGCGGCAGGCCGGGGATCGCGTGCAGGTGCGGCGGTTTCGGCTGGTCGATGCGCGGGATCGAGCCGAGGAGGCCCCACGTGTACGGGTGCTGCGGGTCGTAGAAGATCGAGCCCTTCGGCCCCTGCTCGACGATGCGGCCGGCGTACATGACGGCGATGTCGTCCGACAGGCGGGCGACGACGCCGAGGTCGTGGGTGATCAGGATCACCGCCGTGCCGAACTCGTCCTTCAGCTTCGCGATCAGCTCGAGGATCTGCGCCTGGATCGTCACGTCGAGCGCGGTGGTCGGCTCGTCGGCGATCAGGACGTCCGGGCTGCAGGCGAGCGCCATCGCGATCATCACGCGCTGGCGCATGCCGCCCGAGAACTCGTGCGGGTACGAGTCGACGCGGCCGGCCGGGTTCGCGATCCCGACTTCTCCGAGCAGGTCGATCGTGCGCTGTCGCGCCGCCTTCTTGTCGAGCGGCTCGTGTGCGCGGATCATCTCGATGATCTGGTCGCCGACCTTCTGCACCGGGTTCAGCGACGTCATCGGGTCCTGGAAGATCATCGCGATCCCGGCGCCGCGCACCTTCTGCAGCTGCGACTCGCTCGCCTTGACGAGGTCCATGCCGTGGTAGCGCACGGAGCCCTCGAAGCGCGCGTTCGGCCCGCGCGTGAGCCCGAGCAGCGTCATCGAGGTGACGCTCTTGCCCGAGCCGGACTCGCCCACGATGCCGAGCACCTTGCCCTTCTCGAGCGTGAAGCTGACGCCGTCGACGGCCTTGACGACGCCGTCCTCGGTCGCGAACTGCACCTTGAGGCCGTCGACCTCGAGCAGAGGCTCGTTCGCGCTCATGTGGGCCGGATCCTCGGGTCGAGCCACGCGTACAGCAGGTCGACCAGGAAGTTGAAGAACACGATGAAGAAGGTGGCGTAGATCGTCACGGCCATGATCGGCGGCAGGTCGAGCGTGGTGATCGACTGCGCAGCGTACTGCCCGACACCCTGCAGCTGGAACACCGTCTCGGTGAGGATGGCGCCGCCGCCGAGGACGGCGGCGAAGTCGAGGCCGAACAGCGTGACGATGGGGATCAGCGAGTTGCGGAGCACGTGGCGCAGGAGCACGCGGCGCGGCGAGATGCCCTTCGCGCGCGCCGTGCGGACGTAGTCCTCGTTGATCGTGTCGAGCACCGTCGACCGGAGCACGCGCCCGTAGAAGCCGATGAAGAGCACGGCGAGCACGAACCACGGCAGCAGCAGGTGGTAGAGCCACTGCACGGGGCTCTGCGTGATCGGCACGTATCCGGAGTCCGGGAAGATGTGGAACGGGTTGCCCTCGGCGAGGAGGTAGCGGCCGACGATGCCGAGCCAGAACACCGGCATCGAGATGCCGATCAGCGCGAGCACGGTGATGAGACGGTCGGAGAGCCGACCGGCGGTGACGGCGGAGATGGTGCCGACGAGGATCCCGAACGTCAGCCAGATGATCCCGGCCCCGATGCAGAGCGAGAACGTCGCCGGCATGCCCGCCTCGATCTGGCCGACCACGTTCAGCTGGCTCTGGTACGAGACCAGCCTCCGCTCGAAGATCGCCTTCATCATGTCGAAGTACTGGATGTAGAACGGCTGGTCGAGGCCGAGCTTCTTGCGGATGTCCTCGATGTTCTGGGCGGTCGCGAGCTTGCCCGCGATGCGCTGCGCCGGGTCGCCGCCGGGGATCTTCACGAAGATCAGGTAGGTGATGAAGCTGACGGCGATCAGCACGAGCACCATGCCGATCAGCCGGCGGATGACGAAGACCGCCACGGCTAGTGCTCGATGCGCACGCGGGCGCGCGGGTCGAGGGCGTCACGGAGACCGTCGCCGAACACGTTCAGCGCGAGCACCGTCAGGACGATCGCGATGCCCGGGGTGATCGCGAGCCACGGCGCGGTCGAGATGCGGTCCTGACCGTCGGCGATCAGCGTCCCCCAGGACGGGTTCGGCGGCTGCACGCCGGCGCCGAGGAACGAGAGCCCGGCCTCGGTGAGGATGTTGTTGGCGATGATCAGCGTGAAGAAGACGAGCACCGTCGACGACACGTTGGGCAGCAGCTCGCCGAACATGATCCGGAACGGCCCCGCGCCCTGCGCGACGGCCGCCTCGACGAATTCCTTCTCGCGCAGCGACAGCAGCTGTCCGCGCAGCGGGCGCCCGACGTACGGGATGAGGACGTACGAGATCACGAGCGTCGGGATCCAGAGGCTGCCCGCCGCGATCGTGATCCCGAAGTGGTGGAAGCCGTTGATCGAGAGGGCGGTGCCGAGCGCGATCGCGAGAAGCAGCACGGGGAACGCCCAGATCAAGTCGTAGAAGCGTGCGATCAGGAAGTCGACGATGCCGCCGTAGTACGCGGCGAGCAGCGAGAGGACGATCGCGATGAAGGTGCAGATGAGCGACGACCCGATGCCGATCTTCAGCGAGTTGATGCCGCCGTAGAGGAGGCGCACCGCGATGTCGCGCCCGTTCGTGTCGGCGCCGAGCACGAACCTGCCGCCGGCGGAGAACCACTGCGGCCCGATCGGCACGCCGCCCGGGGTGAACTTGGTCTGGCCGTTGACGATCTTGATCCCGCCCTGCGAGATGATCGGGATCTTCTTGTTGCCTTCCTTCAGGAACTCGCCGACGTGGTTGTCGTTCGGGCCCGTGTGCGCGATGTGATGGGCGTAGAGCGGCGCCAGTGCGCAGCAGACGCAGATGATGATGAAGAGGACGAGGAACGCGAGGGCGACCTTGTTCCGGCGCAGGCGGCGCCACGCGAGTGCCCACGGGCTACGGCCGACGACGTCGCCTTCGTCGCCGGCTGCCGCCGCGATTGCCGCAAAGCTGTCTTCGCTGACCTGGGTTCCGGTTTCGACGGTCAAGAGAGCGTGAGTCTAAAGCGGAAGGGAGCCCGCTGTCGCAGGCTCCCTTCCGACTTCGTGCCTTTCTTAACGCGGTCTTACTTCTGGCAGGACGTCGAGAAGTCCCACTGATAGAGGACATGGAACTGGTAGCAGCTCATGTCCATCTTCGGGGAGAAGAAGTCCGTCCCCGAGCGGTTGATGTACGGCACCGTCGTGGCGTACTTCACGACGAGCTCGTTGTCGATCTTCGCCCACGCGCTGTTCTGCGCCGGCGTCGTGGTCGGCGTCGCCTTCAGCCGCTCGATCTCCTTGTTGATCGAGGGGACGTCGACGTTGCCGTAGTTGTTGTTGTGCGTCTGGGTGATCCGGTTCCCGTTCCAGAGCGTGTCGAACCAGTCGATCGGGTTCGGGTAGTCCTGGTACCAGTCGGCGTAGCCGGCCTGGGCCTTGGTGGCCTGGTTGCCGATCGTCGTGAAGTACACGCCGTGGGCGAGCAGCTTCACGTTCGCCTTCCAGCCCATCTTGGTGAGCTGGCTGGCGACGTACTCGACGACCGACTTGGACGGATCGGTGTTGACGCCGTAGACCGTCACGGACTGGCCGGTGGTGCCCGACGCCTTCGCGAGCGACTTGGCCTTGTTCATGTCATACGTGTAGGCCGAGGTCTTCTTGTACTGCGGGTAGTTCGGCGGCAGCAGGTTCTGCGTCGGCTGGCCGAGGCCGCCGAAGAACTGAACCATGGCCTGCCGGTCGAGCCCGTACTCGACCGCCTGACGCGCCTTGATGTTGTTGAACGGCGCGATGCGGTTGTTCAAGAAGATGTAGTACATGTCCGCCGGGGTGTAGATCTTCAGCTGCGAACCGTGCTGCTTCTGGATCGTCGCCAGGCGGTCGTTCGGGATCGGCTGGAAGTCGTAGTCCGACTGTCCGTTGAGCACCGTCTCCATCGCCGCGGTCGGGTCGGTGATGATCTTTCCGACCACCTTGTCCGGGTTGCCCCGCGGCACCGTCGGGATCTTCGACGCCTGGAACTGCGGGTTCCGGACGACGGTGAACGACCGCGTCGCGTTGTAGGCCTTGACCATGTACGGGCCGTCGGCCGGCGGGCCGCCCTTCGCGGACTGGTCGCTCGCCGGGGTGCCGGTCGGCACGAACGCGGCGAACTCGGTCGCGAGGATCGCGGCGAAGTCGGCCTCCGGGTGATCGAGCGTGATCGTGATCTTGCCCGTGGCGTCGTTGGCCTTGATGCCCGAGATGTGCCCCTTCTTGGTGGCCGCATAGCCGTTCGCTCCGCTCACGCCCTTGATGGCGGAGAAGAAGCCGACGCCCGGCGAGTCCATCTTGAAGTCACGCTCGATGGTGTACGGGAAGTCGCTTGCCTTCACGGCCTGGCCGTTCGAGTACTTCAGGCCCTTGCGGAGCGTGAAGTTGTACGTCTTGCCGCCGTTCGTGATCTTCGGCAGCGACGACGCGAGGTACGGCACGAGCGTGGCGCCCCCGGAGCCGCCGGCATGCTTGTAGCCGAGCAGGCCGCCGTAGACGTTCCACAGGATCTGCCAGGCCGCGACGGTGTACGCGAGGCCCGGGTCCATGTAGTCAGGCTGGTCCCAGGTGACGCGCAGCGTCGAGTACGAGCGCCCCTCGTTGCCGCCGTTCACGACGCCGCCCGAGTTCCCGCTCGAAGTCGCCGTCGTGGGATTTTTCGAGGACGAGCTCTTGTTGCTGCCGCAGGCCGTCGCCGCGAGAGCGACGAGCACCATCACGGCCGCAAGCGAGAGCGACATCGTGCGCCTCGAGGTTCTGTTCTTCATCCACTAACCCCCAAATGTCGCCGAGGTTGTTGTCCCGATCCCTCCGCGTGGTAACGACCCGAACCATGCGACGACCGAGGCGGCCGGAATTGGCCGCGCGGCGAATATATCGGGTTCTTTTTAGAATTACGGCAGGATCACGTCATGAAACAGCCAAATGAGCCGGCCCTGGTCGCCCGGGAGTACGCGACGCTCGACCGATTGGCGCTGCGGCGGCTCGACCGGACGGGCTGGCTCCGCTTCGACGAGCTCGACGAGGAGCAGACGTTGCTGGCGGCGATCGCCGAGGTCCACCCGACGCGCGTGCTCGACGTGGGCTGCGGCGACGGACGTATTCCAGCTCTTTATACGTCGCCCGAGGTGGTGGTCGTGGACAGCTCCGCCGACGCCATCGACCGGGCTGTTGCGCGGGGGCTCGACGCCCAGCTTGCGGATGCGCGTGAGCTTCCGTTCGAGGATTCGAGCTTCGACGTGGTGACGTGCAGCCACGTGCTGTACCACCTCCCGGACGTCGACGAGGCGCTCGCCGAGTTCGTGCGGGTGCTGCGGCCCGGCGGCCGCTTCGCCGGCATCTACTCGATGCCGGAGGACCTGCGGGAGGTGTTTGCCGAGTCGCCGGAGCCGTTCGACGGCGAGAGCGGGCTGCCCGTCCTGCAACGGCATTTCGCGAGCGTGTCGCGGATCGTCCGCGGCGGCTCGGTGCTGTGGCTGACGCAGCGCGACCTGCAGACGTACCTCGACGCGTACGTCGAGCTGTACGGGCCGCTCGTCGCTCCGGACGGGCCGTATCCCTTCACGGCGACGCGCGCGAAGTGCGTGTTCGTGGCGGACGCGGCGTGACGGAGCTGCGCCCGGACGGGCCGATCGAGGGGCGCATCGTGCGGCTCGAGGTGATCGACGAGCGCCATCGCGACGGGTTGCGCGAGGCGGCGCAGCGCGATCCTCAGATCCACCGCTACACCACCATGGAGTCGTTCGGGTTCGATCGGTGGTTCGACCTGGCGCTCGCGACTGACCGGGAGGTGCCGTTCGTCGTCCACGTCGACGGCCGCCCGGTCGGCTCGACGCGCTACCTGAACGTGGAGCCGCTGCACAGGCGGATCGAGATCGGGTGGACCTGGCTCGAGCGCCGGCAGTGGGGCACGGGCGCGAACGTCGAGACGAAGTACCTGCTGATGCGGCGCGCGTTCGAGGAGTGGGGCGCGATGCGGGTGGAGTTCAAGACGGACGCCCGGAACCTGCGGGTGCGCGGCGCGCTCCTCGGCGTCGGCGGGACGTTCGAGGGGATCTTCCGGAAGCACATGATCCTGCCGCACTCGATCCGCGACTCCGCCTGGTACGCGGTGGTCGACGACGACTGGCCGCGGGTGCGGGCGATGCTCGAGGCGAAGGTCGCCCGGCACGCCGACACCGGGTAAACCGTCACCCTTTCGAGGCAGTCCCTCTAAAGGGGTGCCTCGAACTGCCGATACGTGGCTCGTGGACGCTGCTCAGCGCAACGAGATCCTGACGCGGTACCGCGAGCACTCGGCGCGGTTCGAGTCCGTCGCAGCGCGCCGCGACGCGGCGGTGGCGGAGGTCATCCCGTTCCAGCCGCCCGCGCAGGAGCTCGGCCAGGAGCCGACGGCGCGCGAGATCGAGGTGCTCCAGCTCATCTCGGACGGGCTCGTGAACCGCGAGATCGGCGTCCGGCTGTTCCTCAGCGAGGAGACGGTGAAGAGCCATGTTCGCCACCTGCTCGCGAAGCTCCAGGCGAGAAGCCGTGCCCATGCGGTCGCGGTCGGCTTCCGGCGCGGCCTGATCAGCTAAGCCAGGCGCCTCCTGGACCTAAAGAGAAGGCCGTCGGGGTCGACGGCCTTACTCGAGTCATGCAGTTCCAGCCTTTCCCCAGCTTGTGGACAACGCCCCGAAAGGGGGAGGCCGCAAGTTGGCGAAGGAAGTTAACTACGCGGGCC
>DASZWR010000021.1:0-154851 GCA_035546215.1 Gaiellaceae bacterium | reverse complement strand
GCACCGGTGGCAATCGACGCGAGCAGTGCGCCGAGCGGGCCGCGGCGGGCCTTGATCGTCTCTCTGGACATTTCAGCATTCCCCCTTTTCTGGGCTCATCCGGCCACGGTAGGAACCACGTCCGAGGAGCACGCAAAGCTCTCGTGAGGTTCTCTTCACATTCGGCAGGGAAAATCGCGCTCGTGCCACGGATCCGGATGGGGATGCGCTGGTGGCTGGCCGGGGCGTTCGTCGCGGTCGCCGCACTGACCGCCGCGGTGATCGCGACCGTCTCGTCCCGGCAGGTCGGGCGCGCGGTGACTGCCAGCTCGCGCGACATCGCGATCGGGCAGACGGTGTCGGTCGGCTTCGAGCTCAGCCGCTCGCTCGACCAGGCGGCGACGCTGGAGGACTTCCGCAAGCGCGACGGGCTCGCCCTCTTCCTCTTCGCCGCGAACGGGAAGATCGTCGCGCAGACGCAGGGCTCGACGATCTGGACGGACGTGCCGCAGGGGCAGAAGGCGCTCGCGCGGGCGCTGAGCGGCCGCCGATTCGCGGCCTCGTTCAGCGGCGGCAAGGACACCGTGGTCGCGCTCCCGATGCGCCGGCTCCCGAACGCCGCGGCGCTCGTCGCCTACGCGCCGCGCGCACAGGCGTACGCCGCGTCCCTCTCGATCTTCCGCAACGAGGTGCTCCGGGTCGCGTTGTGGACTGCGCTCGGGGCGGCGATCCTCGGGCTCGGCGCCGCTGCGTTGATCTCGCGCCGGCTGCGTCGCATCGCCGCGGCCGCACAGGCGATCGAGCGCGGCGGCTTCGACATCGAGCTCGAGCCCGGCTTCCTCGACGAGGTGGGGCTGCTCGCGCAGTCGGTCGAGCGGATGCGCCGCCGGCTCGGCGACGCCTTCGAGCAGCTCGGCGCGGAGCGCGACCGGCTGGAGCTGCTCCTCGACCGCCTCCACGAGTCGGTGCTCGCGGTCGACGAGGACCTCCGCGTGCAGTACGCGAACGCGAGCATGCGGCGGCTCTTCCCGGAGCTCGACCCCGACGTGCCGCTGCCCGACCACTTCGGCGACCTGCCGATGCGCGCGGTCGCCCGCGGCCTCTTCTCGCGCGGCGCACCGGTCTCGGAGGCGCGCACGACGACGCCCGACGGCGCGACGTACGCGGTCGTCGGGATCCCGGCGGCCGGGACGGGGCTCGCGGTCCTCGTGCTGGCGGACATCACGCGGCACGAGCGGCAGCAGCGCGCCGAGCGGGAGTTCGTCGCGAACGCTTCGCACGAGCTGCGCACGCCGGTGTCGGCGATCGCGAGCGCCGTGGAGGCGCTCGAGCTCGGCGCGAGCGAGGATCCCGTCGAGCGCGAACGCTTCATCCGGCTGATCGGCCGCCAGGCGACGCGCCTCACGCGGCTCACGAGCTCGCTCCTCGTCCTCGCGCGCGCACAGACCCGCGAGGAGGGCATGCCCCTCGTCGAGATCGAGCTGGAGCCGTTCCTCGAGCAGGTCGCGGCGGCGGCGGACGTGCCGGACGTGCGCGTCGAGCGGAACGGCGGCGGCACCGCGCTCGCGCAGCCCGACGTGCTCGAGCAGGTGGTGACGAACCTCGTCGCGAACGCGGTCAAGCACGCGCCGGGCGCGCCGGTCGTGCTGCGCGCCGCTCACCACGACGGCGAGGCGGTGATCGAGGTGACCGATCGCGGCCCGGGCATCTCGCCCGCCGCGCAGGGCCGCATCTTCGACCGCTTCTACGCGGGGGGCGGGCCGGAACGCGACGGCTTCGGGCTCGGCCTCGCGATCGCCCGCGACTCCGCCGAGGCGATGGGCGGCCGGCTCGAGCTCGACTCGCACGAGGGGGTTGGGACGACGGCCCGCGTGATACTCAGGAGCCGATGAGCGGACGCATCCTCCTCGCCGACGACGAGCCCGATCTCCTCGAGCCGGTGGCGTACGCGCTGCGCCAGTACGGCTTCGACGTCGTCTCCGTGCCCGACGGTGGCAGCGCGATCGAGGAGGCGCGCTCGGGCGACTACGACCTGCTGATCTGCGACGTGCTGATGCCGGGCACGCTCGGCACCGACGTGGTGCGCATCCTGCGCGCCGAGGGCGACCTGCCGATCATCCTGCTGACGGCGAAGGACGCCGAGGTCGACCGCGTGCTCGGCCTGGAGCTCGGAGCGGACGACTACGTCACGAAGCCGTTCTCGTCGGCCGAGCTCGTCTCGCGCGTGCGTGCGCTCCTGCGCCGGCGCGAGCTCGACCGCACCGGCGCGCCGGCCGGGACGAAGCTCGCCGTGGGCGGCCTGACGATCGACTACGCGCGGCACGAGGTGGAGCTCGACGGGAAGAGCGTCTCGCTGACCCCGTCGGAGTTCAACCTGCTGTCGATGCTCGCGGAGTCGCCGGGCCAGGTGTTCTCGCGGACGCAGATCATGGAGCGGCTGTGGCAGGCGCCGCACGTCGGCGACGGGCGGGCGGCCGACGTGCACGTCTCGAACCTGCGCCGGAAGCTCGAGCGCGACCCGTCGCGTCCCGAGCGGATCGTCACCGTGCGGGAGTTCGGGTACAAGCTCGTGCCTCTGTAAGCGAATTCTCACACGACGCTCACCCGAGCCTCGGAGCGGCCTCCTAACCTGGTTGGCCGTGTTGCCCCAGTCGACCATCCGGGTGCTCGCGCGCTGCAACGGCTACGACGTGCTGGCCGCCGACGAGGTGGTCGGGTCGGTCGCCACGCCGGTCTTCTCGGGCACGAACCTCCTCCCCGACTACCTGCTCGTGCGCGTGCCCGAGAACGGGCTACGGGCGGTTCCGCCGGAGGCGGTGGTCGGCGCGGACTCGGCGCAGCAGCGCGTCTTCCTCAGCATCGGCCCTGAGGAGCTCGTCGCGCTGCCCGAACGCCGCTAATCCGGTAGGAGCGGCATCTCGATCCCGGTCGAGCGGCCGACGAGCGCGGCCCGCTTGATCGCCTCCGAGCCGTAGCGGTCGCGCACCTGGTCGAGCGCCTGGTCGAGCTCGTCGAGGCGACGGTCGTCGAAGGGAATGGCGAGCTGGACGCGGTCGGCGCTCTCGAGGTTCGAGACGGAGATGCCGACGAGCGTCACGCCGCGTCGTCTGAGCAGCGGCAGCGCCTCGTCGAGCAGCTCGCGCCCGGCGCGCAGGATCGTCTCGGTGCTCGCGGTCGCGTGGTGCAGGGTGCGTGAGCGGGTCGCGCGCGAGAAGTCGTCGAAGCGGAGCCTCAGCGTCACCGTGCGTCCGACGCGCCTCGCTTTTCGCATCCGGCGGGTGACGCGGTCGACGAGCGCTTCGAGGTCGTGCTCGAGCTCGTCGGGCGTCCACGGGCGGCGGCCGCGGGCGCGCTGCGAGCCGATCGAGCCGCGCCTGCGGCCGGTGTCGACGCGGCGCGGGTCCCGGTTGCGCGCGAGGGCGTGGAGATGCCGGCCGGCGGCCTTGCCGAGCATCGACTCGAGCAGCTCGCGGGGGAACTCGGCGACCTGGCCAACCGTGTAGAGGCCCCATTCGTGGAGCTTGGCGGCGGTGACGGGCCCGACGCCCCAGAGCCGCTCGACCGGGAGCGGGTGCAGGAACTCGAGCTCCTTTCCGGGCTCGACCGCGAGCAGGCCGTCGGGCTTCGCGACGGCGCTCGCGACCTTGGCGAGGAACTTCGTCCCGGCGATGCCGACGGTGATCGGGAGGCCGACCTCGTGCTTCACGCGCCGGCGGAGGCGCTGCGCGAGCTCGAGCGGGGTGCCGAACCCGCGCTCCATGCCGCGGACGTCGAGAAACGCCTCGTCGATCGAGAGCCCTTCGACGAGCGGCGTGGTGTCGTCGAAGATGCGGAAGACGGCCTTGCTGGCCTCGGAGTAGGCGTGGAAGCGGGGCGAGACCACGCGTGCGTGCGGGCAGAGCGCGAGCGCGGAACGGAGCCCCATCGGCGTGTAGACGCCGAACGCCTTCGCCTCGTAGCTCGCTGCGAGGACGACTCCCGCGCCGACGATCGTCGGCTGCCCGCGGAGCGACGGGTCGTCGCGCTGCTCGACGGAGGCGAAGAACGAGTCGAGGTCGGCGTGGAGGATCGTCGACGGCAACAAGAACGTATGTTCGCACACCGTTGAAGGAGAATCGCCCATGGCCCTCTTCACCTCCGGCTCGGCGTACGAGGACTTCATGGGCCGCTACTCGCGGCGGCTGGCGCCGTTGTTCGCGGAGTTCGCGGGCATCTCGTCGGGCATGGCGGTCGCCGACGTCGGCGCGGGCACGGGCGCGCTCACCGCCGAGCTCGTCCGGCTCGGCGCCACGGTCGCGGCCGCGGACCCGTCGCCGGAGTTCGTCGCCTCGCTGCTGCAGAACCTCCCCGACGTGGAGGCGCACCAGGCGCCGGCCGAGCAGCTGCCTTGGCCGGACGGCGCGTTCGACGCCGTGCTCGCGCAGCTCGTCGTCACGTTCATGCGGGACGCGCCCGCCGGCGTGGCGGAGATGCGCCGCGTCGTCCGCCCCGGCGGGACCGTCGCGGCCTGCATGTGGGATCGCGAAGGGATGGAGCTCCTCGCGGCGGTGAACCGTACGCAGGGCGCGTTCGGGAGCTCGGGGCCGATGCCCGAGGCGCGCACGCTGTACAGGACACGCGAGGAGATCGAGTCGCTGTTCGCCGACGGCTTCGGGGAGATGACGAGCGAGCTGCTGGAGGTCGAGTGCTCCTACCGCGACTTCGACGAGCTGTGGACGAGCCTGCTCGGCGGCGTCGGTCCCGCGGGTGCATGGGCGGTGTCGCTCGGAGTCGCCGAGCGCGATGCCGCGCGCGCCGAGCTGCACCGGCAGCTCGGGGAGCCTGGCGGCTCGTTCGCGCTGCGCGCGCGTGCGTGGGCCACGCGTGCGCGGCCCGAGACGTGACGTAGGCGTCGCTCGACAACACTGTCCTTTCGGGACATAGTCAGAGCGTGCGGCGGCTGGCGGCTCTCGCGTGCATCGCATTCTGTGCGGCGTTTGCCGGCACCGCGTCGGCCTCCGCGCACACCCACACCGCCCCGCTCTGCAAGGCCGGCTACTACAAGAACGTCAGCGGGCACTGCGTCAGGCGGCCGACGAGGGCTGCGAAGGCGCCGAAAGGCGCGACGGCGAAATGCCGCGACGGCTCGTACAGCTTCTCGGAGCACGCATCGGGCACGTGCTCGCACCACGGCGGCGTCGCCGTGTGGATCCACCATCCTTAGGGGATGGCTCCCCTGGAGATCGCGTTCGAGGAGAACGCGGCCATCCCCGTCGCCGACTACCGCCGGTTGCGGCGTGCTGTCGGCTGGGGCGAGCTCCCGGCGGACGACGGGGAGCTGTCGGCTGCGCTCGCGCGCACGTGGAATGTCGTCGCACGACACACCGACGAGGTCGTCGCGTTCGGAAGGCTCCTCGACGACGGACTGCTCTACGCATCGATCTGGGACATGATCGTCGCCCCCGACCTGCAACGGCGCGGAATCGGCAACGACGTGCTCACGCGCCTGCTGCAGCATGCCGACGCGAGAAGCCTGACAGTGCTCGTGGCAACCCGGCCGGGTCGCGGGCTGTACGAGCGCCACGGCTTCGTGCCGGCGGATCTCGCGAGCACCGCGATGCTGCGCCGACGCGCTCGGTAGCCCCGGCTCAGCGCTTGACGTGCAGGTCGATCCCCAGCAGGAGCAGCGGCCAGAGCAGGATCGCCAGGATGGCCGAGAGCACGCTGCGCCAGCCGTGGACGTCCGTCAGGTAGTGGTGCGACGAGGCGACCGCGACACCGACGACCAGGTAGATCAGGCCGGCGAGGTTGAACCGGATCGGGCGCCGCAGGAACACAGCGGCTACACCACCGCGGACTCGCCGAGGATCATCTTCACCTCGGCGTAGAAGTCCGGCGCCGGCTGCACCTTGAACTGCGGGCCGAAGGCGTACACCTTCTTGCCGGTCGAGGTGATCAGGTCGGCGAAGACCGGTGACTCGCCCGGGAAGTCGCGGATCAGCTGGGCGAGCTCGCGGATCGTGCCGGCGGCCGCCTTGGTGGCGTCGATCTTCAGCCGCACCTCCCGCATCTCGGGCACCGCCTCGAACGCCGCCAGCTCGAGTGCGACCAGCTTCGTCTCGCCTTCCTTGCGGTCGATGCGGCCCTTGACGATCAGGATGCGGTCGGCCGTGCACAGCTCGCGCGCGCGGTCGTAGGTCGAGTTGAAGACGACCGTCTCGACGCCGCCCGTCACGTCCTCCATGCGCAGGAAGACCATCTGGTCGCCGCGCTTCGTCGTCATGTGCCGGACGCCGGCGACGATGCCTCCGACGGTGACGACCTCGCCGTCTCTGCGGCGGTCGAGCTCGCCGATCGTGGCGTCCGACTTGCGCCGCAGCTGCTCGCGGATGCCCGAGAGCGGGTGCTCGGAGACGTAGAGGCCGAGCACTTCCTTCTCGAGGTGCAGCAGCTCGTTCTTCTCGAACTCCTCCGTCGGCGTCGGCGGGTGGTGCTTCGGCTTCGAGTCCTCGACAGGGGCGAGATCGAAGATCGAGCCCTGGCCGGCGAGCCGGTCTGCCTGCTGCTTCTGGCCCCACGCGACCGCCTGCTCGAGCACCTCGAGGTTGCCCTTGCGGGAGCCGGGCAGCGCGCCGCACTTGACGAGCGCCTCGAGCACGCGCTTGTTCGAGGCCGACGGGTCGACGCGCTCAGCGAAGTCCCAGATCGACTCGAACGGCCCGTCCGCCTTGCGGGCCGCGATGATCGCCTCGCATGCGCCCTCCCCCACGCCCTTCACGGCGTTGAGGCCGAAGCGGATCTTCCCCTCGACGACCGCGAAGTCGGTCATCGACTCGTTCACGTCGGGCGGCAGCACCTCGATGCCGAGCTCGGCGCACGCGTTGACGTAGAAGGGCACGCGGTCCTTCGTCGACATGACGGAGCTGATGAGCGCCGCCATGTACTCGCACGGGTAGTTCTGGCGGAGCCAGGCGGTGCGGTAGGAGATGAGCGCGTAGCAGGCGGCGTGCGCCTTGTTGAAGGAGTAGTCCTGCGCCTTCTCGAGGTCCTCCCAGAGCTGCCGGGCGACCTGCTCGGAGGTGCCGTTCGTGATGCAGCCCTCGATGAACTTCGTCTTCAGCGAAGCCATCAGCGAGTGGATCTTCTTGCCGATCGCCTTGCGCAGGTCGTCGGCCTCGGGGAGGCTGAAACCGGCGATCTGCTGCGCGATCTGGAGCGACTGCTCCTGGTACACGCTGATCCCGTAGGTCGGGCCGAGAATCGGCTCGAGCCGCTTGTCGGGGTACGTGACGCGCTCCTTGCCGGCCTTGCGTGCGGCGTAGGTCGGGATGTACTGCATCGGGCCCGGCCGGTACAGCGCGCCGAGCGCGACGAGGTCGTCGAACTGCGTCGGCTTCACCTGGCGGAGCGCCTCGCGCATGCCGGACGACTCGAACTGGAAGACGCCGATCGCGTCGCCGCGGGCCAGCATCGCGTACGTCTTCTTGTCGTCCATCGGGATCGAGGCGATGTCGAGATCGCCGATCAGCTCGCAGGCCTTCGCGATCACGTCGAGGTTGCGCAGGCCGAGGAAGTCCATCTTCAGCAGGCCGAGCGCCTCGATGTCCGACATGTTGAACTGGGTGACGACTTCCTGGTCGGCGCCCTTCTGCTGGAGCGGCACCACGTTCATCAGCGGCTCGGCCCCGATCACGACACCGGCGGCGTGGATCGAGTCCGCGCGGGTGAGGCCCTCGAGCGGCTGCGCGAGCTCGAGGATCTCCTTCGCCTGCGGGTCGGTCGCGACGACCTTGTGCAGCTCGACGGCCTCGGAAAGCGTCTGCCCGGGGCCTTCCGGGATCAGCTTGGCGAAGCGGTCGACGACGCCGTAGGGAATCTCGAGGACACGGCCGGCGTCGCGGACGGCGGCGCGGGCGGCCATCGTCGAGAAGGTGATGATCTGCGCGACGCGGTCGGAGCCGTACTTCTCGCGCACGTAGTTGATGACGCGCTCGCGGCCTTCCACGGCGAAGTCGATGTCGATGTCGGGCATCGACTTGCGGCCGGGGTTGAGGAAGCGCTCGAAGAGGAGGTCGTGGCGGATCGGGTCGAGGTCGGTGATCTCGAGGCTGTAGGCGACGATGGAGCCGGCGGCCGACCCGCGGCCGGGTCCGACGGAGACCCCGTGCGTCTTCGCGAAGTGGATGAAGTCCCAGACGATCAGGAAGTAGTCGGTGAACCCCATCTCCTTGATCGTCTTCAGCTCGTAACGGAGGCGCTCCTGGAGCTCCGGGGTGACGTTGTCGTACCGCTTTTGCAGGCCCTTTTCGCAGAGCTCGACGAGGTAGTCGAAGCTGTCGCGCCCTTCCGGCACGTCGAACTTCGGGAGCAGGATCCGGCCGAGCTCGATCTCGACGTTGCAGCGCTCCGCCACCTCGAGCGTTCGTCGCATCGCCGCGTCGTGGCCCGGGAAGTCGAGCGCCATCTCCTGCGGGCTCTTGAAGTAGAAGTGGTCGGTCTCGAACTTCCAGTGGTTCGGGTTCTTGAGCGAGTCGCCGGACTGGATGCAGAGGAGCGCCTCGTGGGCGCGCGCGTCGGTCTCGCGGAGGTAGTGGACGTCGCCGGTCGCGACCTGCGGGAGGCCCGCCTTCTCGGCGAGCTGGACGAGCTGCGGGAGGATGCGCGCCTGGATGTCGAGGTGCGCGTTCTGGAGCTCGACGTAGACGTTCTCGCGGCCGAAGGTCTGCGTCAGCCGGTCGAGCTCGCCCTCCGCGTCCGTCGTGCGGCCCTCCTCGAGCGCGCGGCAGACGCGGCCGGAAAGGCAGCCGGAGAGCGCGATGATCCCGTTCGAGTGGCGCTCCAGGAGCTCCCAGTCGACGCGCGGCTTGTAGTAGTAGCCCTCGAGGTAGCCGAGCGAGGAGAGCTTGATGAGGTTCGAGTAGCCCTCGTTGTCGGCCGCGAGGAGCGTGAGGTGGGCGTTCCCCTTCTCGTGCGCCTTGCGGTCGTTCGCGACGTAGACCTCGCAGCCGATGACCGGCTTGACGCCGGTCGAACGGGTCGCCTTCCAGAGCTGGATCGCCCCCGCCATGGAGCCGTGGTCGGTGAGGCTGACCGACGGCATCTCGAACTCCGCCGCCCGCTCGACGAGATCCTTGATGCGGCAGGCACCGTCGAGGATCGAGTACTCGGAGTGGACGTGGAGGTGGACGAAATCAGCCTGGGCCATCGCGGAGGGGTCATAGTACGCCCGCCTCCGGAGGGCACCCGGGACCGTTCAGGGAAGCCCGAGAACGCGGCCGAGCGCCGTCTCGAGGTCGGCGAGCTCGTCCGCGTCGAGGGGGCCGACGCGCTCTCCGAGCCGGCTCCGGTCGACCGCCGAGACCTGGTCGACGAGCAATCTCGCCCGGATCCCGCCCAGGTCGATCTCGGGCCGGAAGATGGCTCGTAGACGCAGGCACGAGGACGACGGTGTTCAGCTAGCCGAGCCGGCTCGCCTGGACGACCACGCCGGGCCGGCGCCCCTGCTGCTCATGTCCACGCGCCCTGCGCGGACGGAGCTCGTAGACCTCACCGCGACCAGGAGGGTTCACCGAAGAACTCCCGGATCTCCTTGACCACGGCGCTGTCCTCCGGGTTCCCGGCGAGACGCTTTGCATCTGCCTCCGCCTGCTCGTACCAGGCGCCCCGCGCCGCGAGGATCAGCGCGTCGCGGTCGAGCCTCACCGGAGATCGCCTTCTCCGGCATCGCCCGCGAGTGTCTCGCGTTTGTCATACAGGTTCAGTTCAGATACGCCGACGATGCTCTGGCGCGTGCGCGACTTGCGTGCCACACCTCGTCCGCCTCCGGCTCGAGCGGTGTGGGGGCAGCGATCATCGAACGCCACTCGGCCGCGAGCACCGGCAAAGCGCGCCGTCCCAGCTCTGCGAGTCGTGCGAGGCGGGTCCTTGCAGCGCTGCGTGCCGCAAACGAGCAGTCGGCGTCTCGGAAGGCGATGGCGGACGCCTCCGCGGCGACCGCGCGCCTGCGCGGCCCGGTCTCTCGTGCCGCAGCCTCCTCGAAGCAGTGCAGACAGAAGAACGGCTCGGGCAGGTCTTCCTGCCCGAGTTGCATCGCGAGGTGACAGGCAACTTCGCGACACACCTCGGCGCGGCACCCGTCCCGGCGAAGCTCGCCCTCCGCCGCGCCGACCGCTTCCTCCCACCCGTCGCTCGTACGCAGCTCGGCAAGAGCTTCGCCGATCGCCTCCTCCAGCTCATCGCTCCACAGTTCCCCGATCGCGCGTTCGGCGAGCCGCTCGAGCTCGGGACCATCGAGCCCGACGAGCATCGCATCAGCCAGGTCCGTCAGCGCCTGCCGATCTGCCTCGGCGTCTACACCGATGCCCATGGCAACGGCCAGGTCCCACGCGGTTGGCGCAAACAGAGAGTGTTCCGGCTCGTCGAAGCGGTGTTCGCCCGGCATCCCGGGATTGCACCAGGCGCCGCGCGAGCTGTCATCGTCTCTTGCAGAGGTGTGGAAAGGTTGTGCGCGTTCCGTGACAGCCGGACTACGCAGCCGGCTCGAGCACGGTGTCAGCTGCGGCTAGCGTTCGACCTGCGAGCCGCCGACGATCGCGTCCCGCCCGTCGGCGAAGCGCACGAGCGCCTTGTGCGTGCCGTCGTAGTCCGGCCCGAACAGCAGCAGCGTCGCCTCCTGCCCGCGCACGCGGCACGGCTCCGTACCCTCGGGGTCGACGCCGCGCCAGATGCGGATGAACGGGTTGTGCTCCCACTCCTCGCCGATCGTCGACGGAAGCGTGTGGCCCGGATGGATGCGCGTCTCGTGGGGCAGCTTCATCAGCTTGTTCATGATCGAGTCGACCTGGTCGGCGTAGCCGTTCGGGCCGCCGTTGCCCGTGCCGCCCACCGTCCCCTTGAAGAGGCAGTCGCCGGTAAAGCAGTCCGTGTCGTCGACGAGGAGCGCCCAGTGCTGCTCCTTGTGCCCCGGCGTGAAGATGCCGCGCACCTTCAGCGTCCCCGAGGTCACCGGCGACTCGAACGAGGTCACCACCGGTACGCCCCACCGCTCCGGGTTCACCGTGTGGTCGCCGTCGCCGTGCGTGATCAGCACGTGCGTCAGCTCGATGCCCTTCTCCTCGACGATCCTCGCGAGCGGGTCCTCGACGCCGTTCGAGTCGACGACGAAGCCGTGCGTCCCGTCCGACACGAGGTACGCGTTCGAGGTCCAGCTCGGGTGCTCCACGCGCTCAATCAGCAAACCCGATCACGCTCCTGATTCCGTCCTGCGCCTCCATCAGCTCGAAGCCTCTGTTGACCTCGTCGAGGGTGATGCGATGCGAGATGAACGACTCGACGTCGATCTCGCCGGCGAGCCACCGCTCGACGAGCGCCGGGACTCCGTCGCGGCCCTTCACGCCGCCGAACGACGACCCGGCGATCCGCCGTCCGGTGATCAGGAACCGCGGCACGACGTCGAGCGTCTCGCCCTTCCCGGCGACGCCCGCGACCGTGCACAGGCCCCATCCCATCCGCGCCGACTCGACCGCCTGCCGCATGACCCTGACGTTGCCCGTCGCCTCGAACGTGTAATCGGCACCGAAGCCGCCGGTCATCTCCACGATCCGCTCGACCGAGTCGTCGCCGCCGACCATCGTCTCCGTCGCGCCGTGCGCCGACGCCAAGGACAACCTGCCCTCCGACAGATCCACGCACACGATCCGCTCGGCGCCCGCGAGCCGGCAGCCGATCACCGCGCCGAGCCCGACCATGCCGGCGCCGAAGACGACGCAGGTGGAACCGGGCTCGACCCGGGCCGTGTTCAGCGCGGCGCCGATCCCCGTCGACAGCCCGCACGCGAACAGGGCGGCACCCTCGAGCGGAGCTTCAGGGTTGATCTTCGCCAGAGCGATCTCCGGCATTACCGTGTATTCGGCAAACGTCGACGTCCCCATGAAATGGCGCACCGGCTCGCCGTCGAGCGAGAGCCGCGCCGTCCCGTCGGGCAGGTAGCCGAGGTTCTGCTGCTCGCGGATCGCGAGGCAGAGGTTGGTGCGGTCGCTCAGGCAGTGCACGCACTCGCGGCACTGCGGCGAGAACAACGTGACGACATGGTCGCCCACACCGAGTGACGTGACCCCTTCCCCGACCCGCTCGACGACCCCGGCGCCCTCGTGCCCGAGCACCGTCGGCGCGTACCCCGACGGGTCGGCGCCCGACGCCGTGTAGAGGTCCGTGTGACACACGCCGCACGCGACCAGGCGCACGAGCACCTCGCCCGCCTTCGGCTCGGCGAGCTCCACCTCGCGCACGACGAGCGGCTGCCCGAACTGCTCGAGGACGGCGGCACGCATGCGCACGCCCTGATCCTAGTGACGAGAACTAATGACTCGGAGCCTGGTCGCCGATACGTGTGACGATGTTCCGTCGCCGCCGGTTCCCTGGAGCAGGAAGGTCCGCGGAGGAGCGCTTCAACCGGGAGCTGCGAGAAAATGTGCGGGCTGCCTGGAAGGTCTGGGTGGGTTTCCTCGTCGCGATCCTGGGCTTCGCTGGTTGGGGCGGGCTTGCTGGTGCAACAGCAGGACGGTTCCTCTGCTTCTTGAGTGGAGTCATGTTCGGAGTAGGCGTGGTAGTGATCGCACTCGGCGGACACATCTCTGCTTTTCGCTGGTGGCTAGGGGCCGAAGGCGAGCGTGAGACGGCAAGACAGATCGAGCGGCTGAGCGCTGGGTGGCACTGCGAGCACGACGTCGTCCACGAGCACGGAAACTGGGATCACATCGTCGTTGGACCGCCCGGAACGTTTCTCCTCGATTCGAAATATCTCCACGGCCGAGCGGTAGCGCGCGACGACGCGCTCGATTGCGGTCGGCTGAAATTCCGCGGCTCCGGGTTCCGTGGCGGAGCCTGGCGCATCAAGACGGAGCTCGAAGGCCGACTCGGCTCCTCTCCCGGGTGGGTCCAGGCCGTGGTGGTCGTATGGGCGGACTTTCCCCAGCGGCTGGTAAAGGAGAACGACGTGGTCTACATCGCCGGCGAAGACCTCGTTGCCTGGCTCGAACGCCAACCGATCAAGCTCAAGGGACACCAACGGACGGCGATCATCAGCGCACTCCAGGAACTGCGCGCCGCGCTCGACCAGGCCGCCTAGCGTCAGTGCGCGGCGAGCGCGGGCTCGGCGACCCCCTGCAGGAACGAGTTGAGGTACGCCCGCTGCTCCGGCGCGCGGAAGAACGCCGTCGCCGCCCCCTGCCCCCACACGTACAGGTCGTGCGCCTCGTCGGGGGTCAGGTTGAAGTTCGTGGTGGAGATCCCGTGCGTCGGGATCGACACGGTCCGCGCCGAGACGATGTGCGAGAGCTGCTCGCGATCCCACGCCTCCGTCGCCGCAGAGAACATCGCCTTCAGGAGCGGCACCGCCCACAGCGGCCGCGGCACGCGCCGGTAGGGCAGCCCCTCCGCCGCCTGCGAGCCCGGGTGGAGCCGGAAGCCCCACGTCGGCCGTTTCGGCTTCGGGCTGTCGAACAGCCAGATCGGGAAGTTCGAGAGCAGGCCGCCGTCGACGACGTAGTGCGGCCGCTTGTCCCGGTACAGGACGACCGGCTTGAAGAGGAACGGGTAGCTCATGCTCATCCGCACCGCGTCGACGAGCGGGAACGAGTCCTTCTCGTACGCCTTCCCGCTGCGGTCCGAGTACGCGGGCAGCGCGTCCGGGAGGATCAGCATCTGCCCCGACGTGATCTCCGACGCGATCACGTGCAGCCGGTAGACCGCTCGCTCGTACTGCGCGTCCGAGACGTCGGGCAGCTCGTCGCGCGGCGGTAGGTCGCGGCGGCGCACGTCGGCGAACGTCAGCTCGGTCTTCCCGAGCTCCTTCGCGAGCGGCGACTCGGCGAGCACGCCGGAGAGCCATTCCTCGAAGTACTTGCCCGGCGCGAGGCCGCGCATGCGCCACACGGCGTTCGTGAGGCCGCCGACCCACTTGCCGCCCGGGCCGCAGTCGGCGAACCGCGGATACTCGGCCGCGCCGAGGATCTTCTGCAGCCCCGCCGAGTCGTACCCCGAGACGAGCAGCGTGGCGACGATCGCGCCCGCGCTCGTGCCGGCGACGTTCACCCACTCCTGCACGCCGCCCTCGCGCTCGGCCGCGGCGATCGCGCCCGCGAAGGCGATCCCCTTCACGCCTCCACCCTCGAAGACTCCGTCTGCGCGATGGATCTCGTCGAGCGGCATGTGACCACGACCTTTCGGCTCGGGGAACCGCCCGCGTGTTCGACTGTCCCACCACCGAGGTCCAGGTCTCAACTGGACCTTCGTCCAGGTCACCCGGAGGTTGACTCGCGGAACCGACTCCGAGAGGATCGCCGCGAAACCCGCCGAGGAACGTGCGGCCACCCCGGCTCGAACGCAAGGGAGGGCAGCCCACGTGACCACCACGTCGACGAACGGCCTCGCCGTTCGGAACATCAAGCGCTACGGCTGGCGACGCGACACGCCCGACATGCGCGACTTCCTGCTCGCCGTCGCGCCGCCGAAGGCTCTGCCGCTCGAGGTCAGCCTGCGCACGCAGATGCCGCCGATCTACGACCAGGGCGAGCTCGGCTCGTGCACCGCGAACAGCGTCGGCAGCATCCTCGAGTACAACGAGCTGAAGCAGCAGCAGAAGGACGCGGCCACGCCGTCGCGGCTCTTCATCTACTACAACGAGCGCGCGATGGAGGGCACCGTCAACCAGGACTCGGGCGCCGAGATCCGCGACGGGATCAAGTCGGTCGCCCAGGTCGGCGCACCGCCCGAGACGGTCTGGCCGTACGACATCGCGAAGTTCGCGAAGAAGCCGACGGTGAAGGCCTACAGCGCCGCGAAGAAGCACGAGGCGATCCGCTACGCGCGCGTCACGCAGACGCCGCTCGGGATCCAGTCGGTGCTGGCCTCCGGCTACCCGATCTCCTTCGGCTTCAGCGTGTACGAGTCGTTCGAGACCGGTGTGGGGTCGGACGGGATCGTCCCGATGCCGCAGCCGGACGAGCGCATGCTCGGCGGGCACGCGGTCGTCGCGATCGGCTACAAGCCGATCCAGGGCCAGCTCTACTTCGAGTGCCGCAACTCGTGGGGCACGAGCTGGGGCGACCAGGGCTACTTCTGGATGCCGTCCGCCTACGTCACCGATCCGTCACTCGCCAGCGACTTCTGGGTGATCCAGCAGGTGACCTGAGGACGCCGCCGGCTGCGGCTCCTTCTGCTTCGCGCCGGGGACGGCCGAGACGAGCACGTCCTGTGCCCACCGCTCGCTGAACCCGGCGACGAAGCTCACGACGAGCAGCGCCAGGTGCCGGTCGGCGCGCGTCTCGGTCTCCGACACCGGCAGGTGCAGGAGGCCGCCGTCGAAGGCGAAGGAGAGCGCCATCGCGAACGCGCCGCCGATCAGCGGGCGCAGCCCGCCGAGGAACAGCGCGTACGGCCGGCCGACGTCGTAGTCGAGCTCGAACCTCCCGGAGTTGATGCGCTGCACGACGCTGACGACGGCCCCGACCGCCCCGGCGAGCAGAGCGGCGACGCCGGTCGACCACGCGACGCTGAGCCAGATCGCGGCGATGATCCCGATCGCGACCACCACCAGCGACATCCCGGCGAAGTAGATGATCTGCGCCTGGCCGTTCGCGGCCACGGTGTAGTAGCGCTCGGTCTTCTCGAGGCAGCGCCGCTCGCGCCGGACGACGGCCTCGTCGGCGGGAGCGGTGCCCGACGCACGCCGGTCGGCGAGGCTCATCAGGTGCTCCGCCGAGGCCATGATCAGGTTCATGCAGATGCGGTGGCGCACGCCGGTCAGCACCGACGTCGCCCTGACCGCGAGCTCGTCGCAGTGGTGGAGCTCCGCGGCGATGTCGGGCCAGTCGTGCGTGGCCCAGTCGCCCTCGAGGTAGAAGCCGCAGCGGATCCCGCGCAGCGAGAAGCGCGGACGCAGCTCGGTGAGGACGACGCCGCTCTCGACGTGCGAGCACCAGTACGACTTGACGATGCGGCCGTTCGCAACCTGGAACGCGTGCTTGACGCGGTTGTACCGGTCCTCGAGGGCGCCGGTCGGCTGCTCGGCGCGGAGCGCGCGCCACCAGTCGTAGTGCGCGTAGACGAGCTCGGTGAACGACGGGGCGTCGCGAACCGCCTCGGGCTCCGACCGCTGGGGCAGCGCCGGTGCAGCGGAGACGTCCTGCGCCATCTCGGTCATCGGAGACCTCCTCCCGTGGTCGGACTCCGTGCCCTCGTGCGGACCCAAGCACGCTCCGCCGCGGCCGTCAACCGGCGGGACACGTGCCCGGCTTGTCGGTCTGGCAGACCGCCGTCGCCCCGACGCGGCCGAACGCGTCGACCGGCGTCGCCGTGACGGTCTGCACGCCCGCCGGCACCGTGAAGGTCTTCGCCGAGCCGGGAAGCTCCTGGTAGCCCTCGCTCTTGTCGGCGGCGGTCGTCGTCAGCTGCCACAGCGCGACGCGCTGCGGCTTCAGGAACACGATCGTCGTCGGGCTCTCGACCCTGACCCCGGAGCTCGGCGGTGCGACCGGCTGATACGCGAACTGCGCGACGGGAAACGTCTCGCGCGGACGCCCGTCGATCGAGACGATCGCGAACACGTGCCGCGTGGTGTCGCCGAGCGGCTCCGGCTGGAACGTCTGCACGCCCGACGCCGTCGTGTCCTCGACGATCGGGTTCGCGCCCGGGTCGTCCGCCGACTGCCCCTCGTAGAACGAGACGGTCTCGCCCGGCTGGAACTGCGACTGGTCGATCCCGTAGGTGAGCGTGAACGACTGGCCGGACCCGGTCACGCCCGCGGTGACGTCGCCGGTTCCGGCGTGGGTGACGAGGCCGTTCGCGACGGTGACGTTCGTGAGCGTCGCGCCGCCGTTCGGGGTCAACGTGTAGAAGCTGTCCGGCACCTCGGTGGGGATCGCCAGGTAGGCGGTGCCGTCGTCCGGGTCGTGGAAGGCGAACGCCTGCTCGGTGTCGCGGTCCGGCGAGCTCGAGAAGACGCCGGTCGGGCCGGAGACGGTGAAGTCGCCGCCCGTCGCCTTGAAGACGGCGAACTCGGCGGGCGAGGCCAGCTCGAACGTCGTCGGCCCGGAGGCGAACAGCCGCCGCAGCGACGACACGGGCGCGCGGAAGCGGCCGATGTCGCAGCTCGAGCCGAGGATGTCGAGCGGGCCGCCCCACGTGTAGCCGAAGCCGAGCCGCTTGTGCAGCACGAGCAGCGAGATCTCGCCGCACGCCGACATGCCCTTCGACGACATCAGCGCCTGCCCCGAGAGCTTGAACGCGGGCAACGTGAGCGCGCCCTTCCCCTCCACGTTGAACGCCTTCGACGACGCGAACCCGGCGAGGCTCCCGGTCACCCCGAAGCCGTGCACCGTCAGGTCGAGGTCGCTCGAGAACGCGATCGAGCGGCCCGGCCGCACCTCGAGGCCCGCGTTCAGCTTCGGCGCCGCGCCGGCCAGCGTCCACGGCAGCGTCACCGCGCCGGTCGCCTCCCACCGCTCGGGCTGCGACGTGTACTGGAGCGCGCCGTCGACCTGGAGCGGCCCCTTGCCGGCGATCGGCGGCCCGTAGACGGCGCGGCCGTTCCCCTGGATGACGAGCGGTCCGAGCCCGAGGTCGAAGCCGGCTCTCGTCAGCGTGAAGCCGGCGCCGAGCGGGATCTGCAGGCCGTCGCCGGTGAGCGCGATCGAGTGCAGCGTGCCGTTCGCGATCTCGATGCGGCCCGTCAGCGTGGGCGACGACGCGGCGAACGCCGGCAGCCGCACCGCCGCGCTCGCGGCCCACACGCCGCCGCCGAAGCGGAAGTCGAGCCCCTTGAAGAGGATCCGGCCGAGCGGCAGGCTGCCGACCGCGACGTGGACGCTCTGCACGCTGAACGCGCGCTTGCGGCTGACGCGCAGCGTCGTCTCGCCGAGCGCGCCGCCGGCGAACGAGGGCAGCTTCAGCGACGCGGCGACGGTCGCCGTGCCGCCGTCGGCGCGCGTGAACGCGAGCTTCGCCTTCCCCGCGAACGGCAGACCCCGCACCGCGCCGGAGGCGTTGAAGGAGAGCGGCTTCCCGACGTGCAGGAGGAACGGCGCGTGCAGCACCTGCACCGGGCCGACGAGCCACCGCGTGGAGCCGGCGCTGCGGATCGTGTGCGCGTGCGTGTCGACGGTGACCGGGCCGCCGCCCGCGAGACGGAGCCCGTCGAGCAGCACCGGCCCGGATGCACGCCAGCCTCGGGAGGTCTTCTGCCAGCATCCCTGGGCGGCGATCGGCCCGGCGAAGACCAGGTGCGACGTGCAGGCTGCGGAGCGCGACTGCGCCGAGCCTCCGGGCAGGGAGAGCGCGGCGCTGGAGACCGCCGCGACGCCGCAGACCACGCGCATACGAGCCATCGCACGCTCCGGTCCGGTTGCGGCGACTCTACGCCCGGCAGTGCGCCGGAATCAACCGCACCCGGCGGTCGCGAGAAACGGTGCGGCGAATCGCCGAGCAGGTCGGCGTCTCGATCGCCACCGTCTCGCGGGTGATGAACGGCCGCCCGGACGTCTCGGCGAAGACCCGGGAGCTCGTCCTGCAGGCGGTGCGCGACCAGGGGCTCCGCTCCGGGCGCTCCCTGAAGAGCGGGGTTCGTCGGCGTGACCGTGCTGATCGTCCAGTACGAGTGCTACGCGCTCATCCTCGCCGGCATCGCCGAGGCGCTCTACGAGCGGAACCTCCGGCTCGCGCTCTGCCTGACCCGTTACGAGCACATCCGGGAGCGTACGCTGGTCGAGTTGCTGGTTCACGATGCGTCCGACGGCGGCGTCCTGACCACGCCGACGGAGTCGCCGGACGAGCTGCGCGCCCTTCAGGAGCAGGGGTACCCGTTCGTCGTCGTGGATCCACGGGAGGAGCTGCCGGCCGGCTTCCCCAACCGTCTCCGCGGCGAACGTCTCGGGCGGGATGGGCGCCGGCGAGCACCTGCTCGGGCTCGGCCACCGGCGCACCGGCGTCGCGCTCGCCGGCGCCGGCATCCTCCCCGACCCGGAGCTCGTCCACCGCGGGGGCCCGACCGTCCCACGGCGATCTTCGCGCTCGACGACAGCATGGCCGCCGGCGCCCTGCAGGCGGCGACCCGAGGCGGGGCGCCACGTGCCCCGCGACCTCAGCATCGTCGGCTTCGACGCGCTCGAGCCCTCGCGCAGCTCGCTGCCCCGGCTCACCACGGTCCGCCCGCCGCTCGAGGAGATGGGCCGCCTCGCCGTCCAGCTCCTCGCCGCCGTGCCCGAGGGCCGGCGCACCGACGCGATGCGCGTGGAGCTCGCGACCGAGCTGCTCCCGGGCGAGTCGACGGCGCCTCCGGCCTAGAAGGCGGCGTACACGCGCACGAGCACCTCGACGAGGTCCTCGTCGGCGACGCGGATCCCGCTCGCCCCGAAGCGCTTCGGCACCGAGTCGGGCGGGCGGCGGGCCGGCGGCGGCAGCTCGGGCAGCTTCCCACCCCGCCACGGGTCGTCGGCGGACGCAGCCTCGGTGGGGAGCCCGCGCCAGCGGAGGAGGAGCGACGGGTCCGCGTCGAACGCCTCGGCGAACCGGTGCGCGAGCGCGGCGACGTGCTCCGGGGCGCCCGCCTGCACCACCTGCTCGGGGACGAGCGGCTCCTCCCACGTGTGCTCGAGCGTCTGGGCCAGGTTCGGCGAGGCCGGGTCGACCTCGGCCCAGATGCCGGGCGCGATCGCCGGCGCGCTGAGGCTCACCTGGTCGCCGTCCACGAGCCCCGTGACGAGCGACGGCTCCACCCGCAGCGACCGGACGAGACCGGGGTCCGACCCCGGAGGAGTCTGCCCCCAGCGGTTCAGGAACTGGCGCGCGAGCGGGCCCACCTACGCCGCCTCCTGCTCCCACGCGTCGGGGGCAAGCGCGACGGCGGCGCGGATCGCGCCCAGGTCGAGCTCGCCGAGCCAGTCCTCGCCCGTCCCCGCCATCACCTTCTGCACGAGCTCGCGCTTCGACTCGAGCAGCGCGTCGATCCGCTCCTCGAGCGTCCCCTCGGTGATCAGCGAGTGCACCCACACCGGCTTGCGCTGCCCGAGGCGGTGGGCGCGGTCGGTCGCCTGCTGCTCGACCGCCGGATTCCACCAGCGGTCGAAGTGGAAGACGTGGTTCGCCGCCGGCAGGTTGAGGCCGCGGCCGCCGGCGCGCAGCGAGACGACGAGCACCGCCGGCCCGTCGGGCGACTCGAACGACGCGAGCAGCTCCTGTCGCTGCTGTGCGTTCAGCGAGCCGTGGAAGAAGCCGACCGGCCGGCCGAGCTTCTCCTGGAGGTAGCCGACCATCCCCTCGAAGCGGGTGTACTGCGTGAAGACGAGCGCCTTGTCGGTCGCGGGCAGCTGCAGCAGCAGCTCGACGAGCCGCTCGAGCTTGCCGGAGCGCCCCTCGAGCGGGCCGCCCTGCTGCAGCAGCATCTCGGGGTGGTTGCACACCTGCTTCAGCTGGCCGAGCATCGCGAGCACGGCGCCGCGGCGGCCGAAGCGATCCTCGTGCGCCTCGACGCGCGGCAGCCACGTGTCGACGGTCTGCTGGTACAGCGCCGCCTGCTCGAGCGTCAGCCGGCAGTAGTCCTTCATCACCGTGATCGGCGGCAGGTCGAGCTCCACCTCGGGGTCGTCCTTCGACCGGCGCAGGATGAACGGCCGCACGATCGCGCGCAGCCGCTCGAGCGCCTGCTGGTCGTCGTCCACCTGGATCGGCTCCGTGAACGCGCGCGCGAACCACTCGCGCGAGCCGAGCAGGCCCGGGTTGAGGAAGTCCATGATCGCCCACAGCTCGCCGAGGTGGTTCTCGATCGGCGTGCCCGTCATCGCCACGCGCCGCCGCGAGCGCAGCAGCCGCAGCGAGCGCGCGCGCCGCGTCTGCGGGTTCTTCACGTCCTGCGCCTCGTCGAGCAGGATGCGGTCCCACTCGAGCCGCTGCAGCGTCTCGACGTCGCGCGAGGCGATGTCGTACGACGTGACGACGACGTCGGAGTCGCGCGCCGTCCGCTCGAACTCGTCGCCGGCGAGCCGCTGCGCGCCGTGGTGCAGGTGCACGCGCAGCGTCGGCGCGAAGCGCGTGATCTCCGCGACCCACTGGCGCGCGACGCTCATCGGGCACACGACGAGCGTCGGCCCGAGCGCGTCGCGCCCGAACTGCTCCCGTTCCGAGACGAACATCGCGATCGCCTGCACGGTCTTGCCGAGGCCCATGTCGTCGGCGAGGACGCAGCCGATGCCGAGGTCGCCGAGCAGCCGCAGCCAGCCGTGCCCCGCCTCCTGGAACTGGAAGAGTGCGAACTCCATCCCGGGCGGCGTCGGCAGCGGCTTGAACCGCGCGTCGCCGCCGAGCATCCCGGAGAGGCGCTCGTCGAGCGTGACGGCGCCGAGGTCGAGCCCGTACTCGTCGAGCGAGATGCCCGACGCGGCGCGCACGAGGTCGACGAAGTCGCCGCCGAGCTCGCGGCGCTCGAGGAAGCGGAGCGCGCGCGTCACGTCCTCGCGCCGGAGCGCCTGCCAGCGCCCGCCCGCCTCCACGACCGGGTGCGCCTGCTCGGCGAGCTCGCGCAGCTCCTGCACGTCGAGGCCGAGGTCGTCGATGCGCAGGTTCCAGTCGAACGCGGCGAAGCGGCCGGCTGACGAGCGCGCGGCCAGGTCGGCGCGGATGCGCGCCGGCCGGGCGAGCCAGCGCTGCGGCAGCGTCACCGGCACGGCGAGCTGCGGCATCAGGCGCCGCAGGAAGTAGGCGGCGTCCTCGGCGTCGAGCTCGACCTCGCGCGGCCGCTCCCGCTCGAAGCGGATGCCGTTCTCCTCGAGGAACGGGCGCAGCTCGTCGAAGGAGCGGCGCAGGTCGGCGTACGGGTCGGCGTCGCGCAGGAAGTCGAACGCGTCGGGGCCGGCGTCCCAGAGGAGCGCCGCCGGGAGCGCGACGGTCGAGTCGTCCTCGGCGTGCAGCCACAGCTGCAGCACGAGCGACCCCGCCCGGTCCTCGAGGTGCAGGCCGGCGCGCCACGGCGCGCGCGGCAGCCGGGCGAAGCCGTCGTCGACCCAGCGCGTCACCTTCTTCTCGAGCGCCGCGTACGAGGCGCCGTGCGGCAGCTCCGGGTCGCCGGAGGTGAGCCCGGCGAGGAACGCCTCGACTGCGCGGCCGCGACCGAACGCGCGCGACGAGCCCACGGAGAGCCCGGCTTCGACGAGGCGCGCGCGGGCGATCTCGTCGACGAGCCGCGGGTAGAGGTCGTTGACGACCGCGGTGCGGTCGGCGTGGAAGTAGTCGGCGATCACCGTCGGCGAGGCGGCGGCGATCGCGGTCAGCGTCGACTCCACCTCCGCCTCGAGCGTCGCGCCCCAGAACGCGAACCAGTCGCCGCCGATCTCCGTCAACTGCGGGAAGACGAGCCCCTCCGAGACCGCGCGCTGCGCGAGGTCGCGCACCGCGAGCAGCGAGCGCGTCGAGTCGCCGAGCTCGCCCTCCGGCTGCCAGGCGGCGAGCTCCGAGACGCTCAGGAAGCGGCCGGGATAGGTGGTGCCGAGAACGTCGAGCTCGTCCTCACCGGTGGCCGAGCCGTCGCGTGTGAACGCGAACGCGAGCGCATCCGGATGCCAGACCGTCTCGAGCACGGCCGACCATCGTAGGCATGAACGGGCCTACTCGGTCGAGGAATCGTCGCTCGAGCGCCTGCGGAAGAACGTGGCGACGCCGGCGGCGGCTGCGAGCAGCAGCGCGACGGCGCTCTTGTTGGGCTTCTTCGACTCGGGGTCGATCGCCGGGACCGCGTCCTTCGCCTTGCGCTTGAGGGCGCGCTTCCCGACCGCCACGGTGACCCAGCCCACGACGGCGTTGCGGCGGTTGAAAACGCTCACGGACCGACTCTACCCCTCCCGCTCCGGCTCGCAAACAAAAACAAGGGGCCCCGCCTCCTGCGGCTCGAGGCGGGGCCCCCTGGGAGAGTGCCGGAAGCCTGCGGGCGGGCGAGGCTTCCGGCGGGACGAGGGCACGTCCGTAGGTTGAGACGTCGGTCTTGCCGAAATCTTGCGCGGAACCTCCTCGCTTTACGCTCCCTTTACATTTCTTCGCCTCTGGTGAACGATCGGGATCCGTACTACAGTCACCGGCGGTGGGTCTGGGGGAGGCTTTGATCCCGCTGGGGGAGCGTCGATTCCGGCTTCTATGGCTGGGGCGAGTCTCGTCCGCGCTCGGCGACGCGATCGTCCCGGTCGCCCTCACGTTCGCCGTTCTCTCGATCAACCGCTCCGCCACCGCGCTCGGCACGGTGCTCGGCGCGCTGATGGTCGCGCGCGTGGTGTTCACGCTCGCCGGCGGCGTCGTCGCCGACCGGCTCTCGCGCCGCACGATCATGCTCACCTGCGACCTGGCTCGCGGCCTCGTGCACGCGTTCACGGCCGCGATGCTCCTCACGCATCACATGACGCTGCCGCTCTTCATCGTCACCGAGGCGGTGTTCGGGATGGCGTCCGCCTTCTTCGGCCCCGCCTCCGACGGGCTCGTGCCGCAGACGATCAGCGCCCAGAACCTGCAGCCCGCGAACGCGCTGCTCGGGATGTCGCGCAACACGCTCAACGTCTTCGGCCCCGCGCTCTCCGGCGTGCTCGTCGGGACGGCCGGCCCCGGCTGGGTCTTCGCCGTCGACGCGGCGTCGTTCGCCGCGAGCGCGTTCTTCCTCTCGCGCCTCGACGTCGACGCGCCGGTGCGCGCGTCGCGCACCTCGTTCGTGGCCGAGGCGCGCGACGGGTTCCGCGAGGTGGTCGCGCGGCCGTGGGTGCGCACGCCGCTCGTCGGCTTCGCGATGTCGAACATCGCCTTCGCCGCGTTCCTCGTGCTCGGGCCGGTGACCTTCCTCGACCACTTCGGCAGCGCGAAGCTCTCGTGGGGGATCGTCTCGACGTGCGGCTCGGCCGGCGCGATCGTCGGGGCGCTCGCCTCGGTGAAGTTCGCGCCGCGCCAGCCGCTCTACGCCGGCTTCGTCGCCTGCACGCTGATCGCGCTGCCGGTCGGCGCGCTCGCCGGGCCGCTGCCGGTGCCGGCGCTCGCCGTCGGGTGGGCCGCCGCGCTCGGCGCCGTCGCGGTCTGCAACACGTGGTGGGAGACCGCGCTGCAGCGGCTCATCCCGGAGCACGTCTACTCGCGCGTCCGCTCCTACGACATCCTCGTGTCGTTCGTCTTCATGCCCGTCGGGATGATCGCGTTCGGCCCGATCGCGGGCGCCCTCGGCCGCGAGTGGACGCTGCTCGGCGCCGCCGCGCTCGCCGCCGCGACCAACATCTGGGTCGCGTTCACGCCCAGCGTGCGCGAGATCACGAGCGGGCACGACGCGCCTGCTGCAACCCTGCCGGCGTGAATCGCCTCGGCCCCCTCCGCCACCGGGCCTACCGGCTCGTGTGGCTCGGCCGCGCCACGTCGTCGGTCGGCGACCGGCTGATCTTCGTCGCGTTCGCGTTCGCCGTCCTGCACGTCGGCGGCTCGGCGTCCGACCTGGGGCTGATCCTCGGCGCCGGCACCCTCGTGCGCGTCGTGCTGCTGCTCGTCGGCGGCGTCTGGGCCGACCGACTGCCGCGCCAGCTCGTGATGCTCGTGACCGACGGCCTCCGCGGCGCGGTCGAGCTCGTGCTCGCGTTGCTGCTCATCAGCGGGCAGGCGACGGTCTGGCAGCTGACCGTCGGCTACCTCCTCCACAGCGCCGCCGCCTCGTTCTTCGGGCCCGCCTCCGACGGGCTCGTGCCGCAGCTCGTGCCCGCCGACGAGCTCCAGCGGGCGAACGCGCTGCTCGAGCTGACCCAGAACGTGCCGGCGATCTTCGGCCCGGTCGTCGCCGGCGTCCTCGTCGCCGCGTTCGGCACCGGCTGGGTGTTCCTGGTCGACGCGGCGACCTTCGCCGTCTCGGCGGTGTGCCTCTCGCTCGTCCGCCTGCCGCCGAAGGCGCCGCGCGATCAGGCGCCGTTCCTGCGGGAGCTCGCGGAGGGCTGGCACGCCGTCCGCTCGCGCGACTGGTACTGGCAGAACCTGATCACGCACGCCCTCTGGAACTTCGCGTTCCCGTTCTTCTCGGTGCTCGGGCCGCTCGTCGCGCTGCAGCACCTCGGCGGCGCCGACGCGTGGGGCTACATCGCCGGCGCGAGCGGCCTCGGCTACGTGCTCGGGTCTGTGCTCGTGCTGCGCTGGCAGCCGCGGCGGCCGCTCGTCGTCGGAAACCTCGGGCTCGTGCTCGGCGCCGCGCCGCTCGTGCTGCTCGCGATCCCGGCCGGCACCTGGCCGATCGCCGGCGCGAACTTCGCCTCGTCGTTCGGCCTCGCGGTGCTGAACACGCTCTGGTGGTCGGTCGTGCAGGCGCGCGTCCCGCAGGACGTGATCTCGCGCGTGAGCTCGTGGGACTGGCTGATCTCGCTGGTGATCAACCCGGCCGGGCTCGCGCTCGCCGGGCCGCTCGCCGCGGCGGCGGGGATCCGCACGGCGCTGCTCGTCTCGGCCGCGCTGATCGCGATCCCGTCGGCGCTCGTCTGCCTCGTCCCGGCCGTGCGGCGGATCGAGAACCAGGTACCTGGCACGCCGGAGGCGTACCAGGTACCCGAAACCGGTTAGGCCTTCGCGGCCGCGCGCTTCTTGTTCGGCAGGTGGATCGCGCGGCCCAGCGCGACGAGGCCGGCTTCCTTGATCGCCTCGGAGAGCGTCGGGTGCGCGGCCATGCCGTCGGCGACCGTCTCCACGGTCGACTCCGCGTCGATCGCGACGGTGCCCGCCTCGATCAGGTCGGTGACGTGCGGCCCGACCATGATCAGGCCGAGCAGCTCGCCGTAGCGCGTCTCGTGGATCGACTTGACCCAGCCGACGGTGTCGCCCTGCATCACCGCGCGCGCGTTCGCGACCCACGGGAAGACACCGACCGCGACGTCGTCGCCGTACTGCTCGCGCGCCTGCGCCTCGGTGAGGCCGACGCCGGCGATCTCCGGGTCGGTGTAGATCGGGCGCGGCACGGCGCGGTTGTCGACGGTCGCCTCGTGGCCGGACGCGTTCTCGGCGGCGACCTCGCCCTCGCGGAACGCGGTGTGCGCGAGCTGCCAGTAGCCGGCGCAGTCGCCGACCGCGTAGATGTGCGGCACGGTCGTGCGGCGGTGCTCGTCGGCGCTGATGCCCTTGCGCTTGTCGAACGCGACGCCGGCCGCTTCGAGGCCGATGCCCTCGACGAGCGGGCCGCGGCCCACCGACACGAGCATCAGGTCGGCCTCGACCGACTCGCCGTCCCCGAAGCTCACCTTCAGGGAGTTCCCCTGCTGCTCGACGCCGGTGCACTGCTTGCCGAGCTGCAGCGCGATCCCGCGCTTCTGGAACGCCTTCGCGAGCTCCTTCGCCGCGTCCGCGTCCTCCTGCGGGATCAGCGTGTCGAGCATCTCGATGATCGTCACCTCGGAGCCGAAGCGGTTGAAGATCGACGCGAACTCCGCACCGATGATCCCGCCGCCGAGGATGACGAGGCGCTTCGGCACCTCCGTCTGCGCGAGCAGGCCCGTGGAGTCGACGCACAGATCGCTCTCGAGCCCCGGGATCGGCGGGCGGAGCGGGAACGAGCCGGTCGCGACGATCGCACTCTTGAAGGTGACGTCCTCGCCACCCTCCACCGCGATCGTGTTCGGCCCGGTGAACTTGCCGAAGCCGTTGACCCACTCCACGCCGTTCGCCTTGAAGAGGCCGGCGACGCCGCCCGTCATCTGCTTGACGACGGCGGCCTTCCACTCGTTCGCCTTGCCGAAGTCGAGCTGCGGGTCGGAGACGGTGACGCCGAGCTTCCCGAAGGTCTCGTGCGCCTGGTGCATGAAGTGCGCCGTCTGCACCCAGGCCTTGGTGGGGATGCACCCGACGCGGAGGCACGTGCCGCCGAGATCGGGCTCCTTCTCGATGCACACGACCTTCGCGCCCAGCTGGGCTGCGCGGATCGCCGCGGTGTAGCCGCCCGGGCCACCGCCGAGTACTGCGATGTCGACATCCATGCGGTCGATGCTAGCGAGTTGCGGTGACCACCCAGACCGAGGACGGCGCGACGACTCCGTCCGCCGTCTCGAACTGCGCGAGCGCAGGCCGCAGCAGCTCCCGGAGCCGCGGCTTCATCGACTCGCCGTCGTCCCCCGCCAGGCGCACCGCCTCGGCCGCCGGCCCGAGCGCGAGGTTGAACTCGATCGCCTCCTCGAGGTCGCGGCCGAGCACGATCGGGAGGTCGCTGCGCAGGAAGGCGACGTCGCGGAAGCCGGCGAGCTGCAGCTGCGTGCTGACGAGGTCGGCGCCCGCCATCGAGAACGGGCCGGGGCCGCAGCGCGCCTCGTCGGTCTCCTCGGGGATGTCGACGAGCGGCTTCACGACCTGCTCGGCGACGTACATCCACGGGTTGTCCTCGCGCTTCCGCCACACGACCATGACGAGCCGGCCGCGCTCGGCGAGCGCCGCGTGCACGTTGCGGAGCGCCGCAACCGGGCTCGCGAAGAACATCGTCCCGAAGCGGGAGAACGCGTAGTCGAAGGTGTCCGCGAACGTCGCGGCCTGCACGTCCATCACGTCGAAGCGGACGTTGCCCCTCGCATCGGCCCGCGCGTGCTCGATGAAGCGCGGCGAGATGTCGACGCCGAGCGCGCTCCCGTCCGGGCCAGCGAGCTCGGCGAGCTCGTTGGTGCTGTCGCCGAAGCCGCAGCCGATGTCGAGGATCCGCGCGCCGACCGGCGGCGGCGCCGCCTGCATCGCAGAGTGCCCGTGCTGTGCGAGTGCTCCGATCAGGTGGCGGAAGCGCAGGAACCGGTCGAAGAGCACGCCGTCCCAGGCGCGTTGCGCCTCTTCGTTCTCCGGAAGCACCGGAGCGGTCACGTGAGGAAGCGTACTAGTCGGCGCCGCTCCTCCTCAACCCCGGCGCCGAGATCGGGCGTCACGTGGACGTCGCCGTCGCGCCACTCCCACCTCGCGGCGGGGAGCCCGTCGACGAGCACGGTCGGGACGCCGATCGGCGGAGCGCCGAAGCGGCTGCGGTCGGCGTAGCCGAGGAAGAGGTTGTCGTAGCGCGGCAGGAACCGGACGGGCGGCCGGGTCGTCCCGGGCGGGTGCGGCGCTCCCGGCAGGTCGTAGAGCCCGTCGCCGAGCTCCTCGAGCTCGAGCCGCTCGAAGACGGCCCGCAGGCCCTTCAGCCCCGACCACGCCTGGGCGTCCGCCACCGTGGCAGGCCCGAAGGCGCCGAGGTAGGAGCGGACGAGGCGGTCGACGTCGGGCTCGCCCACCTCGGCGAGCTCCTGCACGGGGCTCCCCGAGACGCCCCAGGTGCCGGCGGGCGGCACCCGCACGAAGGGCAGGCTCGCCTGGAAGAAGTCGTTCAGGTGCCCGGTGTTCACGCCGGGCGCGAGGTCGTGCAGGTCGCGCATCCGGACGGGTGCCCGCCGTCGCGCCTCGGCGAGCAGCCGCTCCTGGTCGAGGTCGCGGATCACGGGCCGGCGGCGCGTCTGCTCGTGCACCGGCGCGAGCGTCGGCTTCAGCCAGGCATGGTCGGCGGCGCTGACCATGTGCATCGTCACGCGCTGGAGCGTCGCGACGACCACCTCCCGGGACTCGACGGCGGCGGTCAGCTCGCCGCGCTCGAAGCCGTCGAGGCGGGCCCACAGGCCGAGGTACGGGCCGGTCGAGTCCTGCGCCTGCAGCCCGGACAGCCGTTCGAGCGCCTCGACCGCGGTCAGCTCGACCCGCTCGAGCAGCAGCTGGCGCGCGAGCGTCGCGAGGCGCAGCTCGCGGGGCGTCACGGGACGAGGACGATCTTCCCGAACTTGCCGCCGGCGCGGAACCGCTCATACGCGTCGTTCGCCCGCTCGAGCGGGAACGTCTCCTCCACCGGCACGGTCAGCTCGTACCGGCGCAGCGCCCCCTCGAGCCGGCGGACCACGTCCTCCTTCTCCTCGCGGCTGCGCGCACGCAGGGTCGAGCCGTGGATGCGGCCCCGCTTGCGCGTCAGGTGGCCGAGCTCGAGCTCCACGCGGGAGCCGGCGCCGGTGCCGATCACGGAGAGCCGCCCCTTGAGCGCGAGCCGCTCGAGGTCGCGCGCGAGGTTGTCGCCGCCGACGAGCTCGAGGATCACGTCGTACTCGCCGTCGGGCTCGGTGCCGGCCGCACCGAGCGCAAGCAGCTCGTCGTGGTGGTGGCGCGCGGAGGCCGTCACCTGCGCGCCCGCCTGGACGCCGAGCTGCACGGCCGCCACGCCGACGCCGCCGGCCGCGCCGTTCACGAGCAGGCGCTCGCCGCCGCGCAGCTCGGCCTGCGTGAAGAGCGCGTCGTGCGCGGTCGCGAAGGCCTCCATGAATCCGCCCGCCTGCTCCCAGGAGAGGTGGTCGGGCACGGGCAGCACGTGCGTGTGGTGCACCGTCACGAGCTCCGCCTGGCCCCCGCCGCCGAGGAGCGCCATCACCCGGCGGCCGTCCTCGGTCTCCCCCGCGCACTCGAGGCCGGGGATGTCCTGCGGCGCGCCGGGCGGCGCCGGGTAGCGGCCCGCACGCTGGATCAGGTCCGCGCCGTTGATCCCGGCGGCGCGCACGCGGATCAGCAGCTCTCCCTCGCCGGGCACCGGGTCGGGCCGCTCCTCGAGCTCGATCCGGCCGTTCCGGATTACCGATGCGCGCATTCTGGGATGCTATGAGCTGTGAGGCTCGAAGGCGTCCACCACGTCACGTGCATCACGGGCGACGCGCCGAGGAACGTGGAGTTCTACGCGGGCGAGCTCGGCCTGCGGATGGTCAAGAAGACCGTCAACCAGGACGACCCGACCGTCTACCACCTCTTCTACGCGGACGAGCGCGGCTCGGCGGGCGCCGACATCACGTTCTTCGAGTACCCGGGCGCGCCGAAGGGCCGCGCCGGCGACGGGATGGTGCACCTGATCTCGTTCAGGGTCGGCTTGCACGAGTCGCTCGACTTCTGGCAGGAGCGCGTCGGCGGCGACCGCGGCGACGGCACGCTCGTCTTCGAGGATCCGGAGGGGCTGAAGCTCGAGCTGCTCGTCGACGAGTCGGGCGACGAGCCGCTCGTCGCGGAGGCGCCGGACATCCCGGCCGAGCACCGCATCCGCGGCTTCGCCGGCGTGCGCGCATACGCGTCGCAGCCCGAGCGGAGCGAGCGGCTCCTGCGCTCGCTCGAGTTCACGCCGGGGTGGGAGGCGCGCGGCGAGAAGCGCGGCGGCTTCTACGTCTACGACCCGCCGCCCGAGCAGCGCGGCCTGCAGGCGGCCGGGACGGTGCACCACGTCGCGTGGGCGTCGCTCCCCGACGAGCACGAGGCGTGGCGGCAGAAGGTGATGGACGGCGGCGGGCAGCCGACCCCCGTGATCGACCGCTTCTACTTCAAGTCGATCTACTTCCGCGAGCCGTCGGGCGTGCTGTTCGAGATCGCGACGATCGGCCCGGGCTTCACCGCCGACGAGCCGTTCGAGACGCTGGGCGAGTCGCTCTCGCTGCCGCCGAACTACGAGCAGTACCGCTCGCAGGTCGAGCAGATCCTGACTCCGCTCCCGAACCCGCGCCGTGATCGCTCGCGAGCGTCCGGCTGACGGCGAGGCGCTCGGGGCGCTCGTCCTCTTCCACGGGCGCGCGACCGACGAGAACGACCTCTTCCCGCTGCTCGACCTGCTCGATCCGCACCGGCGTCTCCACGGCTACACGCCGCGCGGGCCGCTGTCGCTGCCGCCGGGCGGCGCGCACTGGTACGTCGTGCCGCGCGTCGGCCATCCCGACCCGGAGACGTTCTGGTCGTCGTATCGCGCGTGCGTCGAGTTCCTCGACGCGCTCCCGTACGAGCGGGTCGCGCTCGGCGGCTTCTCGCAGGGCTGCGTGATGTCGCTGGCACTCGGGCTCGGCCGCGAGCTCGCGCGGCGGCCGGCCGCGGTCTGCGGCTTCTCGGGCTTCGTCCCGGTCGTCGACGGGTGGGCGATCGACACCGACCGTCCGCTCCCGCCGGTCTCGCTCGGGCACGGCGTCCACGACCCGGTGATCCCGATCGAGTTCGGGCGCCGGGCCCGCGACGAGATCCTGGCCGCCGGCGGCGAGCTCCTCTACGAGGAGTACCCGCTGCCGCACACGCTCGACCCGGCGTTCCTCGACCGGGTCGCGCGGTGGCTCGAGGCTCGGTTCGAGTAAGAGGAAGGGGCACCCGGCGGCCCCCAGCGTGCCGGGTGCCTCGATCCTCCTTCGCAGCCGCGTTCCCACCGGTTTCCGGCGTCTGAGCCGCGTCTGACGCCGGGGGCCGCGGGAACGGCCCGTTTTTCGCGTTCGGTGCAGGGGTTTTCGCTTCGCCTCAGAGGCGCTTCAGCATGATCACGCCACCCTCGGCGTCGCCGACGTGCTCGAACCCGTTCCGCTCGTAGAAGCCGACCGCCGGGGAGCCGTCCTCGACGGACAGCGAGACCTGCCGGTGGCCGGCGGCGCGCGCGGCGTCGAGCAGCCCGTCGAGCAGCTCCTGCCCCTGGCCGTGACGCCGGCGCGAGGGGACGACCGCGATCGAGAGCTCCGGCGTCTGCTCGTCGACGAAGCCGTAGCCCGGCTCGGCGGCGCGGAAGAGCCGGAGCCACGCCGCGCCGACACGGTTGCCCGTCTCGTGCGCGATCACCGCCACGTCGCCGGGGCGCCCCCAGTTGTCGACGTAGCGCGAGAGCGGGATGTCCGTCTCGAGTGCGTTCACCCGCCACCCGTAGGCGTGCGGGAGCATCGAGCGCATGAACGGGACGTCGGCTGCCGAGCCGCGCCGGATCACCCGATCTCCTGCGTGAGCTGCACGCGGTTCCCGTCGGGATCGAAGACGTCGACGAGGCGCATCTGGCCGGCGAGGTCGAGCACGACCCCCACTTCGACGCCCTCCCCGCGGAGCCTGTCGGCCTGCGCCTTCACGTCGTCGACGTCGATCGCGGCCACGCCGCCGGAAAGCGTCGGCTCGCCCTCGGCAAGCGCGATCCGCATCTTCCCCTTCTCGAGCTTCGACCACTTGTCGTCCCAGTCGACGAACGTCTCGTCGAAGCCGAGCAGGCGCTTGTAGAAGTCGCGACCCCTGTCGAAGTCGCGGACCAGGTACCAGACGCGAACGTCGCTGGTCGTCACAGGGCGAGTGCGGGATCTTCCACGAACGTCTTCACCGTCCGTAGGAAGTCTGCACCCTCGGCGCCGTCGACGGCGCGGTGATCGACCGTGAGCGTCATGCTCATCGTCGGCCGGATCTCCACCGCCCCGTTCCGGGCAACCGGAGTGTCGACCGTCGCGCCCACCGCCAGGATCGCGGCCTGGGGCGGGTTGATGACGGCGACGAACTGCTCGATGCCGAACATGCCGAGGTTCGAGATGGTGAACGTCCCGTCCTCGAAGTCCTGCGTGGTCAGCTTGTTGTCGCGCGCGCGGCCGACCGCGTCGGCGCGGACGCCCGCGACGTCGGCAAGCGAGAGCCGCTCGACCGAGCGCAGCACCGGAACGACGAGCCCCTGCGGCGCCGCGACCGCGATCCCGACGTTCGCGGTCGGGAACTTGAGGAGCGCATCCTCCGTGTACTGCACGTTCACGTCGCGGTGGCGCATCAGCGCCTGCGCGCACACCTTCGCGAGCAGGTCGGTGACGGTGACGCGGACGTCGGGGTTCAGCTCACGGGAGCGCGCGACGACCTCGTTCGCGCGCGTCATGTCCGCGCTCACGGTCAGCTGGAAGACGGGTGCCTGCCACGCGGCGGTGAGGCGGCGTGCGATCGTCTTGCGGATCGACGTCAGCGGCACCTGCTCGACCTCGCCGGCCGGCGCCGCCGCAGCGACGGCCGGGCGGGCCTTCGCGCCTTCCACGTCCCTCGCGACGATGCGGCCCTCGGGGCCGGTGCCGCGGAGCGACGCGATGTCGATCCCCTTCTCGCGCGCGAGGCGCCGGGCGAGCGGCGACGCCTTGACGCGGCCGTTGGTCGCAGGGACGGGGTCCGACCCCGGTCCGGGGTCAGACGGCGCGGGAGCTTCCGCGCGCGCAGGCTCGGGCGTGTCGGCCTGCGGGGCGACCGCGGGCGCCGCGACCTCCTCGCCCGCCTCGCCGATGTAGGCGATCGTCTGGCCGACCGGAGCCTCGCCCTGCGCGAGCACGATCTTCAGCAGGACGCCGTCGAAGTCGGACTCGACCTCCTGCGTGACCTTGTCGGTGTCGACCTCGAAGAGCGGCTCGCCCTTCGACACCGTGTCGCCCTCGGACTTCAGCCACTTGTTGACGGTGCCGGCCTCCATGCCTTGACCGAGGCGAGGCAGCTTGACCTCGTTCGCCATGGCTACTTGCCCACCGTGCGCTTGATCGCGGCGAGCACGTCCTCCGCGTGCGGGACGACGAACTGCTCCATCACCGGCGCGAAGGCGAGCGGCGCGAACTTCGCGCCGACGCGCTCGATCGGCGCGTCGAGGTAGTCGAACGCCTTGTACTGCAGCACGGAGGCAACCTCGGCGCCGAAGCCCATGCGCGTGACGGCCTCGTGCGCGACGACGGCGCGGTTCGTCTTCTTCACCGACGCGACGAGCGCGTCCTCGTCGAGCGGCTGCAGCGTGCGCGGGTCGACGACCTCGACGGAGATGCCGAGCTCCTCGGCCTGCTTCGCCGCCTCGAGCGAGCGGTGCACGAGCGGCCCGGTGGCGATCACCGTCACGTCGGTGCCCTCGCGCGCGACGCGCGCCTTGCCGAGCTCGACCGGCTCGAGCGTCTCGGGCACCTCGCCCTTGACCGGGTACAGCAGCCGGTGCTCGAAGACGATGACCGGGTTCGGGTCGTGGATCGCGGTCCAGAGGATCCCCTGGACGTCGGCCGGGGTCGACGGGAAGGCGACCTTCAGCCCGGGGATGTGCACGAGCCACGCCTCGAGCTGCTGCGCGTGCTGCGCGCCCGGCGACCAGCCGGCGCCGCCCTGCGTGCGGATCGTCAGCGGGACGGTGAGCTGTCCGCCCGACATGTAGCGGTGCTTCGCCGCCTGGTTGACGATCTGCTCGAGCGAGAGCGTCAGGAAGTCCTCGTACATGATCTCGACCACCGGCCGCATGCCCGCCATCGCGGCGCCGATGCCGGCGCCGACGATCGCCATCTCGCTGATCGGCGTGTTGCGGACGCGCTCAGGGCCGAACTCGTCGAGGAGGCCCTGCGTGACGCCCATCGAGCCGCCCATCTCGGCGATGTCCTCGCCCATGATGAAGACGTCCTCGTTCTCGCGCATCGCGGCCGCGAGCCCGTCGCGGACCGCCTCTCTGTAGGTCAGCTCAGGCATAGACGTTCTTGAGCGCGTCTTCCGGCTTCGGGTCGGTGCCGTTCTGCGCGAACTCGAGCGCTGCGTCGACCCGGGCGTGCGCTGCGTCGTCGAACTCCTTGAACTCGTCGTCGGAGAGGCCGAGCCGGTCGCGGAGCCGGTTGATCGGGTCGTGCTCGGCGGCCTCCTCGCGGTTCTCCTTCGTGCGGTAGACCTGCGGGTCGCCGATGTAGTGGCCGTGCATCCGATAGGTCTCGACGTCCAGGAAGACCGGGCCCTCGCCGGTGCGCGCGTGCTCGAGCGCCTCCTGCGCGGCGGCGTACACCGCCTCGACGTCCTGGCCGTCGACCTTGATCGACTTCATGTCGAAGGCGAGCGCGCGCTTCGACATGTCGTCCCACACCGGCGAGTGCTGCCAGCCGGGCGTGGACTCGGCCCAGTGGTTGTTCTCGCAGACGAACACGGTCTTCGTCTTCCAGAGCTGCGCCAGGTTGAGCGACTCGTGGAACGTGCCGATGTTGGTGGCGCCGTCGCCGAAGAACGCGACCGCGACGCGCGGTTCGTTCCGCAGCTTGAACGCGAGGCCGGCGCCGGTGACGGCCGGCAGGCCGCCGCCGATCACGGCGTTCGCTCCGTAGTTGCCGCGCTCGACGTCGTAGAGGTGCATCGAGCCGCCGTAGCCGTGCGAGCACCCCTCGACCTTGCCGTAGAGCTCCGCCATCACCTTCTCGGGCGCGGTGTGGCGCGCGAGCGTGTGGCCGTGCGCGCGGTGCGTCGACGCGAAGATGTCGTCCTCGGCCATCGCCTGGCAGACGCCGACCGCGACGGCCTCCTGGCCGATCGCGACGTGCAGGAAGCCCGGCAGCTCGCCCGCGCGGAACCGCTCCTCGACCTTTTCCTCGAAGCGACGGATGAGGAGCATGTCGCGCAGGAAGTCCCGCAGCGTCTCCTCGTTCACGGTGGATTTCTTCTCGACCTTGGCCAAAGTCCCGGCAGTGTACGGTTCCTTCGTGACCGTCGCGGAGCAGTGGAAAACGGTTGGATCCAATCTGCCGGAGGGGTGGGCGCGGGCGACTCTGCGCCTCGAGCTGACCGACCGCGGCGCCGCCGACGAGGCGGCCGCCATGCTCGGCCCGGCGGGCCCGTATCGCGCCGCTCCCACCGCGCTTCTCTTCACCGTCGCGCGTGACGGGACTGCGCCGAGCCCCGACAGCCTCGAGCGCCTCCTGCGCCGGATCCCGGCCGGCACGCTGTCGCTTTCTGGATCCCAGGCGGCGGAAAAACCTGCTGCAACTCGCGCACATCTGCCCTTGACAGCTTCCTGGGACGCCGCGCTCGCGGGTCTGCCCGCCGACTGGAGCGACGTCTACGCGGAGATCCAGCTCACCTCGACCGACTTCGTCGAGCGCGCCGCGGTCCTCTGCGTCCAGTGCAACCCGCGCCGCGACGGGCAGCGCGCCGCCTTCCGGTTCCGCTGCGCGCGCGAGCAGGGCTACGGCGTCTCGCCCGAGATGGCGCGCCGCTGCTTCGAGCGGTGCGACGCCGAGGGCATCACCGGCTCGGTCTCGATCCTCCGCGTCATCTCGGGCTCGCGTCACGTGGCGACGCAGGGCCCCGTCTGGCTCTCCGCCGGCCTCACCCTCTGATGGCCGACCCCGTCTCCTGGCTGCTGATCGAGCCGGGCTGGCGGGTCGTCGACGCGGCGGGCGAGGAGGTCGGCCGCGTCGAGGCGGTCACCGGCGACTCGGACGCGGACATCTTCGACGGCCTCGCGATCGCGTCGAGCGCGCTCGCCCGTCCGCGCTACGTGCCGGCCGAGCAGGTCGGCGCGATCACCGACGGCCACGTGCAGCTGAAGCTCGACCGCGCGGCGATCGAGGCGCTCGGCGAGTACGAGGAGCCGGCCGAGTCGATCGACGTCGAGCCGGACAAGGCGCCGATCGGCGCCCGCGCGGAGGAGGCGATCGTCGGTCAGGACCCGCGGCCGCACCGCGAGAGCGCGATCCGCCGCGTGGCCGAGTGGCTCGGCCTCGCGGGGCGGCGCTGAAGGACGCGCTCGCCCTTGCCGCCGACGTCCGCGCCGGCGAGGTGTCGCCGCGCGAGCTCGCCGAGCAGGCGATCGCGCGCATCGAGGCGACGAACCCGGAGCTGAACTTCCTCGTCACGCCGTCGTTCGACCTGGACGAGCCGGCGGACGGGCCCTTCCGCGGGGTGCCGATGCTCGTCAAGGACCTGACCGAGACGGCCGGCCTGCGCACGACCTTCTCGTCGCGTGCGTTCGCGGAGTACGTGCCGGCGGCCGACGCGGCGCTCGTGCGGCGGCTGCGCACCGCCGGCTTCCAGATCCTCGGCAAGTCGAACACGCCCGAGTTCGGGATCACCTGCGTCACGGAGTCGGACCTGAACGGCGCGTGCCGCAACCCGTGGGACGCGACGCGGACGCCCGGCGGCTCGTCGGGCGGTGCGGCGGCGGCGGTCGCCGCCGGCGTGCTGCCGCTCGCCCACGGCTCGGACGGCGGCGGCTCGATCCGCATCCCGGCCTCGTGCTGCGGGCTCTTCGGGCTGAAGCCCTCGCGGGGTCGCGTCTCCGCCGCGCCCTACGGCAGCGGCTCGCTCGAGCTCGGCCAGAACGCCGGGCTCAGCGTCACGGTGCGCGACGCCGCCGCCTTCCTCGACGTGCTCGCGGGCTACGAGACCGGCGACGCCCACTGGGCGCCGCCGCCCGAGCGGCCGTTTCTCGACGAGGTGGGGCACGAGCCCGGCCGCCTGCGCATCGCGCTGACCGTCGAGCCGCCGATCGACTACCCGGTCGAGCCGGCCGTCGCCGCGGTCGCCCGCGCCGCGGCGAACGCGCTCGCCCTGCTCGGCCACGACGTGGTCGAGGCGACGCCGCCGTGGCGCGAGGAGGGGCTGCTCTGGATCTTCGCGCAGCTCTGGCAGCTCACGCCCGCCCTCTACCCGGTCGGGGACGAGTCGCTGCTGACGCCGCTCAACCGTGCGCTCGGCGAACGCGCCCGGGAGACGTCGAGCGTCGACTACGCGCGGGCGGTGACAGCGCTGCAGCGCCTGTCGCGCCGCGTGCTCGCGTTCTGGGAGGACGTCGACGTCGTGCTGACACCGACCCTCGCGAAGGTGCCGGTGCCGATCGGCTGGGTCTTCGACGACCCCGACCCGTGGCGGCAGTTCGAGCGCGGCGGCGAGCTCACGCCGTTCACGCCACTCGTCAACGTGACCGGCCAGCCGGCGGCGAGCGTCCCGTTCGGGACGGTCGACGGGCTGCCCGTCGGCGTGCAGCTGATCGGGCCGCCGGCCGGCGAGGCGATCCTGTTCCGGCTGGCCGCGCAGCTCGAGGCGGCCCATCCGTGGGCCGGCCGGCTAACCGAGCTCGCGGGCTAGGGCCTCCGCCCCCTCGGCGTCGCGCGCGATCACGAGCAGCGTGTCGTCGCCGGCCAGCGTGCCGACGACCAGCGGGTGGCCGACACGGTCGAGCGCGCGGGCGATCGCGGGCGCGGAGCCGATCTCGCAGCGGAGGACCGTGATGTTCCCGGCCGCCGTCGCCCGCCGCCCGAACTGCGCGAGGAGGCTGCGCAGCGTCTCGCGCGGATCGGCCCGGCGGCGGCTCTGCGGCGCCACGTAGCGCGGATGCCCGAGCGGGTCGAGCTCCTTCTCGAGCCCCAGCTCGCGGATGTCCCGCGACACGGTGGCCTGGGTGACGCGGCAGCCCGCGGCCCCGAGCGCCTCGAGCAGCTCCTGCTGCGTCCCGAGCGGCATCCGCTCGACGAGGCTGAGCACGAGCTTCTGCCGTTCGGCTTTTCCGAGGGTGCGCTCCGGCTCCACGGCCGCGCATGTTTGCAGGGCCGCGCGTGCGGCGAAAGATCGCCCATGTTGCGGAAAGCGATGTGGACGGGCCTCTATGCGGGGCTCGGCGCCGCCTCTACGATGGTTACGCGACGCGTCGCATCGTCGATCTGGCGGGTCGCGACCGGCGAAGACCCGCCGACGAAGAAATGACCGCGACGAAAGCCGACCGCGCAGTCGAGACCGCAGCCGACAAGCTCGAGTCGTTCGTTCGCGACGCCCGCGCCGCCGGCGGCGTGCGAGCGAAGGTCGCCGACGCGCTCGCCGAGGATCCGGCGTTCCTGCGCAAGCTGAAGCCGTCGCTGATCAGGGCGCGCGCGAAGGGCGAGGCGACCTCGCCGTCCGCGCCGTCCGGCCCGCAGCTCGAGCGCCCGGCCCCGCCCAGGCGCAGGCGCAAGGGCGGCGGTCCGAATCCGTTCCTCGTGCTCGGCGCGGCGTTCGCCGTCGGCTACGTCGTCGCGAAGGCGATCGACTGGAGGGGCCATGCCCACCCACGCTGAGGCGAACGGCGGGGTCGGCGGCGCCGCGAAGCTCGTCGCCGAGCACGCCTCCTCGATCGCGAAGCTCGAGGTCGAGCTTGCGCTGATGGAGGTCAAGAAGAAGGTCGTCGCGCTCGGCATCGGCATCGGCGCGCTCGTCGGTGCGGGCGTCCTCAGCCTCTTCCTGGTCGGCTTCCTCTGGGCGACCGTCGCGGCCGCGTTCGCGACGTTCCTGCCGTGGTGGCTCTCCCTGCTGATCGTCACCGGCATCATCGCGCTCGCGATCGGCGGCCTCGTGCTGCTCGGGGTCGGTGCGTTGAAGAAGGGGTCGCCGCCGGTGCCCGAGCAGGCGATCACGGAGGCGAAGATGACGACGGCGGCGCTGAAGAGCTGATGGCGGCGCGGACGGAGTCGCAGGTCCGCTCGGAGATCGAGCGCGAGCGCGAGCAGCTCGCCGACGCCGTCGAGCACCTCCGGACGTCGCTCGGCGAGGCGGCCGACATCAGCGGGAAGCTCAAGGCGAAGCTGCCGCTCGTCGCGGGCGCCGCGGCTTCCGCCGGGTTCGTCGTCGCAGGCGGGATCGGCGCGACGATGCGCTACCTCGCCCGCCGCGGCCGCGACCGCCGGTAACGGTGGGCGCAGCGGTCGGGCACGCGCCGCGGAAGCCCCAGCGGCTCGCCCGCGGCGAGTGGGTCCGGGCGTTCAAGGAGGCGTTCAAGTCGTTTCTCGCGGACGACTGCATGGGCCTGGCGCAGCAGATCGCCTACAGCTCGCTGCTCGCGTTCTTCCCCGCGGTGATCGGCCTCGTCGGCCTGCTCGGCGTCCTGAACGCCTACGACTCGCTGAAGAGCTTCATCGACCCGGTCGCGCCGCACGCCGTCAGCCAGCTGCTCGACACGTTCAGCGAGGACAGCGGCGGCAGCGGGTCGGGGATCGCGTTCGTCGCCGGCCTCGCCGGCGCCGTGTGGGCGGCCTCGGGGGCGATGGGCGCGGTCGTGAAAGCCGTGAACCGGGCATACGACCGCATCGAGACGCGGCCGTTCTGGAAGGTCCGGATCATCTCGATCGTCCTCGTCCTGGCCGCGGCGATCGTGATCGCCGGCACGCTGCTCCTGATCGTGCTCGGCGGGACGCTCGGCCACGCGATCGCCCGCCAGGCGCACGCCGGCGGCGCGTTCACCGTCACCTGGGACATCCTGCGCTGGCCCGCCGCGTTCGGCGCCGTACTGCTGCTCTTCGCGCTCGTCTACTACCTGGCGCCGAACGCCGAGCAGCGGCGCTGGGAGTGGCTGACGCCCGGCGCGGTGGTCGGCGCGCTGACGTGGATCGCGCTCAGCGGGCTCTTCGCGCTGTACACGTCGTTCTCGAACTCGTACACGAAGACGTACGGCACGCTCGCCGCCGGCATCGTCCTCCTGCTCTGGCTGAACTACTCGGCGTGGGCGGTCCTGTTCGGCGCCGAGCTGAACGCGCACCTCGACCGGCAGGCCGACATCCACGCCGCAGGTGGGGAACGCGCAGGCTTGACCAGGTTCGCGCGGCGAACGCGTTAGCCCGCCGTAAGCGTTCCGCAAGACGAAACCGTATCGGGGCCCGTTCCGTTGCAGGCGGGGTACCTCCAACTGGTACCCACGAACCGAAGGAGCAACGGACGCATGAAGAGACACTTCCTGTCGGCGCTGCTCGCGGCGATCGTGGCGGGGCTGACCCTCGCGGCGAACGCGTTCGCAGCGGCACCTTCCAACACCGCACCCCCGTCGGTCTCCGGGACGGCCAAGGCCGGCCAGACGCTGACGGTCTCGAACGGCACCTGGTCGGGGAGCCCGACGGACTACTCCTACCAGTGGCAGCGGTGCACGTCCTCCACGTCGTGCACGAGCATCGCCGGCGAGACGCAGAACACGCACGTCGCCACGAACGCGGACGTCGGCCACACGCTGCGCGCCGTCGTCACGGCGACGAACGCGGACGGCCTCTCGACCGCGAACTCGAACCAGACGGCGACGGTCGCCGCCGCGACCGGCGTGCCCGCGAACACCGCGCGGCCGTCGATCTCCGGCGACGCGGTCGTCGGCGGCGTGCTCAGGGCCGAGACCGGCTCGTGGACGAACGCGCCGACCTCGTACCGGTACCGCTGGCTGCAGTGCGACCGCTTCGGCGGCTCCTGCATCCCGCTCGGCTACGTCGGCCGGACGTACTCGCCGCACCTGGCGGACGTGAGCGGCACCCTGCGCGTCGTCGTGACGGCGCGGAACGCGAACGGCTCGGCGAGCGCTCGCTCCACGCACAGCGACATCGTCCGGCCGCTGCCCGTCGTCGTCTCCCCGACCGACAAGGCGCCGACGATCAAGATCGTCTCGCTGCGGCGGCTCGGCGCGCGCGTGTACGTCCGCTTCCGCGTCTGCGACGACGCCGCGAAGGCGGTCGAGGTGATCGAGCGCGACTCGAAGGCGGGCTACCTCGCCTACAGCCGCAGGTTCAACGTCGTCCCGAACGCGTGCGTGAACGCGACCCGCAGCTTCCTGCCGGCGCCGCGGTTCCGCACGAAGGGCCGCTACACGGTGACGCTGACCGCGGTCGACAAGTCGGGCAAGGCGAGCCGCTCCACCGGCCGCTCGCTCGTCAAGCGGTAGCGCTACGCGCGGAGCTCGGCGTCGAAACGGGCGCCGAGCTCCGCGACGATCGCGCCGCGCAGCCGGGCGGCGTCCTCGTCGGCGAGCGTGCGCTCGGACGACTGGAACTCGACCGCGAACGCGACCGACTTCTTGCCGTCCGGGATCTGGTCGCCGCGGTAGTCCGAGAGGAACCGCGCCTCGCGCAGCTCCTCCCCGGCCGCCTCGCGGGCGGCCGCGATCAGCTCGCCGGCCGGCACCGACTCGTCGACGACGAACGCGAGATCCTGCCGGACCGGCGGGAAGGTGATCACGTCGCGGTAGAGGATGCGCTCCGGCACGAGCGCGAACAGGTCCGAGAGGTCGAGCTCGAAGGCGCTCCACTCTCCTTCGACGACCTCGAGCGGGCCGTAGGTGCCGACCCAGCCCGACTGCACCGCGGCGCCGACGACGAGCTTCTCGCTGAAGTCCGCGCGGGCGAAGACGGGCTCGACCTGCAGCGCGGCGAAGACCGCCTCGACGATCCCCTTGGCGCGGAAGAAGTCGCCCTGGACGATGCCGCCCAGGCGCCAGCGCTCCTGCGGCACCGGCCCCGGCGGCAGGTAGACGTGCGCCACCTCGAACAGCCCGACGTCGCCGTTCCCCATGTCGACGTTGTGCTTCGCCGCGGCGATCAGCCCGATCGCGAGCGTCGTCCGCAGCACCCGCTGCTGCGACGAGAGCGGCACGGGCAGCTCGATCGCGTTCGGGTCGGGGTCGTGCGGCTGCAGCGAGTAGGTGTACGCCTCGTAGAGCCCGGCGCCCGCGAGCACGTCCTCGACGCGGCGGCGGAGCCGCTGCTCGTGGGTGAGCCGCCCGAACATCGCCTGGCGCCGCGGCAGCGTCGCCGGCACGCTCTCGAGCCGGAAGCGCGCGACCTCCTCGACGACGTCGACGTCACGGCGCACGTCGCGGGCGCGCCACGAGGGCGCGGTGACCGTCCAGTCCCCGGAGACGGTGAAGCCGAGCCGGCCGAGGCGCTCCCGCTGCTCGCTCTCGGGAACCTCGAGCCCGAGCGCTTCGGTGGCGTAGCCGGGGCGGTACGCGATCGCGGGCGGCGCCGCGAGCTCGCCGCGCACCTCGGTCTCGCCCGTCCAGCGTGCGCCGGCCAGGTCGACGAGGAGCTGCGACGCGTAGCGCGCCGCGTCGGCCGCGGCCTCCGGGTCGACGCCCTTCTCCCAGCGCGTCTGCGCCTCGGAGCGCGTGTGGTGGCGCTCGCCGGTGCGCATCACGGTGACGGGCTCGAAGTTCGCCGTCTCGAGGACGACGCTCGTGGCGGTCTCGCCCATCTCGGTGTTCTCGCCGCCGAGGATGCCGGCGAGGCCGATCGCGCGGTCGGCGTCGGCGATCACGAGGTCGCGTGCGTCGAGCGTTCGGCGCTGGCCGTCGAGCGTGACGAGCTCCTCCCCGGCCCGTGCGCGACGCACGACGATGCGGTCGCCGTGCAGCGTCGCCGCGTCATATGCGTGCAGCGGCGAGCCGAGCGCGAGCATCACGTAGTTGGTGATGTCGACGACGTTCGAGATCGGGCGCATGCCGGCGCCGATCAGCCGCGCCTTCAGCCACGCCGGCGACTCGCCGAGCGTCACGTCGCGGAACGTGCGCGCGATGAACCGGGGGCAGGCGTCGAGATCCTCGACGACCACGTCGAACCGCTCGTCGCCGTCGCGCTCGGGCTCGACGCCGGGTTGCGGCCGAAGCGTCGCGCCGGTGAGGGCGGCGACCTCCCGCGCGATTCCGTACACCGCGGTCAGGTCGGGCCGGTTGTAGAGCGTCTCGATCTCGAGGATGTCGTCGCCGAGCGGCAGCACCTCCTCGAGCGGCGTGCCCGCGGCGAGCTCGTCGGGCAGCAGCATGATCCCGCCGTGGTCCTGGCCGAGCTCGAGCTCGCGCTCGGAGAGGATCATCCCGTCGGAGACCTCGCCGCGCAGCTTGCGCTTCTCGATCGTGAACTCGCCGCCGGGCATGACCCCGCCGGGGACGACGACGGCGACGGTCGCGCCCGCGCCGAAGTTCCACGCGCCGCAGACGATCGAGCGCGGCTCTCCGTCGCCCGTGTCGACCTTCGTGAGCTGCAGCTTGTCGGCGTTCGGGTGCTTGCCCGCCTCGAGCACCTTGCCGACGACGAAGTGGCGGTAGTTGCCGTTCGCCGCCGGCACGCCGCGGCGCACGATGCGGTCGACCTCGCACGACGTGAAGACGAGCTGCCGCGCGAGCTCCTCGATCGGGAGCTCGAGGTCGACGTACTCCTTCAGCCAGCTGACCGGGACCTTCATCAGAACTGCCCCAGCACGCGGACGTCGTTCTCCCAGAACATGCGGAGATCGGGGATGCCGTGGCGCAGCATGGCGATGCGCTCGATGCCGAAGCCGAACGCGAAGCCCTGCCACTCGGCGGGGTCGAGCTCGACGTTGCGGAACACGTCGGGGTCGACCCAGCCGGCGCCGCCCATCTCGATCCAGCCCGACTGCTTGCACGTGGGGCAGCCCGCGCCGCCGCAGATGAAGCACGTCACGTCGAACTCCACCGACGGCTCGGTGAAGGGGAAGTGGCTGGTGCGCATGCGCACCTCGCGCTCCTGGCCGAACAGCGCGCGGAAGAACTGCAGCACCGTCCCCTGCAGGTCGGCGAGCGTGATCCCGCGGTCGACGGCGAGGCACTCCACCTGCAGGAAGATCGGCGAGTGGGTCGCGTCCGGCGTGTCGCGGCGGTAGCAGCGGCCCGGCGAGACCATGTAGATCGGCGGCGTGCGCGAGAGCATCGCGCGGATCTGGTCGGGTGACGTGTGCGTGCGCAGCACGGTGTCGTCGTCGATGTAGAACGTCTCGAACGGCGAGCGCGACGGATGGTTCTGCGGCTGGGTGAGCGCGTCGAAGTTCTCCCAGACGGTCGCGACCTCGGCGCCGTCCCAGACCTCGTAGCCCATGCCGAGGAAGACGTCCTCGATCTCCCGGCGGATCTGCGTGAGCAGGTGCAGGCGGCCCCGGCGGACCGGCGTGCCGGGGATCGTCACGTCGATCGAGCGCTCGGCGGCCGCGCGGTAGGCGAGCTGCACGAGCGCACGCTCGCGCTCGGCCACCGCCTCCTCGAGGCGCGAGCGGATGCCGTTCAGCAGCATCCCGCGCTCGCGGTCGCGGACGCCGCGGAGCGCCTGCGCCAGCTCGGCCTTGCGGCCGAGGTACCTGACGCGCGCGTCGTCGAGCTCGGCCTCCGAGAGGGCGTCGCGAATCGCGGCCAGCGCTGCTTGTTCGTACGCGGTCCAGTCCACCGCGGCGAGACTATCCAAGGTTCCTCCTTTCGTTCGGCGGGGTTGCGTCAGGCCCCGGTGCGGCGAAAGGAACGCGCTACGCGGCGTCCCCGGTTGCGCACCGGGGCCGGATAAACCGCGTCGTCAGAAGCGCGTGCACGGATAGAAAGGTAGACGATGTCCGCGTACGACGCCATCGCCCGTGTGTACGACCCCTGGTCGGCGAGCGTCGTCGAGGACGTGCCGTTCTACCTCGAGGAGGCCGTGCGCTCCGGCGGGCCGGTGCTCGAGCTCGGCGTCGGCACCGGGCGGATCGCGGTGCCGGTCGCGGCGGCGGGGATCGAGGTGGTCGGCGTCGACCTGTCGGCCGGGATGCTCGAGGTCGCGCGCGAGCGCGCGGAGCTGGCCGGCGTGTCGGTCGACCTGCGGCAGGGCGACATGCGCGACCCGCCGGTCGAGGGCGAGTTCCCGCTCGTCCTCTGTCCCTTCCGGTCGTTGCTCCATATGGAGACCGACCGCGACCGCCGCCTGGCCCTTCGAGCCGTGTCCGCTCGTTTGGCGAAGGGACATGGCCGTTTCGTCTTCGACGTGTTCGCGCCCGGGGCCGAGGACATCGCCGACACGCACGGCCGCTGGCTCGAGCGCGAGCCGGGGATCTGGGAGCGCGCCGACTGGGACGAGGAGACTCGCACGCTGATCCTGCGCCTCAGGAGCGCCGAGGGCGAGACGGAGATGTCGCTCGCGTGGCTCTCGGTCGGCGAGTGGCGCGCGCTCCTCGAGGAGGAGGGCTTCGAGGTGGAGGCGCTCTACGGCTGGTTCGACCGCTCGCCGTGGCGAGGCGGCGAGGACTCCGTCTGGATGTGCCGGCGATGAGCTACTTCCAGGTGCCGCCTCCGCCCCGACGTCCTGCGCTTCGGGATCGAGGTCGCCGACGGCCGCCGCGCGACCGTGTTCGACCGCGTCCGTCACCGACCGCCCGACGAGGCGCCCGAGCTCTCGCTCGTCCAGCGCGGCGGAGGCGGCGGCACCCGTCGCTGGGACGTGAGGTTCTGGGTCTGGCCGCTCCCTCCGGAGGGGCCGTTCACGTTCGTGGTCGAGTGGCCGTCGCAGGGCGTCGAGCTGACCCGGCACGAGATCGACGCGGCGCCGATCCTCGAGGCGGCCGGCCGCGCCTACGAGCTCTGGCCGGGCGACCCGCCGCCGGGCGGCGGCTGGGTCGCGTACGCGTAGAGCGCGATCGCGCCCGTCGCGGCGACGTTCAGCGACTCGGCGCCGACGAGCGGGATGGTCGCGTCGACGTCGCGCTCGACCTCGCGCGGCAACCCCTCCCGCTCCGCGCCGAGCAGGAACGCCACGCGCCCCGAGAGGTCGAGCTCCGCGAGCGGACGCCCGCCGTGTGCCTCGAGCGCCACCCGAGTTTGTGTTGAGTCAACACAAACCCACCCGCCCAGCGGGACACGCCAGATCGAGCCCGCGCTCGCGCGCAACGCCTTCGGCGACGTCGGGTCGGCGCAGCCGTCCGACAGGACGACAGCGGCGCCGAACGCGTCGGCGGTGCGGATCAGCGTCCCGACGTTCCCCGGGTCGGCGAGGCGCCAGAGGGCGAGCGTCGCGTCGCGCTCCTCCCACCCCGGGAGGTCGTCGCGCCGGAAGACCCCGATCACGCGCGGCGGGTGCGGTGCGCTCGCCACCTCTGCGAGCAGCTTCGGCTCGACGTCCTCGCCCGCGCGCAGCAGGTCGACCGGCTCCGCAGTCGCCGCCTCGACCGCGTCCTCGCCCTCGACGAAGAAGAGGCCGAGCTTCTCGCGCCAGCGCTTTTCGTGCAGCTTGCGCACGAGCTTCAGCCGCTCGTTGTCCCTGCTCTGGATCAAGGGCGGCAGCGTAATTGACAAACGCATTCCTATATAGGAATATGTCGTCATGGCCCGCTCCGCCGCGACCGCCGACGTCTTCAACGCCGTCGCCGAGGGACGCCGCCGCGAGATCCTCGACCTGCTGATCGCCGGCGAGAAGGCGGTCGGGACGATCGTCGCCGACCTGTCGCTGTCCCAGCCGCAGGTGTCGAAGCACCTGCGTGTGCTGAGCGAGGTGGGGCTCGTCACGTCACGCGCGGACGGGCGCCGCCGTCTCTACCGCCTGGAGCCGACACGCCTGCAGCCGTTCCGGGAATGGCTGACGAAGTACGAGCAGGCGACGCACGACCGGCTCGACCGGGTCGACGACTACCTCAAGGAGCTGCAACGACGAGGAGAGCCGCAGTGACCCCGATGGCATTCCCCAGCGAGCTCGAGATCCTGATCACCCGCGAGTTCGAAGCCCCCATCGAGCTCGTCTTCGACGTCTTCACGAAGGCCGAGCACGTGCGCAACCACTTCCCGCCGTACGGAGAGGAGATGGCGGCCTGCGAGATCGACCTGCGGGTCGGCGGCGAGTACCGCTACGTGATGGTCACGGGCGACGGGACGGCGATGACGTTCCACGGCACGTTCCTCGAGCTCGAGCCGCCGACGCGAACCGTCCAGACCTGGATGTTCGACGGCTGGCCCGACGCCGAGGCCGTCGAGACGATGGACCTGCACGAGACGGACGGCGTCACGACGCTGACCTTGAAGCTGGCGTTCACCGACCAGGCGGGCCGCGACCACATGACGAAGTACGACGGCATGCAGGCAAGCTTCGACAACGTCGAGCGCTACCTGCGCACGCTGCTCGCCGCGTGACTCAACGGCCCCAGTCGAGCCAGGCGCCGTGGAAGTCGAACACGCCGAGCCGCCTGGCTCGACCGTCGGGGTACCGCTCGACCTCGAGCGCGTAGCCGTCGTCGTCGGGCGCGCGGCCGGTCGTCACGAACACGAACGGCTCGTCGCGCCCGGCGTGGTGCATCGCCTCGCGCAGCCGGTCGATGCGGTCGCGCTCGAGGTACATCGTCGACGCCGTCTGGAACACGACGAGCTGCGCCCCCTCGCGGCGGTCGCGGAGGACCGACGGCAGGAGGTCGACGTAGTCGCCCCTCGTCAGCTCGGGCGGGTCTGACCGCAGGATCTCGATCGCCTGCCGGAGACGCTCGAGCCGCGCAGCCTGATCGGCCCACACGAACGCCTGCAGGAGGCGCGCGCCTTCGTCGGTCGTCGCGTCGACCGGGTTCAGGTCGACGCCGCGCCGGCGCACGACCTCGACGCGGCGGCGCAGGAGCTCCGCCGGCGGCGGCGTCCGGTCGTCGCCCGAGAGCACGAGGCTCCCCGCCCCGAACGTGCCGGTCGAGTAGCGGTGGGAGTACCGGTCCCAGAGCAGGTTGAGCCCGGCGGACGGGCCCAGCTCGACCAGGTCGAACGGCCGTCCGTCCGCGAGCCAGAGGAACGCCGGCACGAGCGCCCACGAGCGCTGCACCTCGTTCGTCTGCACCTCCTGCTCGGACGTCCACCGGGTCAGGAACGCCGCCTTCTGCTCGAGCGCCGCGTCGAGCTCGTCCCACGACGCCTCGCCGCCGAGCACGAGGTAGTGCAGCCCGGCGAGCAGCCGGAGCGGGAAGTCCCAGTCGAGGTCGGGGGCGAGAGCGCCGACCCGCGGATCGTCCGCGAGCCGGCGGCAAACCCCTGCGTACAGCGGCGAGCGACCGTCGCAATAGGTCGCCTGCCGCGCGAAGATCTCCCGCTGTCTACCTATCTCGCGAGAGCGGCTTTCGCCTGCTCGACGATCTCGCCGAACTTGGCCGGATCCGCGACCGCGAGATCGGCGAGCACCTTGCGGTCGAGCTCGATCTCGGCGGCCTTCAACCCCGCGATGAACTGGTTGTACGAGAGCCCGTTGGCGCGGGCACCGGCGTTGATGCGCATGATCCAGAGCTTCCGGAACTCGCGCTTCTTGACCTTGCGGTCGCGGTAGGCGTAGGCGAGCGAGCGCTCGACCTGCTCCTTCGCGTACTTGTAGTTCGACTTCTTGAGCCCGAAGTAGCCCTTGGCTTCCTCGAGGACCTTGCGCCGCTTCTTGCGGGCGTGAACGGAACGCTTGACGCGAGGCATCGACTACCTCCTCCCGAGCATCCGGTTCGCGGTCTTCTCGTTGTCGCCGTCGACGGCGTGCGTCTTACTGAACGCGCGCTTCTGCTTCGGCGACTTGTGCTCCAGGTTGTGACTCTGGTTCGCCGACCGGCGCGTCAGCTTCCCGGTGCCCGTCACCTTGAACTTCTTCTTCGCTCCTGAGTGTGTCTTCTGTTTCGGCATCTCGTTTCGCTCCTGCGTTCTTCGTCGGGCCGAGCACCATCGTCATGTTCCGCCCTTCGAGCAGCGGCTGCGTCTCGATGACGCCGATCTCCTTCACGTCTTCCGCCAGCCGCATCAGCAGGTCGCGCCCGCGATCCGGATGCTCGCGCTCCCGGCCGCGGAACATGATCGTGACCTTGACCTTCGCGCGCTGGTTGAGGAAGCGCTCGACGTGGCCCTTCTTGGTGTCGTAGTCGTGGGTCCCGATCTTGGGTCTGAGCTTGATCTCCTTGACGTTGATCTGCGTCTGGTGCTTGCGGGCGAGCTTCGCCTTCTGCTCCAGCTCGTACCGGTACTTCCCGTAGTCCATGACCCGGGCGACCGGCGGATCGGCCTGCGCCGCAACTTCGACGAGATCGAGGTTCTTCGAGTACGCGTACTCGCGAGCCTCGTCCGTGGTCTTGATTCCGAGCTGCTCCCCGCCCTCTCCGATCAGGCGGACGCGCGGGACGCGAATCGCGTCGTTGATGCGCGTCTGGGGCTCGGGCCGGCGGGGCTGTTCGAACCCCCCGGAACGGCGACGTGGCCTCAAATGTCCTTCACCAAGCTCGTGTTGACCTCCTCTAGGTACAGAAAAACCGCTGGCATGCAGCGGCGCGGTGTCTCGATCAACCTCACTCGGTTGAACCCCCTGAGCCCTTCGGCTGGGAGGTGAGAGACGGATCCGCCCCTGCTTGCCAGGGACTCAGGGTAGCAAGTTTTGCCAGAAATGCTGCAAGCGACAGGGTTTCCTGGGCGCCGCCGTGCTCGCGGATCGCGAGCGCCTCGTCGGTCTCCTTGTCGCCGTAGACGAGGACGAACGGGATCTTCTCGACCTCGGCGTTCCGGATCCGCTTGCCGACGGTGTCGTCGGAGACGTCGACGTGGACGCGGTACGGCGCGAGCTTCCCCGCCAGCTCGTGGGCGGCCGGGCGATGGCTCTCCCCCACCGGCAGCACGCGGATCTGCTCCGGCGCGAGCCAGAACGGGAAGGCGCCGGCGTGGTGCTCGGTGAGGATGCCGATGAACCGCTCGAGGCTTCCGAGGAGCGCCCGGTGGATCACGTAGGGGAAGTGCTCCTGGTTGTCGGCGCCCATGTAGCGGAGCTCGAACCGCTGCGGCATCTGGGCGTCGAGCTGGATCGTCCCCATCTGCCACGAGCGGCCGAGCGCGTCGGTCATGTGCAGGTCGATCTTCGGCCCGTAGAAGGCGCCGTCGCCCTCGTTGACGGTGTACTCGATGCCGCGCCGCTCGAGCGCCGCCCTGAGCGCGCCCTCGGTGAAGTCCCACTCCTCGTCGCTGCCGACCTTCTTGTCGGGCCTGGTCGAGAGCTCGAACTTCGCCTCCATGCCGAACAGGTCGTAGAGGTACGACGCGTAGTCGAGGCAGCCGAAGATCTCCTCCTCGATCTGGTCGCGGCTGCAGAAGATGTGCGCGTCGTCCTGGGTGATGTGCTTCACGCGCAGGAGCCCGTGCAGGGTGCCGCCCTTCTCGTCGCGGTGCAGGGTCGACGACTCCGCGAACCGCATCGGCAGGTCCTTGTAGCTCCGCAGGCGCGAGCCGAACAGGAGCATGTGGCCGGGGCAGTTCATGGGCTTCAGCGCCATGCGGCGCTCCTCCTCGGCGTGCGAGTGCACCCAGAAGATGTGCTCCTCGTAGTTCTGCAGGTGCCCCGAGGTCTCGTAGGTCTGCTCGTCGTAGAGCAGCGGGGTCTTCACCTCGAGGTAGCCGCGGCGCAGGTTCTCGCGGCGGCGGAGATCCTCGAGGATGTTCCAGATCACCATCCCCTTCGGGTGCCAGAACGGCGAGCCCGGCGAGTGCTCCGAGAGGTGGAACAGGTCGAGCTGGACGCCGAGCTTCCGGTGGTCGCGGGCACGCGCCTGCTCGAGCCGCTCGAGGTACGCGTCGAGGTCCGCCTGCGAGTAGAACGCGGTGCCGTAGATGCGGGTGAGCTGCTTGTTGCGCTCGTCGCCGCGCCAGTACGCGCCGGCGAGCCCGGTCAGCTTGAACGCCTTGATCGGCTTCGCGTTCTGCAGGTGCGGGCCGCGGCAGAGGTCGGTGAAGTCGCCCTGGGTGTACAGGGAGATGTCGCCCGTTGCGGTGCCGACGAGCTCGACCTTGTAGGGCTCGTCCTCCGCCTCGAACTTCTTGACGGCGTCCCCTGCGTCGATCTCCTCGCGGACCCACTCGCGCCCCTCGGCGATCTCCTTCCGCACCTCGTCCTCGATCCGCTCGAGGTCGGACTCGCCGATCGGCTCGGGGAAGTCGAAGTCGTAGTAGAAGCCGTTCTCGATCGGCGGGCCGATCGCGATCTTCACGCCGGGGTAGAGCCGCCGGACAGCCTCGGCCAGCAGGTGCGCCGACGAGTGGCGGAGCACGTACAACGCGTCCGCGTCACTCGAGTCGCGGGTGGTCAGAAGCTGGATGTGCGCGCCGTCGGGCAGGACGAGACGCAGGTCGCGCGGCTCGCCGTCGACCTTCACGAGCACGGCCTGCTCGGCGAGCTTCGGGCCGATCGCGCGCGCGGCGTCGAGACCGGTCGCGTCGGCCGGGAGTTCGAGTTGGGATCCGTCGGGTAGGACGACGTGCATGGAAGACAAGGCTAACCACCCCCGTGAGGACGATAGGAACGAGGAGATCGACGAGTCGCCGGTCCCCGATCCGCTGGACGGGGAGTCGTCAGCCGAGGATGACCCTCAGGCCGATTAGGCCGCGTGCGGTCCGGCGACGGTCGTCCGCACGCGGCACGGCGTGAGCGTCGTCGTCGGCCAGGACATGCACGAAGCTTACCCGCCGAAGCGCATGAGGACCCACTCGGAGGAGTGATCCTCGTCGGCCGGGTGCCGCGAGACCTCGACGAACCCGGCGTTGGCCCATCCGCGCAGGGCGCGCTCGTTCCAGGCGTACGGGTCGACCGTGACCGACCTCCAGCCTTCGGCGAGCAGCCGCTCGGCGAGCCCGCGGGCGACGGCCGGCATGATCCCGCGCCCGCGAGCGTCCGGGATCAGGAATCCGTCGATGCCGCCGCGCCTCGGCTCGTCCGGCTCCCACCAGGCCTGCAGGTAGCCGACCGGCTCGCCGTCCTCCTCGATCACGTAGGCGTCGACGCGTTCCCGCGCGAGCCGCGCATGCACCTCGTCCTCGGTGAACGTCTCGCCGTCCCAGTAGCGCGAGACGTCGGGGTCGGCGTGCCAGCGCGCGAGGAGCGCCGCATCGTCGGGCGTCGCCGGGCGCAGGCCTAGAAGTCCCACATCACCGTCTCGACGCGCGTGCCCCCGCCTCGTCACCGGGGCCGAGGCGGCGTATGCTCGTTTGGGCGTCGTTCGCCAAGGAGACACATCCTCGCATGGGACAGATCAGGGAACTCATGACGGTCAGGCCTCGCACCGTGAAGACGGGCGACTCGATCGTCGAGGCGGCCAAGCTCATGAAGGGCGAGGACTCCGGCATCGCGCCGATCGTCGACGGCGACCGGCTGGTCGGGGTGCTCACCGATCGCGACATCGCGATCCGAGTCGTGGCCGAGGGGCGCGATCCGAGGGAGACGAAGGTCGAGGAGATCGCATCGCAGGATCTCGTCACCGTCGATCCGCATCAGGCGCTCGACGAGGCGCTGCGGCTGATGGCGCAGCACCAGGTGCGCCGGCTGCCGGTGGTCGAGGAGGACGGGAAGCTCGTCGGGATCGTGTCGCAGGCAGACGTGGCTCGCCGCGTCGACTCCGACGCCGCCGGCGAGGTCGTGCGCGGAATCTCGGAATGAGCGGACTTTTCGTGCGGGCGTCCTCTTGCGCGAGGGCGTCCGCACGTCGTACATTGCGACCCCCGTCGAGCACGGAGCGCGAGTAGGTCGAAGCCCCGCCGAGCGACTGACGAAGGCGCAAGCCCAAATCGGCCGGTCGGTGAGGTGGACGAAAGCGTCACCGGCTCGGCGGGATTACTTTTGGTCCGGTACCGATGGACTTTGAGCTCTCCGACGAGCAGCAGCTGATCCGGCAGACCGCGCGGGAGTTCTGCGACGCGGAGATCGCCCCCTACGCGGCCGAGTGGGACCGCACGGAGACGATCGACCGCGGCATCGTCTCGAAGCTCGCGGAACTCGGCTTCCTCGCGGCGGCGCTGCCCGAGGAGCACGGCGGCATGGGCCTGGAGATGGTCTCGTACGCGCTCGTCGTCGAGGAGATCGGCCGCGCCGACTCGAACGTGCGCGGCATCGTCTCGGTCTCGAACGGGCTCTACGGCAAGACCGTCGCCAGGTGGGGCACGCGCGAGCAGCGGGCGCGCCTTCTCCCCGGCCTCGCGTCCGGCGAGGCGCTCGGCTGCTACGCGTTGACGGAGCCCGGCGCGGGGTCTGACCCGGGTGGGCTCGAGACGCGGGCGGAGCGCGACGGCGACGGCTGGCGGCTCTCGGGCCAGAAGATCTTCATCACGCTCGGGTCGTGGGCCGCGAACGCGCTCGTCTTCGCCCGCACGGGCGAGCCCGGCCCGCGCGGGATCACCTGCTTCGTCGTCCCCACCTCCGCGGAGGGGTTCGAGGCGCGCCCGATCAAGGGGAAGCTCGGACTGCGCGCACAGGACACCGCCGAGCTGTTCCTCGACGGCGTGCGCGTCGGCGACGACGCGGTGCTCGGCGAGCTCGGGGGCGGGTTCAAGGTGGCGATGTCGGCGCTCGACCACGGCCGCATCTCGCTCGGCGCCGGCTGCGTCGGCATCGCGCAGGGCTGCCTCGACGCGTCGGTCGCGTACACGAAGCAGCGCAGGCAGTTCGGGCGCAGCGTCGCGAGCTTCCAGCTCGTGCAGGAGCTGCTCGCGGACATCGCCGTGGAGACCGAGGCGGCGCGCCTCCTCGTCTGGCGTGCGGCGGCGACCGCCGACCGGGGCGAACGGCATACCGTCGAGGCGTCGTTCGCCAAGTACTTCGCGTCGGAGGTGGCGGTCCGCGCGGCGAACGCGGCGGTGCAGGCGCACGGCGGCTACGGCTACGTCGACGACTACCCGGTCGGCAAGTACCTGCGCGACGCGCGCGTGACGACGCTGTACGAGGGGACGTCGCAGGTGCAGAAGCTGCTGATCGGGCGTGCGCTCACGGGCGAGAACGCGTTCGCCTAGAGTCCTCGTGATGGAGCGCCCCGAGGTCGACCCGCCGGAAGGCGACATCCCGTTCGAGCTCGGGATCGACGACCTGGTCGCCGGCGACGGCGAGGAGGCGACGGCCGGGAAGAAGGTGACTGTCCACTACGTCGGCGTCTCGTTCCTCACGGGCGAGCAGTTCGACGCATCGTGGGACCGCGGTCAGCCGTTCGAGTTCAAGCTCGGCAAGGGTCAGGTGATCCCCGGCTGGGACCAGGGCGTCGCCGGGATGCGCGTCGGCGGCCGCCGCCGGCTGACGATCCCCTCGGCGCTCGCGTACGGCGCGCGCGGCGCCGGCGGCGTGATCAAGCCGCACGAGCCGCTGATCTTCGTGGTCGACCTGCTCGCAGTCGACTAGCGATCGAGCGGCCCCGGGGCCGCCGTGACACTTCCGTGACGGTGCCTGGCACCGGCCATGGCCGAATCGCCGGCTCGATCTGCGGGCAAATCGCCGGGCGTTGCACTTCCGGCACAGATTCGTGCGCGATCCGCGACGGTGCCTGGCACCGGGTCAGCGCCGGAGCCGGTAGACGTCGCGCAGCTGCGTCAGCAGGTGCGCGACGATCAGGTCGCCCGCCGCCTCGGTGTAGTGCACGCCGTCGGGGAGGCGCATCAGCGTCAGCTTCCCGTGCCAGCGCAGGTACGGCGTGTAGCGCCCGTGGAAGTCGTCCAGCATGTGCCACGTGTCGACGTACATGGACGTCTTCGGATGCGCCTTGACGACGCTCTCGAGGATCCTGTTCACGACCGGGAAGCTCTTCTTGAAGCCGGGGCCGTCGGGGATCGGCAGCCCGAGCCACACGACGTAGATCCCGTCCGCGTTCAGCTCGCGCGTGACGCCGTCGACGCGGCGCCGGTACTCCGCGTTCCACGACGGGCTCCCGAACGGCCCCACGTGCGCGCCGCCCATGTAGTCGTGCGCGTCGTCGGCGCCGAACGAGAAGACGACCACGTCCGGGTGCAGCTTCCTCGGCACCTCCTGGATCCGCGAGAACCAGTTGTAGAGGTCGGTGCGGGCGAGGCCCGTCGAGAGCCGGCTCTCGACGCCGACGACGTCGACGGGGCCGCCGACCCGCTCGAGCGCGTCGCCCGGGATCTGTGCCAGCGAGTCGCCCGCGACCCACACGCGCAGCGGATGCGCCGACGTGAAGAGCGGCTTCGACGCCGCCGTGTTCTGCCGGCCCTGCGACGGCTTCGGCTTCGGCTTCGGCCGGTGCGGCAGCGGCCCCGCCGGCGGCGGAAGCGTCAGGTGCACCTGCGTGTCGATCTTGTCCTCGTCCCGGCGCCCGATCGCGACCTGCAGCGCATGTCGCGGCGTCGTCAGGTGCAGCGCGCGCGAGAACGAGACGAGCGGGCGCGTCACATGGATCGCGAGATCGCGCTGGAACCCCGCCGGCTGGATCTCCGCCTGCTTGCGCAGCCCCTCCGCCTGCAGCAGCGCCGCCAGAAAGAGCCCGAGCGCGAGCACGACGATTCCCTTGTGGGCAGGCAGCATCTAGAAGCGGAAGTAGATGAAGGGCGCGACCCCGGTCGGGCCGAGCGTGTTGATGAGCGTGAGCGCGACGGCGACGCAGGCGGACTGCGCGACCACCGGCAACCGGCCGAACCCGCGCACGATGTCGGTGACCGCGGTCGGACGGACGTACTGCGTCAGGATGCCGACGAGGATCGCGAGCACGACCGACGTCGTCACGAGCGGCGAGCTCTGCCCCCACGCCGTGAAGAGCCGCTCGAGCACCTGCCAGGCGCGCGTGAAGCTGTCGGCGCGGAAGAAGATCCATGCGAAGCAGACGACGTGGAACGTGATCACGCGGCCGACCCACTGCTGCGCCCGCGTCGAGGGCCGCCACCCGAGCAGCCGCTCGATCGCGAGCCCGAGGCCGTGGATGCCGCCCCAGAGGACGAACGTCCACGCGGCGCCGTGCCACAGCCCGCCGAGGAGCATCGTCAGCATCAGGTTGCGGTAGGTGAGGATGCGGCCCTTCCGGTTGCCGCCGAGCGGTATGTACAGGTAGTCGCGCAGCCAGCGCGAGAGCGTCATGTGCCAGCGCCGCCAGAAGTCCTGCAGCGACACCGCCGTGTAGGGAGACGCGAAGTTCTGCGGGAACTCGAAGCCGAGCAGCAGCGCGACGCCGATTGCGATGTTCGTGTACCCGCAGAAGTCGGCGAAGATCTGCACCGCGTAGCCGTAGACCGCCATCAGCACCTCGAGCGACGAGTGCCGCTGCGGCGCCGCGAACACGTCGTCGACGATGTGGGTCGCGAGGTGATTCGCGATCACCACCTTCAGGAAGAGGCCGCTGACGATCAGGAAGAACGCGCGCGAGGTGTCGACGCGGCGCGGGTCGCGCGGCTCCTCCAGCTGCGGCAGCAGCTCGCTCGCGCGCACGATCGGGCCGGCCACGAGGTGCGGGAAGAACGCCTGGAAGACGGCGAAGCGCCCGAACGACATCGGCGCGATCTCGCCGCGGTAGGTGTCGACCACGTACGAGATCGCCATGAACGTGTAGAAGCTGACACCGACCGGCAGCGTCACGTTCGCGAGCCACGACGTGCCGAAGAGGTTGTCGACGGAGCTGAGGAAGAAGTTCGTGTACTTGAAGTACGCGAGCAGCCCGAGGTCGAACGCGACTGCGAGCGCGAGCAGCGCCTTGCGCGCGCCGGCGCCGCGCGCGCGGTAGATCGCGACCGCGAGCACGTGGTTCACGACGGTCGACGCCGCGAGCAGGAACACGAAGCGCCAGTCCCACCAGCCGTAGAAGACGTAGCTCGCGAGCAGGATGAACACGCGCCACGCGCGCGGCATCCGCATCAGCCCCCACGACACCGGGAGGACGATCAGGAAGAAGATCGCGAACGTGACGGTCGGGAAGAGCACCCGCCGTCCGTCCTAGGCGCCGATGCGAAGGGTGAGGCGCCGCGTCGTCATCGAGCCGTCCGCGTCGCGCACCTGCACGTTGAACGTGTACCTGCCGGCCCTGGCGCGTGGCGTGCCGCGGACGACGCCGGACGCCTCCAGGTGGATGCCTGCCGGCGCGCGCTCGAGCAGCGACCACCGGTAGGGACGCGCGCCGCCGACACCGCGCAGCGTCGCGCGGTACGGGTGACCGCGATGCGCGAGCGGCAGCGTCGTGGTCGCGATGCGCGGCGGCTGAGTGGCGACACCGCCCTGGAGGAGCGCCTTGTGGATCAACGTCGCCATCATCTCGGCGCCGATGTTCTTCAGGTGGATGCCGTCGGCCTGGAACCATTCGGGATGGCTGCGCGAGTAGAGATTCCAGTCGACGACGGTGAGCTCCGGGTGCTTCGCGGCCGACGCCGCGATGTCCGCGTTCATCGTGATGTACGGGTGGCGTGCCGCGCGCAGCGTCAGCCAGAAGACGTGCTTGACGCCGGCCGCCTTCAGCGCGGCGAGGGTGTCCTCGACGTTCCCCGCGTACTCGTCCTCGTGGTCGTTGTAGCCCACGGCGACCACGACGTTGGGGCCGATCTTCGAGCCCAGCGAGTGGATCAGGTCGACCGCGTTCTGCGGCCGGACGCCGTTGACGGGGCAGCTCTCGCCCTCGAGGCGGCGGCACGGCGCCAGCTCGAAGTCGGCGTCGACTCCCTGGCCGAGGAGCGCCTCCGCACGCGTGTCCACGCCGATCCCGTCGGCGACCGAGTCGCCGATCACCGTGACGTGCTGCAGCTGCGTTCCCGCTCCGGAGGCCGAGATCGACGCAGCGAGAGCGACCGCCGCCACGGCGATGCACGTGAGCCCCCGTCTCATCGACGCGATCGTAGCCAGGGTCGTCACCGGAGCCGGTAGGGCATCGCCCGCCACGCGGCCCACGTCCAGTACCACGCCGGCGGCCGCTTCGGCGCCAGCTTCGGGCGGGCGCCCTGGTGACGCTGGAACGAGAGCAGCCCGTACGCCCACTGCGGGATCGCGCGCGGCAGCTTGGCCGGACGCGACTTGCGGAGCACGACGACCGCGCGGCTCATCTTGCCGGCGTTGCCCGCGACGTCCGTCGCCGCCACGCGGTACACGGTCTGCGTGCCGACACCGGGCGTCCGCACGATCGCGCGGCGCGCCTTCGGCGTCAGCGTCTGGATCGGCAGCCCGTTCCGCAGCACCGAGTACGAGGCGACGCCCCCCGCGTCGCTCGCCGGCTGCCACGACAGGTAGAGCCCGGACGGGAGCAGCCGGCCGTTCACCGTCGGCGCGTTCGGCGGGGTCGTGTCCGCGATCAGCCCGAAGTAGCCGCTGACGAGCGTCTGGAACTCGACGGTGCCGTCCGGATCGACCGTGTAGCCGGTGAGAGTCTGGCCCTGCAGGCCGGCCGACGTGAGCTGCGGCACCGGCGTCCAGTTCGTGCCGTCGCTCGAGAACGCGGGCACGAGCCCCGCGGGCAGCTTCAGGATGTGCACCGTCACGGGCGCACCGAAGCCGTCGATCGGCGCCTGGTTGTCGGCTTCGACGGCGGTCAGCTGCACGCCGTAGCCGTCCGCGACGGGCGGCGTCGCCATCGGCGTCAGCGTGACCACGACCGCGGTCGTGAACGCGCCCGTCGGCCAGGTCGCCGTCGAGAGGCCGTCGCCCGAGTTCACCTGGCCGACCGAAGGCGGCGGCGGAGGCGGCGGCACCGGCGAGACGCTGCCGCCGACGACGGCGCTGTCGACGACGTTGCTGTCGATGTTGATCGTGACGCCGCCGTAGGTCTCCTTGTGGCCGCCCTTGTACTGGTGGACGCGCTGGTGGCTCGCCCACTCGGTGTCCGGGACGTACTGGTCGCCGAAGACGCTCTGGTTGCCGTTCCAGTTCGCGATCCACGCGAGGTCGGGCTTGCCGTTCCCGATCGCGGCGACGTCGCGCATCGTCGAGGCGGCGCTGCCGTAGACGCCCGCGACGAGGCCGCGCGCGTGCAGCTCGTTCGTCCACGCGCCGACGAACGACTGCACCGCCTGCGTGCACGCCGCGTTGCCGAGCTTGTACCCCTCCATGTCGAACCAGACCGGGCTGCCGGCGGGCAGGCCGAGGCTCGAGGCGTTCGCGGCTGCGTCGTCGGCCGCGGCACGACCCTGGTTCGCCGCGGTGGCGACGTTCGTCGAGAGCTTCGCGAGGCCCGACTGGCTGACACACGGCGCCTGGAGCCCGACGTAGAGCGGCAGCAGGCTCCAGCCGCTCGCCAGCGTCGACTGCACCCACGACGCGGTCAGGTTCGTCTGCTTGCACGCGCGGTTCGCACCGCCGATGTAGATGCCGAGCCCGCGGTACGGAGACGCTGCCCACGCGGCGAGCGACGCGCTCGAGGGCGCCGAGCACGCGTCGAAGGCGAAGCCCGAGAAGACACCTGCAGCCGACCTGCTCGTCGCCGCCGACCCCGAAGGCACCGCGAGCAGGCAGAGCACGGCTGTGAGGACCCCCAGACGTCTCACGGGGAGACACGATGCCGGGGATTTGTTCGAGGTTCTTTAGGTCTTGGCCAGCCAGCGGTCGCCTGCGGCCAGACGGCGCTCGAGCTGCTCGATCGTCGCCTCGGTGACGCGGCGCACGCCCGAGAGCCGGTTCAGCTCGGCGTTCACCTGCGCGTGCGTCAGCTTCGTGCGGCGGACGAGCTCGCGCGCGACGGTCGCGTTCTGGTCGCGCAGGAACTGCTTCTGCTCGCGGCGCGTCATCGTCGCGACGCCGCCCTCTTCCGCGTCGGCGCCGCCCGCGAGCGGCGGCGGCGGCGCGAGCTGCAGCTCGATCTCCTCGCCGGCGTCGTGGTCGGGCTCGGGGTCGTAGTCGATGTCGTCGGGCTCGGTCGCCTCGAGCGCGACCGCCGAGATCGCGGCGAACAGCGACATCTGGACGTCGTCGCCGGCGACGAGCTCCTCGTCCTCGCGCTCGGGCCGCTCGCGGTCGTCCTTGCGCAGCGAGTGCCTGCGCTGCTCTGCGACGCCGGCCGCGTGCAGGCGCAGCCGCGGGTCGTCGGGGATGTACAGCCACGCGCGCTGGCGCGGCACGCCGCGCGTCCACCGGACGAGGCGGCCGACGGCCTGGCGGAAGAAGAGCTCGGTCGTCGTGGTCGTCGCGTACACGCCGACGCGGAGCCGTGGGATGTCGACGCCCTCCGAGACCATGCGCACCGCGACGAGCCACGGCTCCGAGCCGGCGGCGTACGCGGCGATGCCGGCGGACGCCTGCGGATCGTCCGACGTGACGACGCGCGCGTCGACGCCGAAGCGGGCGTGCAGCATCCCGGCGATCCCGCGCGCGTGCTCCTGGTCGATTGCGATCACGAGCCCGCCCGCGTCGGGCTGCTCGCGCCGCACCTCCGTGAGCCGCGCGTGCGCGCCGCGGAGCACGGTCGGCAGCCATTCCCCTTCGAGCGAGAGCGCCGTGCGCAGCCGCTGCGACGCGCGCTGGGCGTCGAGCTTGTCGTCGAAGGTCGCCGAGTGGACGGAGCCGTCCGGCGCCTGCCACTCCATCTGGCCGTTCGTCGTCGGGAAGTACACGGGCCGCACGACGCGCCCGTCGGTGAGGGCGTCGCCGTAGCTGTACTCGTAGTTCGGCACTGCCTCGTCGCCCTGGTAGTCGACGAACGGGATCGCGCGGGTGTCGGAGCGGAACGGCGTGCCCGACAGCGCGAGGCGCCGGCGCGCGCCCGAGAACGCCTCCCGGATCGCGTCCCCCCACGCGCGGTCGTCGGCGGCGTGGTGGAGCTCGTCGAAGACGACGAAGGCGTCGCTCGAGAGCTTCCGCAGCACACCGGCGCTCGAGGCGACCTGCTGGTACGAGGTGACGACGCCGTGCATGTCGGCCGGGAGGCGGCCGTCGGCGGCCGCCCAGGCCGGGTCGAGGTGCAGTCCGAAGGCCGCCGCGGCGCGCGCCCACTGCAGCTTCAGGTGGGCGGTCGGCGCGACGACGACGAGCCGTCCCGGGTGCTCGGCGAGCTGGTGGCGCGCCACGGTGAGCGCGAATGTGGTCTTGCCGGCGCCGGGCGTCGCGACCGCGAGGAAGTCCGCCGAGCCGGACTCGACGAACCGGTCGAGGGCGGACTTCTGCCACGGACGGAGGCGGACGACACGAGTCACGGGCGCGGCAGGTTAGCGAGGCGGTCCGCCGGCATCCGTGTGCTCGCCGAGGTCCGGCGGGCGGAGGCGCACGGTTGCAGGGGTCTCGGAGAGCTGCGCCGGGAAGCGCACCGTACGCACGCCGTCGGTCTCGTCGAGGACGTCGAGTCCGAGCGCCTCGGCGAGCGAGAACGCCTCGGCGATCGTCTGCACCGGCCCGCCCGGGACGCCGCTCGTGCGCAGCACCTCCCACCACTCCGCGCAGGTGCGGGCGGCCAGCCGCTCCTCGAGCAGCACGCGCAGCGCGTCGCGGTTCGCGACGCGCAGCTCGTTCGTGGCGAATCGCTCGTCCGGCTCGAGCCCGAGCGCGTCGGCGAGCCGCGCGAACTGCGCGTCGTTCCCGGCGCAGATCATCAGCTCGCCGTCCGCGGCGGCGAACGTGGCGAACGGCTCGATGCTCGGGTGCACGTTGCCGAGCGCGCGCGGAACCTCGCCGCTCGCCAGGTAGCCCGTCGACTGGTTCGCGAGCAGCGCCAGGCTCGTGTGCAGGAGGTTGATCGTCACGCGCTGGCCGCGGCCCGTCGCGTCGCGGGCGCGGAGCGCGGCGAGGACGCCGACGGTCGCGTAGAGCGCCGCGACGACGTCGGTGACGGCGACGCCCGTCTTCGACGGCGTGCCCGGCGGGCCGGTCACGGACATCAGCCCGGAGAGCGCCTGGACGAGCGGGTCGTAGCCCGGCAGCCCCGCGCCCGCTTCTTCGCCGAACCCGCTGATCTCGCAGTGGATCACGCCCCGGTTCGCGCCGGCGACCGTCGCGTGGTCGAGGCCGAACCGGGCGAGCGTCCCGGGCAGGAAGTTCGAGACGACGACGTCGGCGCGCGCGCAGAGGCGCTGCGCGAGCTCGAGGTCCGGCGCCGCTTTCAGGTCGAGCACGATCGAGCGCTTGTTGCGGTTGGCCGTGTGGTGGTAGGCGGCGCGGCCGCGGGCGTCGACCGGCGGCTTCCAGCGGCGTGTGTCGTCTCCGAGCGCCGACTCGACCTTCACGACGTCCGCTCCGAGGTCGCCGAGCGTCATCGCGACGAGCGGGCCGGCGAGGACGCGCGAGAGGTCGACGACGAAGAGACCGTCGAGCGGGGCGGCCAAGCTAGATGCGGCGGGCGCCGACGTACCCGCTGCCGAAGTCCGCGATCGGCTCGATCTTCACCACGTCGCCGGTCTGCGGCGCGTGGATCATCATCCCGCCGCCGATGTAGATGCCGACGTGCGCGAGCCCGTCGAAGAAGACGAGGTCGCCTGGCTGGAGATCCGCCTTCGGGACCGGCTGCCCCATCCCGAACTGCGCGGCCGCGTAGTGCGGCAGCGAGACGCCGAGCTGGGCGAAGACGTACATGACGAGCCCCGAGCAGTCGAACCCGGTCGACGGCGACGCGCCGCCCCACTTGTACTTGATCCCGAGGTAGTGCATCGCGATCGACGCGGCCTGAGGATGGCCGCCGGAGGTCGGCGCCGCGGGCGGCGGGGGCGCAGCCGTCGTGGTGGTCGGCGGCGGCGGCGTGGTCGTCGTCGGAGCGGTCGTCGTCCCCGCGGGCGGCGGGTCCGCGGGCGCCGTCGTCGTCGGAGCGACGGTGGTGGTCGGGGCGGATTTGACAGCGGTCTCCTTCTCGGCCGCAGCCGCCTTCGCGGCGGCTTCCGCCTTGGCGCGCTGCTCCTCCTCGCGGCGCGCCTCGGCCTGCCGCGCTGCGAGCTCGGCGCGAGCCCTGGCGGCGAGCACGGCCTGCTCGTGGGCCTCCTGCCGCTGCAGGTCGGCGACCTCGCCCTGCACCGAGGCGAGCAGCCGCTTCCGCTCGGAGAGCATCGCGCCGATCTTCTGCCGCTGCGCGGCGAGCTGGATCACGTCGGCCTCCCGCCGCCGCTCGAGCGCGGAGGTGCGCTCGGCGACCCGCTCGACACGGTTCCGCGCGGCCGTCGTCTGGACGGCCAGCTGGTGGTCGGCGGCCGAGATCTGCTGCGCCGCCTGGATGCGGTCGATCGCCTCGGAGACGGTCGAGCTGCCGAAGAGGATCGAGATGGTGCTCGGATCGTCGTCGCTCTCGTACAGCGCGACGAGCCGTGCGCGGACGTGCGCGAGAGCACGCCGGCGCTGCCTCTCGGCCGCCCTCAGCGCGACCCGTTCCTTGACGAGCTGCGCGCGGGTCGACGCGAGCTCGTACTTGGCGCCGTTCCACGCCTCGACGCTCGACTCGAACCTGCGGTCGAGCGCGTTCACCTGGTCGAGCACGGCGCGCGCCTGCGCCTGCTTCGCCTTCAGCTTCTGCTTCGTGGACGCAGCCGACAGGTCCCCGGCCAGCACGAGACAGGCAAAAAGCGCAGCAACAAGCGCAGCGGTGAGGGTCCTCCGGGTCCGCACGGCCTTCTCCCTTCGCGGGACGCTACGAGTGTCCTGTAAGGGTTCCGTGAACGCTACGCGGCGAGCAGCCGGCGGCCCCGCGACACCGCGACGTCCCAGAGCAGCTCGGCTGCGGCGGAGAGCTCGCCGTCGCGGCGGCGCAGGACGGCGAGGCGCCGCGGCGGGAGCGGCGGCTGCAGCGGAGCGACCCGCACCGCAGGGTCGGTCCGGTCGACCGTCAGGGCGGGGACGAGCGCGATCCCGGAGCCGCTCGCCGCGAGCGACTGCACGAGCCGGTTGTCGTCGTGACGCTCGATGCGCGCCGGGTCGATCCCGGCAGCGTGCAGGTGCGACAGGACGGTCTCCTCGTGCGCGCCGAGGCGGGAGCCGAGCAGCGGGCGCTCGCGCAGCGCCGCGAGCGCGACCGGGCCGCCGCGCGCGAACCGGGAGCGCGCCGGCAGCACCGCGACGTAGGGGTCGACGCCGAGCTCGGCCGCGACGAAGCGGCCGGGCACCGGGAGGACGCCGAAGGCGACGTCGGCGCGCCCGGCGTCGAGCTGCGCGAACAGCGACTCCTCCCCGCGCTCCTCGACGATCGAGACGCGCAGCCCGAGCTGGTGCTCGACGGCCCGGCGGATCGTCGGGACGAGCCGCACCGCCATGCTCTGGATCGCCGCGACCGCGACGTGCCGTCCCGCCTGCTGGCGCGACCGGGCGAGCTCCGCGTGCGCACGGTCGAGCTGCGCGAGCACCGCGCGCGCATGCCCGAGGAACCGCTCGCCCGCCGGGGTGAGGCACACGGGCGCGCGGCTGCCGATCCGGCGCACGACGAGCTGCTCGCCGACCGTCCGCTCGAGCGCCGCGATCTGCTGCGAGACCCCCGACTGCGTGTAACCGAGCATCTTCGCGGCGGCCGTGAACGATCCCTCGTCGACGACCGCGACGAGCGCGGCGAACAGCTTGATCTGCAGCTCCGCCCAGCGGTCGTCGCTCATGTCCCCTCTTCTACCGGCCGCCTGCGAAGGGGACCGTGTGGGAACTGTTCGGACGCCGTTTGCGGCCTCCCGGATGATCAAAGATTCGGGGCCGGCTCTCCACCGGCCCCGAATCGCCGCGATCCCGCCCGACTTGACCTGCTCAGGGCGTTGACGCGGAATCCGCCGCCGGCGCCGACGCATCGGGCGTCGGCACGTCGGTCGCCGGGGCGGAATCCGTCGTCTCGGGCTCGTCCGTCGAGGGTTCCGGCGGGGCCGCGACCACGGCGGTCGGCGCCGAGGTGGCGCCGCCGGAACCGCCGGCGTTCGTCGCGGTCACGGCCAGCTCGAGGGTCGATCCGAGATCTTCTGTGGCCACCGTGTAGGTGCTGCCGGTGGCGCCGTCGATCGGCGTGCACGTCGTCGCGGTCGCGTCGCACCGCTCCCACTGGAGGCCGAGCGCGGCGGCCGGGTCGCTCCACGTGCCCGGGTCGGCGGTCAGCGTCGACCCGACCGTCGCGTCGCCGGCGATCGCAGGCGGCGTGACGATGCCGGGCGCAGGCGGCGGAGGCGGCGGAGGCGGCGGAGGCGTGGGCCCGACGGCTGCGGTGGCGGCCGAGGTCGTGCTGCCGGTGCCGGTCGGGCCGACGGCCGTCACGACGATCTCGATCGTGCTGCCGACGTCCGCGTCGGTGAGCGCGTACGTGCCGGCGACGGCGCCGTCGATCGGCGCGCAGGCGCCCGAGGCGTCGCAGCGCAGCCAGGCGACGGTGAGCGTCGCGGCGCTGTCGCTCCACGTCCCGAGGTTCGCGGTGAGCGTCGAGCCGCTGAAGAGGTCGCCGGCGATCGACGGCGCGGCGGTCGCGCTCGGCGGTGCGGGCACGACGGCGGTGGGAGTCGAGGCGGCGGTGGCGGCGCCGGTGATGTTGGAGCCGGTGACGGAGACGACGATCGTGCTGCCGACGTCGGCTGCGCCGACGGCGTACGTCGAGCCGGTCGCGCCGTCGATCGGGGCGCAGGCGGTGCCGTCGGCGGCGCAGCGGCTCCAGGCGTACGTGAGAGCGGGCTGCGGCTGCGACCAGGCGCCGGCGCTCGCGGTGAGCGTCGAGCCGACGACCGCGCTGCCGCCCACGGCGGGCGCGGCGGAGCTGACCGGGACGGACGGCACGACGACGGCGGTGGCGGCGCTGGTGACGGTCGTCGTCCCCACGAAGCCGGGGGCGGTGACGACCAGGCGGAACGTGCTGCCGACGTCAGCCGCCGTGAGCAGGTACGGCGCGGTCACCGGCAGGTCGACCGGGCCGCAGTTCGAGCCGGTCGCGTCGCAGCGCTGCCACTTGTAGGTCGAGCTCCCGTTCTTCCAGCGCCAGGTGCCGGCGACGAAGCGGAGCGTGCCGCCCTGGATCGCCGTGCCCGCGATCGTCGGCGGCGTGAGGTCGACGGGGCTCGCGCCGGCGACGACCGCGGTGAGCGCGCTCGTGGCCGGGGCGGTGCCCTGCGCGTTCGTCGCGGTGACGGTGGCGCGCAGCACCGACCCGACGTCGTCGGTGTCGGGTGCGTAGGTCGTGTCGACGGCGCCGGCGATCGTGTTGCAGGCGGTGCCGTCGGCGGCGCACCGGCTCCAGCGGACGGCGAGCGAGTCGGCGCCCGACCACGTGCCGGTCTGGACGGTCAGCTTGGAGCCGTCGTACGGGGTGCCGGAGACGGTGGGGACGCTCAGGTTCGCGGGCGGCGGCGGCGCGGGCTGCGAGGCGATCGGGAGCGCCGCCGCCGACACGACGACCGGCTGCTCCGCGCCGCTCTGAGTCGTGCCCTGCACCGAGAGCGAGTCGTGGATGACCGTCAGGCCGGCGCCGGCCTGGGAGGCGTGGAGGATGCCGGCGGCGACGTAGCGCTGCTGCCCCGCCGCGCCGCCCTGGAGGCCGGTGCGCGCGAGCACGGTGTCGCCGTCGACGCCGACGGTGACGAACCCGTTCGTCTGGGTGACGACGCGCACGTTGAGCTCGGTCCGCCCGTCGTTCGGGACGCGCCGGCCGGTGCTCTCGGAGATGCCCTGCGCGGACAGCGCGCCGGGCGGGCTGACGAACGAGAGCAGCCGCGAGTGCGCGGCGACGACGAGGCGGTAGACGACGCGGTTGCGTGCGTCGGTGACCTGGAGCACGTCGACGGGATGCGACGGCACCTGGCCGGCGCCGAGAGCGAGACGGTCGCTCACCGCGAGCGTCGCGCTCTTCGTCCCCATGTCGACGACGGCGTAGGCGGATCCGGGCTGCCTGCCCGCCGGGGAGACGGTCGCGCGCAGCGCGCCGCTCGACCGGTCCTTGACGACGGTGCAGCCGTCGCACGACGCGGTCACGACGGACTGGAGGTGCCGCCCGGACGGCGTCGCGGTCCCGGTCCGGTGTGCGGCGGCGGGCCGGTTCGCGGCGGGCCGGTGCCGGGCCGGCGGCGTCACGGTGTGCTTCACCACGAGCGGCTTGCGCGCAGGCGCGGACGGGAGCGCGGCGCGCACCGCGCCTGCGAAGCCCTTGAGCCCCGGCAGGCCGATCGCCCCGTCGAGCCCGGGCGGCTGCAGCACGTACGGCACGAGCGCGATCGGAGCGCTCAGGACGAGCGCGAGCGCTGCCCAGCGGCTGGTGATGACGATGCGACGTAGCGGCGACAAGCGGTGCTCCCGGATAGGCGGCGGGGGAACAGGGTCAAGGGTAGGTCCAACCGCGCCCGCTCGAATCCCTCGTCGGGGTGAATTCGCACCGCCTTACACAGCGCTCACAAACCTCGGGAAACTCCCGTTGTGCGGGCCTCGGCGCAGTGGGATCCTCGTTCGATGAAGCCCGTCCTGATCATTGCCACGGCGGTCGCGACGATCGCCCTGCTCGTCCCCGCAGCGAGCGCGGCACCGGCGCGCCACGACTCGTTCTGCGGGCAGGCGCGATCGATCTCCAGGTACCTGACGACGACGCTCAAGGCCACGTCGCCCGGGTCGACCGCCACGCCGGCGAAGCTGAAGCTCGCCTACACGACGGTGCTGAACGCCAGGGGCGCCCTGATCGGCAGCGCTCCGAAGACGCTCAAGCCGAGCCTCAGGACCGCGTTCTCGTTCATCGCGCTCGTGAAGGCCGACTTCGAGAAGGCGGACTGGCAGCTCCAGAACATGACGCAGTACTTCCCGGCGCTGATCGCGAAGGCGCAGGCCGACCAGAAGCCGATCGCGAAGGTGGAGGCGTACCTCAGGGGTACGTGCCACGTGCAGGCCTGACCGCGAGCGGTCGAGTTACTGGGGAGGCCCGCTCGCGAGGGTGACGGTCGCCGTCTGGCTCGCGCCCGTCTGGTCGAGGTAGGTGACGGCCACCGTGCTCCCGGCCTTCGCAGCCACGACCAGCGGGCCGAGCGAGGCCGCGGAGGTGACGGCGTGCCCCGCGAAGGAGGTGATCACGTCCCCCGGGACGAGGCCGGCGCCCGCCGCCGGGCCGCCGTCGACGACGCTGACGATCACCGCGCCCGTCCCGTCGTAGCCCGGGTAGGACGACGCGACGCTGATGCCGAGGAAGCCCGTCGCCCCGATGTGGACGGTCGCGGACGCCTTGCCCGCAACGATCGCCTTCGCGATCGCGAGTGCCTTGTTGACCGGGATCGCATAGCCCGCCGAGCCCGCCGCCTGCTGGAAGCCGTAGCTCGTCGACGCGGCGGTGTCCATGCCGATCACCTTCTTGCCGGCGTTGAAGAGCGGGCCTCCCGAGTCGCCCGGCTGCAGGCCGGCGTCCGTCTCGATCAGGCCGGTGAGCTGCTCGGTGTTCCCGTTCTCGTCGCTGACCTCGATCGAGCGCGCGACGCCGGTGACCGTGCCCGCCGCCGACACGAGCGAGCCGGAGCCGCCCGCGTTCCCGACCGCCGTCACCGGCTGCCCCACCTTGACCGTCGCCGAGTTGCCGACCGCCACCGTCCGCAGGTGCGACGCGCCGCTCGCCTGCAGGACGGCGACGTCGTCCGAGACGTCGTAGCCGACGACGCGCGCGTCGTAGCTGTGCCGGGTGCCCGGCAGCACGACCTTGATCGTCGTCGCGCCGCGGATCACGTGGTTGTTGGTGAGGATCTCGCCGGACGAGGTGAGGACCATCCCCGTGCCGGCCGCCTGGGCGCTCTGGTACCCGAGGTTCGTGTCGATGACAACCACGCCCGTGCCGACGAGCGGCACGACCCGCGGCTTCGCGAGCGCGACGCCCGTGATCGTTCCCACCGCGGTCAGGGCCGCGACGAGCAGGACGGCGAGTCGGCTGCGCCGCCGCATCAGGAATCTCCGTGTCATCTCGCAACTCTCGTTGTAGCTCATCGAACCTTCGAGAAGCCTGAGAATCCCTTGCGATCGCCTCGGCGCAAGCGGGCTGCGCGTGTCACGTCTCGGGCTCGGGATGATGAGCTTCGGCGACACCTCCCAGCGCGCATGGGTCCTCGACGCCGACGCCGCCGAGCCGATCGTCCGCCGCGCGACCGAGGGCGGCTTCACCTACTTCGACACGGCGGACATGTACGCGGGCGGCGCGAGCGAGTCCGTCACCGGGACGCTCCTCCGAAAGCTCGCGCGGCGCGACGAGATCGTCGTGGCGACGAAGGTGTACTCCCCGACGAGCGCCGACCCGAACGGCCGAGGGCTCTCGCGCAAGCACGTGCTCGCGTCGATCGACGCCTCGCTGAGGCGGCTCGGGCTCGAGTACGTCGACCTGTGCCAGGTACATCGCTTCGACACGGAGACGCCGGTCGAGGAGACGATGGAGGCGCTGCACGACGTCGTGCAGGCCGGCAAGGCGCGGTACATCGGCGCCAGCACCATGGTCGGCTGGGGCGCCGCGCGATGCGTCAGCGTTGCGCGGGGAGCGCGTCGACCCGCACGATCACCGTCTTCAAGGATGTGTACTCGAGGGCGCCGGCAATGCCCTTCTCTCGGCCGTAGCCGCTCTCCTTGACGCCGCCGAAGGGCGTCTCGACGCCGCCGAGGAAGTACTCGTTGACGAACACCTGCCCCACTTCGAGCGCCGCCGCAACGCGATGCGCGCGTGAGACGTCGTTCGTGCAGACGCCCGCCACGAGCCCGAAGCGGCTGTCGTTCGCGATCCGCACTGCGGCGGCCTCGTCACGGAACGGGATGACGCACAAAACAGGCCCGAAGATCTCGTCCTGGGCCACTGTCATGTCGTTCGAGACCTTCGTGAGGATCGCCGGCGGCACGAACCAACCCTCCCGTGCGTCGGTTCTCGGCCGCCAGACCTCCGCTCCCTCCTCGGCCGCGAGCTCGATGTACCGCTCGACCTTCTTCTTCTGCTCGAGCGTCGTCAGCGGGCCGAGCTCGAGCTCGGCCGAGCCGTCCGCCGTCGCCTGGAACAGCGCCTGCAGACGCGAGACGAGCTCGTCGTGCACCGACTCCTCGACGAGGAGCCGGGAGCCTGCCGAGCAGACTTGCCCGCTGTTCAGCAGGATCGCCTTGACGGCATGCCGGGCCGCCTGGTCGAGATCGGCGTCGGCGAAGACGATGTGCGCCGACTTGCCGCCGAGCTCCAGCGTCGTCGGGACCAGCCGCCCGCCGGCCGCCTGCGCGACGGCCCGGCCCGTCTCGACCGAGCCCGTGAACGCCACCTTGCGAACGAGCGGATGCTCGACGAGCGCCGCACCGGCGACGGTGCCGAGCCCCGGCACCACGTTGAGCACGTGCGCGGGCAGGCCATGACGGTGCGCGAGCTCCGCGAGCGCGAGCGAGGAGACCGACGTGTCCTCCGCCGGCTTGAGGACGACCGTGTTGCCGACAGCGAGCGCCGGAGCAAGACAGCGGGCCGCCTGGTTCAACGGCAGGTTCCACGGCACGATCGCGCCGACGACGCCGAAGGGCTCGCGGCGAGTGTAGGCCAGGACACCGTCTCCGAGCGGGAGCGAGTCGCCGTGCAGCTTGTCGGCGGCGGCGCCGTAGAACTCGAAGTACCGCGCCGCGACGGCCACGTCGGCGAGCGCCTGCTGCAGCGGCTTGCCGTTGTCCCGGCTCTCGAGCTCCGCGAGCCGATCCGCCTCGGCGGCGATCCCCTCGGCGATCCGCAGCAGGATGCGGCCGCGCTCGAGCGGAAGCGTGTCGCGCCACGCGGGGAACGCCGAGGCGGCGCCGCGGACGGCGGCGTCGACGTCCTCCGTCCCGGCGGCGGCCACCGTCGCCCAGGACCGCCCCGTGGCCGGCTCGACCGTGGCCAGCGCGTCCGCGCCGGCCGCGTCCTGCTCGCGCCCGCCGATGAAAAGGCCGAAGCGCGGCACGTCTGTCGAGACCGCGGCGCTCACGCCGCGTCGTCCTCCGGAACGTGGAAGCAGGCGGACCGGTGCTCTCCGCCGACCCGCCGCAGGCCGACCGGCTCGACCGAGCACCGGGGCAGCTCGACCGGGCAGCGCCCGACGAGCGGACACAGCTCCGACGCCGACGCGGTGGGCGTCGCGTCGCGCTGCAGCTCGTAGCGCGGGAACTGGACGCGGGGGTCCGGCGAGAGGCGGGACGAGAGGAGCGCCCGCGTGTACGGGTGCTGGGGCTCCTCCAGGATCGCCGCAGTCCGACCGATCTCGAGGATCGACCCGCGCAGCATCACCGCGGTCTCCGTGCAGAAGAACCGAACCGTCTCGATGTCGTGCGAGATGAAGAGGTACGTGAGCTCGAGCTCGTCCTGCAGATCCTTCAAGAGGTTGAGGATCAGCGCCCTGACCGAGAGGTCGAGCGACGAGACCGGCTCGTCGAGAAGGAGGAGCTCGGGCCGGGTCACGATCGCGCGGGCGATGCCGACGCGCTGCTGCTGCCCGCCGCTCAGCTCACGAGGTCGCCGTTCGGCGACACTCGGCGCCAGACCTACCTGGTCGAGTGCCTCCCTCACCCGCGCGCGCCGGTCGTGCTTCGAGAGCCGCCGCTCGTGAATGACGAGGGGCTCCTCGACGATCGACGCGACGCGCATCCGCGGATCGAGCGAGCCGAGGGGCTCCTGGAAGACCACCTGGAAGCTCCGGCGCATCCTGCGGAGGTCCCTGGCACTCAGCCGCCCGAGATCGACCCCGTCGAAGAGGACCGTCCCCTCATCCGGCTGCAGGAGGCCGACACCGAGGCGACCGAGCGTCGACTTGCCGCTCCCGCTCTCGCCGATGATGCCGATCGAGCTGCCGCGATTCACGGTCAGCGAGACGTTCCGCACCGCGTGCACGACGCGCGTCCGGTCGCCGCTCGTGAACGTCTTCTCGACGCTATCGAGAGACAGGAGCGCCATGCTTCTCCTCCCTGATCGCCTCACTGAAGTGACACCGCACCGAGCGCGAGCCGCCGACGGCCCGCCCCTGCGGCTCTTCGCGCTCGCACCGCTCGCGGGTGTGCAGGCAGCGCGGCGCGAACGTGCACCCACGCGGCTCCTCGAAGAGCGTGGGCACTGCACCCGGGATCCCGATCAGGCGGTGGTTCCCGTCGGGGATCGACGCGAGCAGGCCCGCGGTGTAGGGGTGCGCGGGGCTCGTGAAGACGCCTTCCACCGTGCCCGCCTCGACGACCCGCCCTGCGTACATGACGACGACCTCGTCGCAGTACTGCGCGACGACCCCGAGATCGTGCGTGACGATCAGGAGCGAGCGCTCGCTCTCGGAGACGAGAGAGCGGATCGTGTCCAGCACCTGGCGCTGCACGGTCGCGTCCAGCGCCGTCGTCGGCTCGTCGGCGATCAGCACCTCGGCGCCGAGGGACAGCGCGATCGCGATCACGACCCGCTGGGCCATCCCGCCGCTCAGCTCGTGCGCATACCCCTTCAGCACGCGCTCCGGCTCGACGATCCCCGCCGCCTCGAGCATCGCGAGCGCACGAGCGCGCGCGTCCTCCGCGCTCCAGCGCGAGTGCGCGCGGAGGGCGTTGAGGAACTGCTTCTGGATTGGGATGACGGGGTTGAGCGCGGCGAAGGGGCTCTGTCCGACGAAACCGAGGCGCGCGCCGCGAATCTGACGGAGTCGCCGCCGCGAGGCGCCTACGAGCTCCTCGCCGTCCAGGCGAACGGAGCCGCCGGCGATCCGCCCCGCCGGCGGGAGCAGCCCCATGACGGCCTTGACCGTCGCGGACTTGCCGCTTCCCGTCTCGCCCACGATGCCGACCGCCTTCCCGCGTGGCACCTCGAAGCCGACGTGCGAGACGGCGTGCACCTCTCCGCGCCGCGTCGTGAAGCGGACGGAGAGGTCCTCGACGACGATCCGCGGCTCCATCGCTACCTCGCGTCGTCCTCGGCGTGGGCCTGCAGGCCGTCGGCGATCAGGTTGAGGCTGACGACGGTGAGCAGGATCGCGGTGCCCGGCGCGACGAACGTCCACCACTGTCCGGTGGTCACGTTCTCGGCGCCGTCCTGGATCATCGAGCCCCACGACGGCGTCGGAGGGCTCACCCCGACGCCGAGGAAGTTCAGCGCGGCGATGACGATGATCGCGCTCGCCGCCGTCAGCGAGCACTGCGCGAGTATCACCGCCCTCACGTTCGGCAGCAGGTGACGGAACATCACGCGCGCCGGCGAGCAGCCGCTGGCGATCGCCGCCTCGACGAAGCGGCTCTCGCGAAGCGTCAGCGTCTCACTGCGAACGAGCCGCATGAACCGCGGCACGTTGATGATCGCGATCGCGAGCACCACGTTCGAGAGGTGGTTGCCGGTGAGCGTGACGACGGCGATCGCGATGATCACGAGCGGGAACGCCTGGAACACGTCGAGCCCGCGCATGATCCAGCCCGAGTACGCCGACTTCGAGCTCGCGAGCAGCCCGAGCGGAACCCCGATCAGGAGCGACAGACCGGTGCCGACGAGCGCGAGCGGCAGGTCCCGCCGCGCGGACGCGATCGTGCGCGAGAAGACGTCGAACCCCGACAGGTCGGTGCCCAGCCAGTGGGTGCCGCTCGGCCCGACGAGGACAGCCAGCGGATCGGGAGCGGTCGGGCTGAACGGGAGCGGCGCGAAGAACGCCGCGACGAGCATCGCGACGATCACCGCCGCACCGATCGCGATTCCGCGGAGCGCACGGTCGTGCAACGGCCGGACGAGGCGCCTGACCATCCCGGTGCGGCTGTCCGTGATCGCGGGGACAAGGACGTCCGCGCCGCTCATCGCGCCTCCGTCACCGCGGCCGTCTGCTCGACGAGCGCACCGTCCCGCACGACCGCCGTCCCGTCGAGCTCAAGCGTCGCGGCGTGCATCGTCATGTCGATGTGGAACGGGCCAGGAGTCACTCCGCCGATGTGGGTGTCGCACCCGAGCGCGAAGCTGACCACGCCGGCGGCGTGGGTGTCTTCGGTCGGCGCGTTCACTCCGCGCTGACGGCACACCGGGTTCGTCCCGATCCCGAGCTCGGTCAGGTGGTAGGCGCGGTCGTCGCCGGCCGCCTCGAGGAAGCGAGCGGTGAGCCGCGCCTCGGCGCCGCCCGCGACCGACACGACGACGCCCTCCTCGACGGTGAAGACGATCGCCTCCGCAAGCGCCCGGTAGCTCCCGTCCGCGATCGTCCGGTCGACGACGAGCGTCCCGTTGGCGCTGCGCTCGTCCGGGACGACCGCGACCTGCCCCGCAGGCATCACCTGCAACGAGCCGGCCTGCGGGATCCCGTCGTGGCAGCGCGTCTCGTGCTCGCCGATCCGCAGGCGGAGATCGGTCCCGCCCGGCGAGCGCACGTGCGCCTCGGTCGAGCGACGGAAGATGTCGCCGAAGCGTCGGGTCGACGCGTGCAACTCGCCGATCTCCGCCGCCGTCGCGGGGAGAAGCCGGCGGGCCGACGGCGCGTCGAGGTACGGCAGGAGGATCGCGCGCGCCCCGCCCTCGCGCAGCGCGTTGCGCAGCTCGTCGCCGAACATCAACTCGAGGTCGCAGCTGAGGAAGCAGACGGCATCGGCCTCGAGCACCGCAGCCAGGACCACCGGCGGGACGTCGAGCGGCGGCTTGAGCGACCTGCCGGCGAACCAGCAGTACTCGACGAGCGGATGCGCCGTGAGCGGCTCGTGCTTCAGCACGATCGCGCCCGCGCCGACCTCGCCCGCGGCGATCGTGAACGCGACTGCGAGCTCGTCGGGCCCTCTCCCGTCCGAGACGACCAGCAGCGTCTCCCGGTCGGCCAGCCCGAGGCTGCCGCGCGCGAGAGCGCGCGCGACGGGTGTCAGGCTCTCAATACCCACAAGACGCGTCCGGCGCCTGCAACGAGTGACTGTCGGACCGCACGTCGGTGACGTACATGTGACCCGGCGCGTGCGAGATCATGAACGAGAGCTTCACGTGCTCCGCGATCGCCTGCGGCGTGACGCCGCACGCCCAGAAAACCGGGATGTCACCCGGCTCGACGTTCGGCGGCTCGCCGTAATCGACCGCCGCGAGGTCGGAGATGCCGAGCGCCTCCGGCGCGCCGATGTGCACGGGTGCGCCGTGGCCGGCGGGCAAGCGTTCGGTGATGGAGACGGCACGCGCGACCAGGTCGCCGGGCACAGGGCGCATGCTCACGACGAGAGGCCCCTGGAACCTGCCGGCGGGCGTGCACTCGACATTCGTGATGTACGCGGGCACAGCCGACCCGCTCTCGAGATGGCGCAGCGGGACGCCGCCGTCGAGCAGCGCGGCCTCGAACGTCAGGCTGCAGCCGAGCAGGAAGTAGACGAGGTCGTCTCGCCAGTAGGCCTCGATGTCCTCGGTCTCGGCGACGACGACGCCTTCCTCGAAGACCCGGTAGCGCGGTAGGTCGAAGCGGATGTCGGAGTCTCGGGCCAGCTGCGCGATGCGTGGGTCGCCCGGCTCCCCCACCTCGAGCACCGGCGCCGCGGCCGGGTTGCGGACGCAGAAGCGCAGGAAGTCGAATGCGTCGTCCTGCTCGACCACGACGAGGTTGGCCTGGACGTAGCCGAGGGCGAGACCCGGTGTCCGGCCGCCGTAGTCCCCCGAACGGATCGCCGACCGCAGCTCGGCCGGCGAGAGCGCTGCGAGAGACGCCTCAACCACGGAGCGCCTCCGGCTCCTCCGCCGCCACCTCGCCGTAGACATGGGTGAGCCACTCGCGATGGCCGCCGCGGCCATGGACGACGTCCTGGTAGGCCGTGCGCAGCGCGCGGGTGACCGGGCCGGGCATCGCGTCCCCGATCTCGAGGCCGTCGATCGACCCGACCGCGGTCACCTCGGCCCCCGTGCCGCAGAGGAAGACCTCGTCGCTGACGTAGAGCTCGCTGCGGCCGATGTGGCGCTCGACGAGCTCGTACCCGAGCTCCACGGCCAGGCGTCCGACGGTGTTGCGGGTGATGCTGTCGAGGATCCCGTCGGTGACGAGCGGCGTGGCCACCACGCCGTCGCGCACGATCATCACGCATGCTCCCGTCGACTCGGCCACGTTGCCGCTCGCGTCGAGGAAGATCGCGTTGTCGTACCCGTTGTGATTCGCCTCCAGCCGCGCGAGACGGCCGTGGTAGTAGTTCGCGCCGGCTTTGACCCGCGGCGGCATGTCGTTCTCCGAGATGCGCCGCCACGAGCTCACCTGGCACGAAAGTCCCCGGTCGGTGATCGCGCGGCCGCCCCGCGCGACCGCGGTCACCGACGTGACCACGTCGCTCGTCGGCGTCATCATGATCAGGTCGTCCGAGAGGCCCAGGTAGTACGTGACGAGGAAGTGGATGTCCTCGCGGAACTCGTTCGCCACCGCCAACGACCGGCACGCGTCGGCCAGCTCGGCACGTGAGAACGGCGCGGGGATCCGTGCGATCTTCGCCGACTGCTCGAGGCGGCGGAGGTGGTCGTCGACCCGGAAGAGATAGAGCTCCTCGTCCTCGTCGGACCAGTAGCCGCGGAGCCCTTCGAACACGCTCGTCCCCGTCATCGCCCCCTGTGTCCGGACGTGGATCACACACTGGTCCCACGGGACGATCTCTCCGTCCTGCCAGCCAAACGCTGCCATCAGCTCGCTCCTTTCGCGTGCGTCCCGTAGTCGAGCCGGGCGCGCTCCTCGGAAATCAGGCCGAGCTCCACGTCAGCGGCGACGCGCTCCGGTGCGCGCCGCTCGGGCGGCCCGTAGCCGCCTCCACCGGGGAGCTCGAGGGACAGGGTGGCGCCGGGCTCGAGCGTGAATCGGCTCTTCGCGGGCACTGCTTCACCGTCGAGGCGGGCGCTGCCGCGGCGACCGGGCTGCCCACCGGCGAGCCCGCAAGGATCGGTGCGGATCTTGTCGGCGACGAGCGACACCGACACCGGCGCGTCGGTCGCCGAGAAGTCGATCCGCTGGCCGAGCCCGCCGCGGTGCTCGCCCGCGCCGGCGGAGTCGGGGATCAGCTCCTTCCGGATGACGCGAATGGGCGTCGTCGCCTCGAGCAGCTCGACCGGCGAGCTCGTGCAGTTCACCGGGAACGTCAGCGCGGAATAGCCGTCGGCGTTCGCCCGCGCTCCGAGCCCGCCGTTCAGGAGCGACAGGTTCGAGAACGGCCGGCCGTCGGCGCCGCGGCCGTTGAAAGAGAGCATCCAGCTGGGGCACGAGCCGCTCTGGGCGATCACGCGGTCCGGGAGGACCTGCGCCAGCGCACCCATGATCGCGTTCACGGCGAGCTGCCCCGTCATGCCGCGGACCGCCGTCGGCGCCGGCCGGATCGGGTTGAGGCACGAGCCGACCGGAGCGTCGACGTGGAACAGGCGCAGCGCGCCGTCGTTGTTCGGGATCGCCGCACCCAGGACGCACTTGAGCGCGTAGAGGCTGTACGCGCGCGTGTAGTTGAACGGGCTGTTGATGCCACGGGTGCTCTGCGGGCTCGTGCCTTCGAAGTCGACGTGGACGCCGCGGTCGTCGATCGTCAGGTTCGCGACGACGCGCACCGTCTCGTCGAAACCGTCTCCTTCGGCGGTGTAGGTCCAAGAGCCGTTCGGGACGGCGGAGATCGCGGCGCGCATCGCCTCCTCCGACCGCCGCCAGCTCTCGGCCGCGAACGCGTCGAGCGACGCGAGATCGTGCTCGTCGAGCAGCTCCGTGACTGCGCGGACGAGCGCCTGGTTCGCGGCGATCATCGCCTCGAGGTCGCCGAGCACCTGGTCGGGGACCCGCACGTTCGCGCCGAGGATCGCCGCGACCTGCGGCACCTCCCGGCCTCGCTCGAACAGCTTGATCGGCGGGAAGCAGATGCCCTCCTCGAAGATGCTGCCGCCGTCGCCCGACATCTCCAGGCCACCGATGTCGGTCATGTGGGCGACGTTTCCGGCGAAGCCGACGAGCCGCTCGCGATGGAAGATCGGCGTGAGCATCGTGATGTCGTACGCGTGACCGGTTCCGATGTACGGGTCGTTCGTGATGAGGACGTCGCCGGGCGCGATCGTCTCGACGCCGATTGCGTCGAGCATCTGCGCGGCAGTCACCGGCATCGTCCCGATGAAGGAGCCGATACTGAACGTGCACTGGACGAGGTTGCGGCCGCGCGGATCGAGCAACGCGGTCACGTAGTCCTGCGCCTCCCTGACGATGCTCGAGAACGCGGTCGCCCCGAGCACGCGGTCGGCCTCGTCGACTGCGGCCTGGAGCCGCTGCCACAGGATCGCGAGCTCCACGATGTCGAGGTCGGCGGCGACCTCGGGTCCGGCTACTGCTTGCTCCGACACTCGCTACCCCCTGGAGACCCGCGGATCCAACGCTGCGACTGCAACGTCCAGCACGACATACGAGATGAGCGTCACCAGGCCGACGGCGAGGATGAAGCCCTCGACGACCGGGACGTCGTTCTTCAGCATCGACTGCAGCGCCCACTGGCCGGCACCTGGCCACGAGAACACGATCTCCACGATCGCCTCGCCGCCGAGCAGCGAGCCGAACAGCACCGCAAAGTAGGTCATGACCGCCGTGCGCGACTCGAGGAACGCGTAGTAGACGACCCGCCGCTCCGACAGGCCGCACGCGCGCGCGAACTCGACCTGCGCAGACCCGAGCGCCGAGGCCATCGTCGCCCGCACGGTCTTCGCGAAGTACGCCGAGTAGACGAGGCCGAGCGTGAGGGCCGGCAGCACGAGGTGCGACAGCGCCGACCACAGCAGCCCGAACTTCCCCGAGAGGATGCAGTCGACGATCAGGAAGTGCGTGATCGTCCGCGGCTCCTGCTCGGTGGGAGCGAGCCTTCCGGTCGGGGCCGGCGCGAGGTTCAGTAGGTGGAAGAAGCAGAAGATCAGCACGAGCCCGAGGACGAAGTCGGGCACCGCCTGGGCGACGCCGATGAAGAAGCGGGCGAGGCGGTCGGGTAGACGGCGCCGGAAGTACGCCGCTGCTGCCCCGACGGTCGAGCCGATCACGAGAGCGACGAGCAGCGCCGCGACGACCAGCTCGATCGTGTTGGGCAGGAAGCCGAGGAGCTGGTTGAGCACGGGCTGGTTCGTATAGAAGGACGAGCCCAGATGGCCGTGGAGCAGGTGGCTCATGTACAGCCAGTACCGGCTGAGGAACGGCCTGTCCACGCCCAGCGCGTGGTCGATGCGGGCGATGTCGGTCGGGGTCGCGAAGTCGCCGAGGATCGTCGCGCCGGGGTTCCCCGGGATCATCGACACGAGCGCGAACGCGCCCGTTGCCAGCACGGCGAGCGAGATCGGAATCAGCGCCAGGCGTTTCAGCGAGTAGAAGACGAGCGGCTTCATGCGAGCGTCAGCACCAGGTTCCGTGCGTCGTCGATCCGGGCGGCTGCGAACGGCGGGACGATCACCGTCGACTCCCGCTCCTGGATGACCGCCGGGCCGCTGCTCTCCCACCCCGGGGCGAGCGCGTTCCGCCACTGCACGGCCACGTCGACGAAGCCCTGCAGCTCGGGCAGGTAGATCTCGCGGCTCCCCTGGGGGACGTCCTCGATCGGGTCGTCCACCCAGAGCGACGACTCGCGGGAGTCGACCACGGCGAGCCGCCAGTTCACGACCTCGACCTCGAGGTGCGAGAACGTGCGGCCGTAGAGCCGCTCGTAACGCCGCTCGAAAGCGGCGCGGACGTCGCCCAGCCAGCGTTCGGCGAGCCCCGGCTCGGGGGGCGGCAGTGCCGGCAGCGCGACCTCGATCTCCATCGCCTGCCCGCGGTACCGCATGTCGGCGGCGAGGCTCGGTGCGATCGCCTCCCGGGGAACGTCCATGCGGTCGAGCACGCCCTGCCCCTCGGCCAGCGCGGCGCCGAGGTCGCCTGCCAGCGCGGCCACGTCGACCGCGGCAAGGAGACCGGGGCGGCTGACGACGGCGTCGATGCCAGGAGGAGCCACGAGCAGCCCGAACGCGGACGCGACGCCGGCGCGCGGGGGGCAGATGACCTCCCGGATCCCGACCTCGTGCGCGACCCGCGCGACGTGCAGGCCGGCGGCGCCTCCGAACGACACGAGGGTGAACCGACGCGCGTCGACACCACGCTCGGCGACGTGCACGCGGAGCGCCCGGGCCATGTTGCCGTTGACGGCGCTGTGGATCCACCAGGCCGCGGTGACGGTGTCCATCTCCACGCGATGCGCGATCCGTTCGATCGCCGCGCGGCTCGCGTCGACGCTGATCTGCATATCGCCGCCGAGGAACGACTTGGAGTCGAGGTAGCCGAGCAGCAGGTTCGCGTCGGTTACCGTCGGCTCGACGCCGCCGTTGCCGTAACAGGCCGGCCCGGGCTCGGCCCCCGCGCTCTCGGGGCCGACCTGGATCAGGCCGAGCTCGTCGACGCGCGCGATGCTGCCACCGCCGGCCCCGACCTCGAGCAGATCGACCGTTGGAAGCCGCACGGGATGGCCGCTACCCACGTGGAAGCGGCGTGTGCGTGCGGCCTCGAACGACCGCGCGATCGCGGGGACGCCGTCGGGCATCACGCAGACCTTCGCGGTGGTGCCGCCCATGTCGAACGAGATGATCCGCCTGCGGCCGGCGCGGCGTCCGACGTGCGAGGCAGCCATCGCGCCCGCCGCCGGGCCCGACTCGAGCGCGTAGGCCGGCCGCTCGGCCACGAACTCCCCGGCCCGCGTGCGGCCGCTGGAGAGCATGAACGTCAGCTCGCCCGTGAACCCGCGTGCCCGCAAGAGCTCCGTCAGCTCGGCGACGTGCTGCGCCATGATCGGCTGCGTGTAGGCGTTGATCACCGCGGTGCTCATGCGCTCGTACTCGCGGATCTCCGGAGCGATTTCCGAAGAGAGCGTGACGGCCACGTCGGGCGCCGCCTCGCGGAGGATCTCCGCCACGCGGCGTTCGTGTCCACCCTCGCGGTACGAGTGCAAGAGGCAGACCGCGACGGCTTCGACGTCATTCGCACGCAGCTGCTCGGCTGTCGCCAGCACGCCGCGCTCGTCGAGAGGCTCCAGCACGTTTCCCGCGTGGTCGATGCGCTCCGCGACGCCGAAGCGGAGGTGTCTCGGCACGTAGGGCTCCGGCAGCTCGAGCTGAAGGTCGTAGTTGTCGTACCGGTGCTCGCGTCGCATCTCGAGCACGTCGGCGAAACCTGCGGTCGTGAGCAGCGCCGTGCGCACGCCCTTCGCCTCGATCAACGCGTTCGTGATCATCGTCGTGGCGCCACGAACCGCCTGGACCGCGGCGAAGCCGACTCCGAGGCTCTCGAGGCCGCGCGCGACGCCGGCCAGGATCGCGTCGGCGGGCGCACGAGGCGTGCTCAGCTCCTTGGCGAAGGCGAAGCGCAGGTCATCCGACACCACCACCACGTCCGTGAACGTCCCGCCCGTGTCGAACGCGACCGTGACGCGCGCTCCGTCCACTATTCGAGCGCCTTCAACGCCGTGACGTCCTCGTCGCGGAAGTGACGATGGGTCTCCGCGATCGTCTTGCCCTCACGCAGCTCGACCATGCTCTCGCGGTCGATCTCCTCGCGCTCCTCCGCGAGCTCGAGCACACGCTCGACGAGGCCTGCCGGTACGAGGGCGATCCCCGTCGCGTCGCCGACCAGCCAGTCCCCGGGAGCGACGAGCACCCCGTCGATGATCACGGGCTCGTTGATCCGGACACCGTGCAGGCGCCCCTCCGACGCCGGCACACGGGGCCCGAGGGCATGCACCGGCATCGCCGACTCGGCGATCTCCTCGGCGTCGCGCGCGTACCCGTTCACGACCGCGCCGACGGCGCCGCGCATCTCCGCGCGCAGAGCGGCACGGCCCCCGAACAGGACGCAGTCGTCGATGCCGTTGAGGTTGATGACGACGACGTCGCCCTCGCCGACCACCTCGTCGAGGAACTCGGTCAGCCGACGCGACTCGTCGCCGAACCGGCTGCGGGCGACGTCGAGCGTCACGGCCGGCCCGGCGAACCGGGCCTCGGCCGACAGGCACCGCAGGCGGGGTCCCACGATCGGCGTCAGCACCCCGAGATGCTCCAGCGCGTCGCAGATGTGACCAACCGCGATCTCGGCGAACCGATCCCGCATCGCACGCGTCTCCATTGCCAGCCTTTCCATGTCTGGGTTTCGAATCGGGTGGCCCGGACGTCGCCCGGGCCACCCATGGTCGTCTCGCGGGGCTACTTGCTCAGCTGGTCCGGGAGAAGGTTTCCGAACGGCTGGGGCAGGAAGCCCTTGACGTTCGACCGATAGGCGTAGAGGAACTTCTCGTCGACCAGGTAGATGATCGGGTAGTCGGTCACGCCGAGCGACGCGATCTCGGAGATGATCTTGTTCCGCGCCTTGCCGGGCTGCGTGTGCAGCGCGGTGTTGACGAGGAAGTCGTACTTCGGATCCTTGAAGTTGAAGGAGTCCTGCGGCGCCGTCGACAGGCTGTAGGTGCTGGCCGAGTACGCCGGGTCCGGGAATACCGGGGGCTCGGTGTAGAGCAGCGCCTGGTAGTTGCCGTTCGTGAAGCGGGCCGTGAAGTCGGTCGGCGACGCGATGTTGTCGAGCGTCACCTTGATGCCGACGTTCCCGAGCATGCTCTGGATGAGCACCGCGAGCTGCTGAGCCCACGGGCCGGGCCGGCTGATGCTGTACGACAGCGTGAGGTTGAAGCCGTCCGGATAACCGGCCTTCGCGAGCAGCTGCTTCGCCTGCGCCACGTTGTACGCGTACTGCGACTTGGGCTTCGGGAAGCTGTAGAACGACGACACGCCGCTCGTCGCGGCCGCGCCGAACCCGGAGTACGCCCCCTTCACCAGTGCGTTCCGGTTGATCGCCAGCGAGATCGCGTGGCGCACGTCGACCTTGGCGAGGATCGGATCCTTCTCCTGCAGGAGCATGTCGTCGCGGTTCGGCGACACGCAGTTCTTCGTCGTGATCCCACTCGCGCCCTTGAGGCTCGCGAACTGCTGGAACGGAAGCCGCTCGGCCCAGTCGACGGAGCCGCTCTGCAGCAGCTGCGTGCGCGTGGACGGGTCGGGCACGTAGAGCAGGACGAGCTGCTTGATGTTCCCGCGCTTGCCCGTGTAGTTCGGGTTCGGCGAGAACACGGCCTTCTGGCCGGGGTTGAAGCTGTCGAGCTTCCACGGCCCGAAGTCGGCAGTGTGGTTCGCCATCCACTTCGTCGCCCAGGGGTCGTCGGCGGTGGCGTGGCTCTTCACTTCCGTGCTGTCGACGATCGTCTCGAGCATGATCGTCTGGATCACCACGGCCAGCGCATTCGTGCGGGCCAGGTGGATCTGGACCGTGTTCTTGTTCACCGCGGTGGCCGGGGTCGTGGCGTAGTTCGCGACCTGGAAGAACTGGAACTTCGTGATCGGCTCGAGCGCGTTCATGCGCTGGAAGCTGTAGACCACGTCCGCGGCGGTGAGCGTGTGGCCGTACGGGCTCTTCGCCGGCCGCAGCGTGAAGGTGATCGTCTTGTGGTCCTTGCTCCAGACCCACTTGGAGGCGAGGTCGCCGACGAGCGCGTCGATCGGAGCGAGGGTCGTGCAGCCCTTCTTCGCGAGGTAGCTCGGGTCGTACTTCACGAGCGTGGAGCCCATCGCATACCGGATGTACCGCGACGGGTCGCCCTGGTACGGATAGTCGATGGACGTCGGCAGTCCGGGGACAGCTTCGACGAAGGTGGTGCTCGCCTTCGAGGCGGAGCCGCCCCCGAACGCGTGCGCCGACACGACGAGCGAGAGGATCGCCGTCGTCAGAACCGCCAGCCCGATCGGCAGCCGCGGCTTGGTCATTTCAGGCCTCCTTCCAGGTCACTAGCGCTCGCTGGAGTCGGGAAAAGAAGATTTGTACGGCCATTCATTCGGAAGCTATGACACAACAGCGCGTGCGTGTCAAACCGGTTACGTCGTGCACCAAACCGTGATTTGTGCGGTTTTGACTGGAGTTCGAGCCGAAGCGACCCGTCGACCCGGGTTGACACAATCCGGATATGTACGTACAACATGTGCTTGCCTGCCGGTGACTCCACCGACCGGCGAACTACGCTCTGGCCCACCGATGTCCGGAACCCAGTCCGCATACCAGTCGCTCGCAGCCGAGCTCCGCCAGGCGATCGCCGCGGGCGCGTATCCGCCGGGCCGGCGATTGCCGACCGAGATCGAACTCGCACGGTCACGGAGCCTGAGCCGTCAGACCGTCCGCCAGGCCTTCCGCGAGCTCGTGGCGGAGAGCCTCGTGTACCGCGTCCGCGGACGGGGAACGTTCGCGACCCCGTCCTCGCCCAACCAGAGCTACCTTCGGTCACAGGGGTCGATCGACGAGCTTCTCGCCCTGTCGCTCGACACGGAGCTCGAGGTCGTCGACCCGCCGACGATCCGGACGGACGTCGCCGCCGCGAGTCGCCTGCAGTGCGCAACCGATCAGGTCTACGTCGCCCGCTTCGTGCGGTGCTACGAGGATGCGCCATTCTGCGAGACCACGTCGTACTTCCCGCTCGCGATCGGGCGCCAGCTGGTCGCCGAGGGGACGCTCGGCCATGCGGGGGCGCGGACACCGGAGACCGTGATCAGCGTGATCGAGCGTGCGACCGGCGTGGTCGTCGCGGGAGCGCAGCAGAGCATCGTCGCGGTGCCTGCACCCCCGGAGGCGCTGGAGGTGCTGCACTCCCCACCCGACCAGCCGCTGCTGCGAATCGACCGCCTCTACTACGACCGCGACGGGCAGCTGCTCGAGCTCGCGGTGAACCACTTCGACTCGAGCCGCTACTCGTACCGGCTCGAGCTCCGTCGATCCCTCTAGATCGCCCGACGACCCACGGAGTCTTCATGAGCTCAGTCTTCCGCTACGCCGACCTTCCGCGTGCCGATCGCGGAGGCAACGTCAGCACCACCTATCTCGTGGCCGGGCGGGCAGACCAGCCGCCGTTCACCACGGGCATCACCGAGTTCGCACCGGGCGCGGCGCTCCCGCTCCACCACCACAACTGCGACGAGTCAGTCGTCGTGATCGAGGGCGCCGCCGTGTATCAGGAAGGCGCCACCGACCTGGAGCTGCGCGCGTACGACACGACGCTTGTCCCAGCCGGCGTCGTCCACTGCTTCCGCAACGAGTCGGAGGACGTCATGAAGATCCTCTGGATCTACGGCTCGGCGACCCCGACCCGAACGCTGCACGACACCGGAGAGACGTTCCCGATCGGCTCGGAGCCGCACGGAGCGCAGTCATGATCGACCTGAAGCGGGTCGACCACATCGGGGTGGTCGTCGAGGATCTCGCGACGGCGAGCTCGTTCCTGACGTCGGTCTTCGGCCTCGTCCAGTCGAAGTCCCTCGAACGCGAAGACCTCCGTGCCGCGTTCTTCAGGTGCGGGGACGCGAGCGTCGAGCTCGTCGAGTATCGCGACCCCGACGAACGCGCCCGGCGCCTCCCGCCGGGAGCGCCCGCCAGGCTCGACCACATCGCGATCGAGATCGACGACGTCGGCGAGACGCTCGCTTCGCTCGAGGCAGCGGGTGTCGTCACCCAGGGGCCGCCCCGGGCGACGGCGGCGGGCACCTCGGTCTGGACGGACGGGAAGACGAGCGGCGGGGTCGTCTACCAGCTCGTTCAGGTCGCGCGCTAGCTCGACTCACCCGGGCGTCGTATGATCGGGAGGCCGATGGCTCTCGACTGGCTCAAGCGCTTGTTCCGAGGAGAGGCGGAGGGCGGGACGCCCGTTGCGACACCGCCGCCGGGCGCCGACTCGGCCCGGCAGGGCGACCCCGACCGCGAGACGTCGACGAACGCCCAGACGGAGGGCGCCGCCGACCAGCCGTGGAGCGGCAACAGCTAGCCCGCGCGCAGGACCGCACCAGCCCGCTCCGAGACTTCGGCGACGTATTCGGCGCGATCGACCGCCTGCCGCTGCCGGTCTTCGCGATCCGCAGCGACGGCGTCATCCGCTGGCTGAACATGGCGGCGGAGCGGGAGGTCGGCGAGCGGGTCGGCTCGCGCTTCACCCAGGTCGTCGCGCCGGAGTCGCGCGCCGTCGTGCGCGACGCGTTCGCGAGCAAGGTCGTCGGCGCCCGCGACGCCACCGACTACGAGGCCGTGCTCGTGCGCAAGGACGGCACGCGCGTCGACGTCGAGATCTGCTCGGTGCCCGTCGACGGCGACGGCGGCATCGCCGGCGTCTTCGGCGTCGTCACGGCCGAGGACGAACCGGCTGACCCCCGCCCCGAGCGGATCGAGCACGCGCTGACGCCGCGCCAGGCGGAAGTGCTGAGGTACCTCGCGCGCGGCTACAAGACCGACGACATGGCGACCGCGATGGGCATCTCGAAGGAGACGGTGCGGAACCACGTTCGCGGGCTGCTGCGGACGCTCGACGTGCACTCGCGGCTCGAGGCCGTCACGGTCGCGCACATGCGCGGTCTCGTCTAGTTAGAGCCAGTCGTTCCGAAACGCGGTCACGACGGCTTCGATCCGCGTCCGCACACGCAGCTCGGTGAGGAGCGACCGCACGTGGTTGCGCACCGTCGCGGTCGAGATCTGGAGCTCCTCCGCGATCTCCGTCGTCGAGCGCCCCTGCGCGAGCAGCTCGAGCATCTGCTGCTGCCGCGGCGTGAGCCGCGGCCTCGGTCGTCGCCGCGCGCTGCTCGCAAGCGCCGCGTCGCGGACGACGGTGACCACCGCGACGACGTCGTCGCCGTCCCGGATCGGCACCGACGTCAGCTCGACGTCGAGGGCGCCCGACGTCGTGAGCAGCGTCGTCCGCCGGATCGCCGTGTCGAGCCGGCCCTCCACCCTGCGCGCGAACAGCTCACGGGCGTCGGAGACGTCGTCGGGGCCGATGTACCGCGAGAAGTGCGCGCCGACGGTGTCGCCGAGGAGGGACGCCGCGGCGCGGTTCAGCCAGCGGACGTGGCCGAGCCGGTCGGCGAGCCACATCGGCACGGGCAGGTCGCGCAGCGCCGCGAGCAGCGGGCCGTCGAGATCGAGCACCGTTGCGAAGGGATCTCGGTCGTCGGTCGGAGGCATCGGCGTCGGACTGCCTCGCCCCGCGGAGGAGTCGGAAAGGGGCCTCTCCTCCACGGGACGAGCGGCGCCTGGCCGAAGGAGGTGAGGCGCCGCGGCAGTGAGCTGAATCGTCGCCATTGCATGGCGCCGGTGTCTTGACACAGATGGATCAGTTAGGCCGCGAGGCTGAGCGCCGACCACGCGACGTCGCCGCTTTCCAGCACGTAGTCCCGGTCGTCGACCCAGTAGCGGATCGCACGCAGGCACTCGGCGGCCACCCAGCGCTCGACGTCGCGGAGGAGCACGGCGAGGTCGTCGCCCTCCTCCACCTCGGCGGTGACGAACCACGTGTCGCCCAGCTGGAAGCGCCACGCCTCGCGGCGCGACACGAGGCGCAGGTAGAGGCTCGCCGCCGATCCACGAGACGCGAGCTCGAAGACCACGACGTTCTCGCGGTGCATGACTTCGGTGTCGTCCATAGAGGCCAGGGTGTCCTGCGTCCGCCACCCGTCGACTGACCCGATTGCGCCAATTGCAACTCGGCGCTACCGTCAGCGGGTACAGAGGAGGCTCGAGCCGTGACGCAGGGACCCGGAGCGCCTTCGGCGCTCGACGAGGTGTCAGATGAGATCGTCGGCGCCCTGGAGGACGTGAGCATCCCGAGCTATCTCATCGACGCGGCCGGGATCATCCGCTGGGTCAACGCGGCGGCCCGGGAGATCGTCGGCGACGTCCGCGGGCGGCAGTTCACGTCGCTCGTCAGCGACGCCGACAACCGCCGCTCGCGCGAGGCGGTCGCGCGGCTCCTGCTGCAGACCGCGAGCGTCGTCGACGAGAGCATCACGATCATCGACCGCGACGGACGCGACGTGCGTGCGGACTTCTCCTCGGTGGCGCTCGTCCAGGGGCAGCGGGTCGTGGGGGTGTTCGGGCAGGTGCCCCGGTACGAGATCGCGCCGACGCCGCTGGAGCACGCCGTGCTGACCCCGCGCCAGCAGGAGGTGCTCCAGCTGCTCGAGCTGGGCTACTCGACCCCGCAGATCGCGAAGCACCTGTACCTGAGCGAGGAGACCGTTCGCAACCACATCCGCCATCTCTTCCGCTCGCTCGGCGTGCATTCGCGGCTCGAGGCGGTCGCCGTCGCGCGTCGTGCGCGCGGCGCCGTCGACGGCGCGCGTCCGGTCACCGCCTAGCGCGATTGACCAATGTGGGTCAGTCGCCCGGCGGCCGCAGCCGCCACTCTGGTGGTGCCTGCGCTGCGCCCCACCGCAGAGGGAGCGCGTGCGGCACGCGCGACGGTGGTGCGGCTTGCGGCGGCCGCATCGCCGTCCCTTCCGCTCACCGCGTCGCCTCTCGCAGGAAGGCGGCCGCGGCCGGGCTCAGGCGGCCGTGCCGGTGGATCAGGCCGATCTGACGGCTGATCGCAGGCTCGGGGCGCCGCACCACCGCACCGCGGCGGCGCGCGTCCGCGGCGATCGACGCCGGGAGAAGAGCGGTGCCCGCGCCGGCCAGCACGAGCGGCACGGTGGCCTCGCGCGCCGCCGTCTCGACGGCGATCGACGGCTCGATCCCGGCGCTCGCGAAGGCCTCGTCGAGGAGCGTCCGGGTGCCGGTGCCCGGCGGCGACACGACGAGCGGCGTCGCCGCGAGGGCCGCGAGCCGGAGTCGGCGGCCGGCTCCGGGGCTGCCCGGCGGCTGGACGAGGACGAGCTGCTGCTCCCCGAGCGGCACCGTCGCGAGATCGCCTCGCCGCAGGGGGAGGTGGCCGAGGCCGACCTCGCACGAGCCGTCGCGCACGGACGTGGCGAGCACCGGGACGCTCTCCGCTTCGAGGACGCGCACCGAGACGCCCGCATGCGTGCTGCGAAAGCGGCCGAGCAGGGCGGCGAGGGGGTCGCTCGCCAGAGTCGAGAGCGCGGCCACGTCGAGCCGTCCGGTCAGGAGGTGCTTCGCGTCGTCCGCGGCGCTCGTCACCCGCTCCAGGCTGCGGAGCGCTTCGCGGGCCGGCCCCACGAGCGCCTCGCCTGCGGCGGTGATCCGCAGCCCGCGGCCGAGGCGGTGGAACAGTTCGACGCCGCACTCCAGCTCGATCGCCCGCAGCGTCTGCGAGACCGAGGGCTGCGCGAGGCGGAGCTTGCGTGCCGCGCGCGTGACGCTCCCTTCCTCGACCACCGCCAGGAACACCTTCAGCCTGCGCTCGTCCATAGGGAGATCCTATTCATCTAATCGCAAATCGGTCTTTGCCCTATGAGGCATTCGAGGGTTCCATGAGGCTCGGTGGAGCTACCCGCGGCGATGTCGGCCTGGAGGCGCCTGCTCGTCGAGCCGGCGCGCCCGGCGGCGGTCGCGAAGCGGGCGGACGCCCACTGGCTGGTCGTCGCGGCGGTCTGCGTCGGCGCCTTCATGGGCCAGCTCGACGCGAGCATCGTCACGCTCGCGCTGCCGACGATCGAGCGCGACTTCCACTCGAGCCTCGGGAGCGTGCAGTGGGTCGGCCTGATTTACCTGCTCGTGCTCGTCTCGACCGTGGCGACGATCGGGCAGATCGCCGACTCGGTCGGGCGCAAGCTGCTCTACGTCTACGGGTTCGTCGTGTTCCTGCTCGGCTCGCTCGCCTGCGGGCTCGCTCCCAGCCTGCTCGCCCTCGACGCGTTCCGGGCGGTCCAGGCGCTGGGCGCCGCGATGATGCAGGCGAACTCGGTGGCGATCATCGCGCTCGCGCTGCCCCGGGAACGGCTCGGCCGCGGCATCGGCGTCCAGGGAGCGGCGCAGGCGCTCGGCCTCTCGATGGGGCCCGCCGTCGGCGGCGCCCTGATCGCGCTGGGCGGCTGGCGCCTGATCTTCTTCGTCAACGTGCCGATCGGCATCGTCGGGTCGGCCGCCGCCTGGCTGCTCATCCCCCGCAGCACCCACCTGAACGAGCGGCGCCGCTTCGACTGGCCGGGGCTCGCGCTGTTCATGCCGGCGCTGTCGACGCTCCTGCTCGCCGTCTCCTTCGGGAACGAGCAAGGCTGGCTGTCACCGTCGATCCTCGCCCTGTTCGCGGCCGCGGCGACCCTCGGTGCGGCGTTCGTCCGGCGGGAGCGGCAGGTGCGGACGCCGCTGATCGACCTCACGCTCTTCTCGCGGCCAGCCTTCGCAGGCGGCGTCGCGAGCGGCCTCCTCTCCTACCTCGTCCTCTTCGGGACACTCTTCGCGGTGCCGTTCTTCCTCGAGAACGAGCACGGGCTCTCGCCGGGCGTCACCGGCGGGCTGCTGACGATCCTGCCGATCAGCCTGGCGGTCGCCGCTCCGCTCGCGGGGAACCTCGCCGACAAGGTCGGCGCGCGCCCGCTGACGAGCGGCGGCATGTGCCTCGCCGCCGCGACGCTCCTCGTGGTCGCCGCGTGCCGCGGCAACGAGACCGTCCTGCTCGTGTCGCTCGTCCCGCTCGGAATCGGCCTCGGGGCGTTCACTCCGCCGAACAACGCCGCGATCATGGCGGCCGCGCCGAGGTCGCAGGCCGGGGCCGCCGGCGGCATCCTCAACCTGACGCGCGGCCTCGGCACGGCTCTCGGCCTGGCCCTCACCGGGCTCGTCTTCGGGCTCGACGGGTTCGTCGCCGCGACCGTCTTCCTGGCGGGAGCCGCCGTCGCGGCCGCGCTGCTGACAAGGTAGGCGGATGCGCAAGATCGCGGTGATCTCGAGCGCGAGCGCGAACGGCAAGACGACCCTCGGCCGCGCGCTCGCACAGAAGCTCGGCGTCCAGTTCGTCGAGCTGGACGCGCTCGTTCACGGCCCGGGCTGGACGGAGACGCCGGACGACGTCCTGCGCGCGGCCGTCGAGCCGGTCGTCGCCTCGGACGGCTGGGTGATCGACGGGACGTATCAGAAGAAGCTGGGCGACCTGGTGCTGCGCTCCGCCGACCGCATCGTGTGGCTCGACCTGCCGATCCGGGTCTGGCTGCCGCGGCTCGTCCGCCGCAACCTCCGCCGCGTGCGTGGCCGGGAGACGCTCTGGAACGGGAACCGCGAGACGCTTCGCGACCTCGCCTGGGGGCGCGAGTCGCTCGTCGTCTGGGGGCTGCGCTCCCACATCCGCCGCCGCCGGCAGTGGCCCACCGAGCTCGCCCCGTACCCCGTCGTCCGCCTGCGGACGCAGGCCGAGGTGGACGCATTCCTCGCTCGAATCGAGAACGCATGACCGTGCAACGCCTCGACCACGTCGGCGTCGTGGTCGACGACCTGGAGGCGGCGAGGAGTTCTTCGCCGCGCTGGGCCTCGAGGCGCGAGGGTCGGGGACGGTCGAAGGCGACTGGGGTGACCGCATCGTCGGCCTCGCCGTCGACGACATCGGCGAGACCCTCGGGGCGCTCCAGGCCGTCGGCGCCGAGCTCGTCGGGGAAGTGGTGCAGTACGACGAGAGCTATCGACTCTGTTACGTGCGGGGCCCAGGGGGATCATCGTCGAGCTGACGCAGGCGATCGGCTGACGAGAACGGCCGTCACGACCACGTTGTCGGGGTAGTGGCGCGTGTCGGCGTCGAACGTGCCGCCGCAGGTGACGAGGACGAGGCGCGGGCGGCCGTCGATCGCGAAGACGTCGGTGGGGAGCGTCGCCTTCGGATAGGTGCGGACGGCCGTGACGCGGTAGGTGAAGCGAGTCCCGCCGGCGGTCGTGAGGCGGACGAGCGCGCCGCGCCGCGCGTGGGCGAGGCGGAAGAACGCGCCCGCCCCCGCGCTCGCGCTGTCGACGTGGCCGGCGAGGAGGACCGTTCCGTGCGGGTCGCCCGGGGCGGCGCCGTCCCGCCACCAGCCGACGCGGTGGACGTCGGCGGGGATGCCGAGGACGCCGCCGGCGAGGTCGATCGCGGAGGGAAGGATCGGTGCGTCGATGCCGAGCTCCGCGATCGCGACCTCGACGGGCGTCTTCGCGCCGGCCTTCGGGGCCGCCACGTACACGGCGCGGTCGCCGCGGCCCGTGACGATCTCCGGCGCGGCGAGCGTCGTCTCGGCCGCGACCGCGCACGGGGTCGTCGAGCCGGCGACGAGCGGCGTCCCGATCAGGCGCTCGCGGTAGGCGTAGAAGCCGGCGCGCTCGACGCGAACCGCGGGCGAGGTCGTCGTGCCGCCGCCCGGCACGGTGATGCGGCCGTGCCAGCGAAGGTCCTTGTAGGTGCAGCGGATCGAGGTGCGCGAGGCGAACGGCCCGAACAGCTCGACCTCGATCGCCGCGCTCGTCCGGCCGAGGCCGGTCACGTCGATCCGGTCGGAGATCTTCGCCCCCGCCCGGACGACCTGCGAGGACGCACGGGTCGTGAGGCTCGGGCGGGCGTGGACGACCGTGGTCTCCTGCCGCTCGCCGCACGGCGTGACGACGGAGCTGATCTGCGGTCCGGCGCTGATCGTCTCCTGGAACGCGTAGTAGCCGGCCTGCTCGAGACGGACGTCCGGGGTCGGGATCGAGCCGTTCCCGTGCGCGGCGACCGTCCCCTTCCAGAACGGCGTGCCGGAGCACGCGATCGCGCCGCGGGTCGCGAACGGCCCCCAGAGCGCGACGTCGATCGTCACGGCGGAGCGGCCGACGCCGGCGACCGTGATCGTGTCGTGGATCGTGGCGCCGGGCGCCGTGGTCTGGGCGCTCGCGCGCGTCGTGAGCTGCGGCGACGCATGGACGTCGGTGCGCGTCGCCCGGCCGGCGACGGCCTCGGCAGCCGGGAGCGCGAGGCGCTGGCCGTTCGTCCGGGCCGCGGGCGCCGTGGGTGCGATCACCCGCGGCCGCGATACGGCGAGCGGCTCGGTCCGCAGGCGCAGCCGAAGGGCGCCGGCCGTCGACGGCGTGAGGCGCGCGCGTGCGACACCGGCCGTGTTCGTGCGCACACGCGCGGGCGCTCCGTCGGCGCCGTCGGCTTTCAGCGTCAGCTCCACCCCGGGCACGGCGTTGCCGTGAGCCGAGAGGACGCGGATCGCGGCGGTCGCGGGACGGTCGACCGCGAGCCCCGCCGGCAGCTTCACGTCGACGCGGTAGGGCCCGTGGTAGCGGGCTGTGTCGCGCGCGATCCGCCGGTACAGCGGCGCGACGCCGTGCCCGACCGCCGCAGGGTCGACCTCACCCGGCCGCGCGTCGCCCATCATCGCGTGCACGTAGAGCATCACCGCCGCCTGGCGGGCCGGGTCGTCGCTGCGGCCGTAGCGCCAGACGGCGTAGGCGATCCGCCGCTGCCGCTCGAGGGAGACAGGCTCGCCGTCGCGGTTCCGCAGCACCCCGTGCCGGGCGCGGTAGCGGTAGGAGCGCGCCGCGTACCAGTAGCGCAGGTCGAGGCAGAACGCGTGCGGCGCTCCCGCGACCACGCCCCGGTAGTCGCCGAACCAGCGGACGCCGTAGCGGTACGAGGTGTAGAAGCCGACGCCCGTCGTGCCGCAGCTGTCGTGTCCGATCTGCGCGCAGGGGTCGTGAGAATCGGGAGGAGAAGCGGCTGAAGCAACCCCCGGCGAAACCAGAACAGCGACCCCCGAGACGGCCGCCGCGAAGATCCGCGGCCAACGCATCACCGTACGTTCTTCGCTGCGAGTTTCTACAGACCTTCACGCATCCGGGCGAAGGAACGCGAGCGGGTCGACCGCAGCTCCGTCCACGCGAACCTCGAAATGCAGGTGCGGCCCCGTCGCGTCCCCGGTCGCCCCGACGCGGCCGAGCAGCGCTCCCGCCACGACTCGCTCGCCGAGCCGGACGGCGGACGACTCGAGGTGCGCGTAGAGCGTCCGGATCCCGTCCCCGTTCGCAAGCGTGACGAGCAGCCCCCACCCGTCGCGCCGCCCGTTCCAGACGACCTCGCCGGCCGCGGCCGCGGCGACCGGCGTCCCTGCCGGCGCCTCGAGGTCGACGCCCGCGTGGAAACGGTCGCCGCGCGGCCCGAACCCGTCGCCCACCGGGGCGTCGACCGGCCAGCCGAGGCGCTCCGGCGGCAGCACGGGGCGCTCGTGCAGCGCGGCGAGCGTCCGCGCGCCGACCACGCCGTCGACCGTCAGGCCGTGCGCAGCCTGGAACCGGCGGACGGCGCCCGCGAGGTGCGGCCCGAAGCGGCCGTCGAAGCTCCCGGACGGGTACCCGGCCCACGCGAGCGCGAACTGCGCCTCGGCGACGTCCCAGCCGCGGGCGCCGAGACGCAGGTCCCGCGAGCCCAGCCGGTGGCGCGCGAAGGCCCCGAGCGCGCGCCGGGTCTGCGCGCCGGCGACCCCGTCGACGGCGAGCCCCGCGCGGGCCTGCAGGCGCATCACCGCGGCGCGCGTCTGCGACCCGTCGACCCCGTCGACCGGCCCGCGGTAGACCCCTTCGCGACGGAGCGCTACCTGAAGAGCCGCCACCGCCGGCCCGTCCGCCGCGTCCGCCCACACGACCGGCCACACCAGAAGCAGCAGCACCGAGAGCAGTGCCACCTTCCCCCACAGCACGATCCGACCGGACTTCGCGCCCCGGCGTCCGCTCCCTGCCACCCGGTGACCGCATGGTGGCCGGGGAAGCGGCACGCGTTGCCTAGGCTCCTGGGAGGAGATACGAGGAAAAGGAGAGCACATGAGCGTCAGCACCTTCGAGGAGCCGCGGCTCGACATCGGCCGCGAGGCTCCGCCGCTCTACCGAGCCGCGGTCGCGCTCGAGCAGGAGATCGAGCTGGACGAGACGATCCGCGGGCTCGTCAGGCTGCGCGCGTCGATCCTGAACGGCTGCGCCTACTGCGTCGACATGCACACGAAGGATGCGCGCGCCGCGGGCGAGACCGAGCAGCGCCTCTACGCGGTCGCCGCGTGGGAGGAAGCGCCGTTCTTCAGCGACCGCGAGCGGGCCGCGCTGGCCCTCACCGACGCGGTCACCCTGATCTCGCAGGGCCACGTGCCGCACGACGTCTACGAGGCGGCGGCCGAGGAGTTCGAGGCGAACGAGCTCGCGCACCTGATCTGGCAGATCGCCTCGATCAATACCTGGAACCGGATCGCGATCAGCACGCGCCAGCGCGCCGGCGAGTACGAGCCGCGCGGGCACGCGCACTAGGAACGAGCGAGGCGGGAGCTGCAGCCACCGCTGCAGCTCCCGGGCGGGCTAGGTAAGGGACGCCTTGATCGCCGGCACCGCGCGAAGCGCCAGCGCGGCGATCGTCAGCGTCGGGTTGGCGGTGCCGACCGACGGATAGACGGACGAGCCGAGCACGAAGCAGTTCGGCTTGCCGTGCACGCGCAGCTCCTTGTCGACCACGGAGCTCGCCGGGTCGGTGCCCATCCGGCACGTGCCCATCACGTGGCCTGCGCCCTGCGGGCCGTCCCAGTGGTGGACCTCCGTCGCCCCGAGCGCGGCGAACAGGCGCTTGTGCACCTTGATCGCCTCGTGGATCCCGGCCATCGCGTAGTCGCCCGTGCGGTAGCTGAGGCGGGGCCGCGGGATGCCGAGCGCGTCGACCTCGTCCGCCAGCTGAACCCGGTTCTCGCCGTCGGGGAGCGGCTCGCAGAGGCTCGCGAGGCGCACCTGCCGGGCGAACCGGTTCCGGAGCTCCGTGAGGCCGTGCTTGCCGAGGCTGCCGCTCTTCGCCTGCGCCGCCGCCTGCACGGTCTGGTCGCCGGCGGGCCACGACCAGCCGTCGTTGCCGATCTCGATGCGGAACGCCGCCCGCTTCGACCGGAAGTCGCCGTCGCGCAGCATCTCGATCCCGCTCGTCGCGAGCGGCCCGCGGTACGGGAACACCGGCCTCGGCGCGAGGGCCCACGAGAGCTGCGTCGGATGGTCCATCAGGTACCGCCCGACGAGGCCGTGGTCGTTGCCGAGGCCGCGCGGATGAGACGCGCCGGTCGAGAGCAGCATCAGCTTCGGCGTCTCGATCGCGTGCGCGGCGAGCACCAGCGTCTTGCCGCGGGCGGTGTGCTTGCCGCCGTCCGGGCGGAGGAACTCGACGCTGACGCCGCCGCTTCCCACGTCGACGCTGCGCACGATCGCCGGCGCGACGATCCGCACGCCGAGCTTCTCGGCCTTCGCGACGTGCACGCTCCCGTCGTACTTCGCGCCGATCGGGCAGATCGGGATGCAGTTGTTGTTCCCGCAGCAGGCCGGCCGGCCGTCGCGGGCGACGCTGTTGCGCCCCTGCGGCGTCGAGACCACGCGGAGCCCGATCTTCCCGGCGGCCGCGGCCCACTCCTTGTCGAGGTACGACAGCGGGATCGGCGGCATCGGGTACGGCGCCGAGCGCGGAGCGCCCAGGTCCGGGCTGTCGACCCCGGAGACGCCGATCTCGTGCTCGGCCTTGACGTACCACGGCTCGAGGTCGTGATACCCGATCGGCCAGTCGACGCCCACGCCGTACGTGCTCTTCAGCTTGAAGTCGTGCGGCTGGAGCCGCAGGGTCGTGCCCAGCCAGTGCCACGTGGTGCCGCCGACCCGCCGCTCATAGATGCTCCCGAACATCTCGGGGCCCTCCTGCACGTAATAGAACTTCGGGTCGAGCGTCTGCGGCCGCGGCGCGTACGGGACGTCGGGATACGCCGACTCCGGCACCCCGCGGATCGGCGACAGGCGGTCGATCTGCACCGCCTCGGCCCGGTTGACACGCGGCCCTGCCTCGAGCACGGCCACCTTCACGCCCTGCCGGGCGAGGGCCGTGGCGGCGATCGCGCCCGAGATGCCCGCCCCGACGATGATCACGTCTGCGCGAATGTCCTCGCTCATCAGATCCTCCCCTTCTTCGCCCAGGCGCCGGTGGGGCCGAGGCATTCGGTCGGCGGTTCCGCCCAGGGCTGTGCGCGCCAGACGAGCGCGTCGAGGAAGGTCAGGACCTTCGTGCCCTTGCCTGCCGGAACGCTCCCGCTCCACCAGGCGGCGGCGACCGCCTCGGCGGACGCACGGGCGCCCGGCCTCCGGTAGGCCGCGCTCCGCTGGAGCTCCTCGAGCGTCTTCGGCCCGCCGCCGGCGGCGAAGCCGGCGAGCTCGACGAGGCGCGACGGCGACAGCTCGAGACCGGCCGCGTCGAGCGCGGTCAGGTACGCAGCGGCGTGGGCCTTCGGCAGCTTCTCGACACCGGTGACGAGCTGCGAGAGCCGGACGAATCCGTCGACGTCGCCGGCCGACGTTCGCGTCGTGGCCATGCCGAGCACCTGCTTGGCGCCGGCGGGCTTCCCGCCGCCGCAGCCGGCGAGCGCGATCCCGCCGACAGCGGCCGCCGAGGCGCCGAGGAATCCCCCGCGTGTGAGGCGGCGGCGCCCCGTGTCCTCATGTAGTTCGCTCATCGAATCTCCTCCTGGGAAAAGGGGTCAGGCGGCGCGCGCTGCTTGCAGCTCGCCGCGGTGCTCGGACGCCCACTCGTAGAGCGCCATCGGCACCTCGGTCAGGCTCCAGCCGAGCGGCGTGAGCGCGTACTCGACGCGCGCCGGGACCTCCGCGTAGATGTGCCGGGTGACGAGACCGTCGCGCTCCAAGCTGCGCAGCGCCTCGGTCAGCACCTTCTTGGAGATGCCCGGCAGGTTGTCGAACAGGCGTGCGTGCCTGCGGATCCCGCTCGCCATCAGGCACAGCAGGTCGAGCTTCCACTTCGCCTGGAGGAGCTCGAGCGCCTCGTGGGCGAGCTCGATCATCTCGAAGTCCTCCGGGCGTGCACGCAGGCGTTCGGTGTGCACGAGGCTCATCTCGTCGTTCCGCCTGCCGGGGCGGCCTGGGCGACCGCGGCCAGGACGACGCCGGCGACCGCCTCGGGCCGTGTGATCAGCGAGAGGTGGCCGGCCTCGACCGTGGTGACCTTCGCGCCGGCCCGCTCGGCCATCCGCCGCTGCAGCGCGGGCGGGATCACGAGATCCTGGGTCCCGACGAGCGCGAAGGACGGGATCGTCCTCCACGCCGGCGCCCCCGACGGCTCGGTGAACTGCGCGGCTCCGGCCGGGCGCTGCTCGGCGCAGAGGATGGCGGCCTGCTCGGGGTCGACCCCGTTGGCGAAGCACTCCGCGTAGCCCGGGTAGTCGCCGTTCGCGTCCCAGCGCAGGTACAGGTCGACGCCGCCGTCGTAGGGCACGGGGGTGAGTGCGCTCTCGCCGACGCACGAGCCTGCGCCCGCCGCGAGCGCGCCGAGCGTCTCGCCCTCGTCGGGCATGAACGCGTCGACGTACACGAGCGCCTGCACGTTCGCGTTGCCCGTGGCCGCGTTGGTCGCGACGAAGCCGCCGTACGAGTGGGCGACGAGCACGATCTTCCCCACGATCGTCTTCAGGTAGCTCGCCAGGTACGACGCGTCCTCGGCCGGCCCGCGCAGCGGGTTCGGCGGCGCAACCGCCGTGAACCCCTGGTCGCGCAGACGCGAGAGCACACCCGTCCAGGACGACGCGTCCGCCCAGTCGCCGTGCACGAGCACGATCGTCGGACGTTCCGCGCCGGCGTCCTGCGGCCCGGGCCGCAGGAGCGGCGGAGAGTTCAGAATCGACACCACGAATCGCCTCCTTCGAGATGGTTGGTGGGTTGAGCGTCGCTCCGGCAGGCGCGGCTCGAATCCGCCGAGACGCCAGTCGCTCAGCCGAAATGCGCGCCCAGGTCGCCGGCGAGGCCGGGCAGGGTGATCTGCGTGCCCGCCTCTCCGCGGGCGACCGCCGCCGCGGTGTCGAGCGAGCCGATCGCGGCGGTGCCGCCCGTGCGCTCGACGAAGTGGCAGGCGGCCTCGACCTTTGCGCCCATCGAGCCGGGTGCGAAGTCGAGCCGCCGCAGCTCCTCCGGCGTCGTCCGCCCGATCGGGGCCGCGTGCGCCGTCCCCCAGCCCCGCTCGACCGCGGCGACGCCGGTCAGGAGCAGCAGGGAGCGGGCGCCGAGGCGCTCGCCCAGCAGGGCTGCGCTCAGGTCGTCGCCCACGCGGACGAGGCCGAGACCGGCCGCCGCCAGTACGGCCTCGAGCCGCCCGGCCCAGGGGCCGTCGCGGCAGGTGACGACGAGGGTGCGCTCGACGGCGAGCTCGGCGAGCGCGCGGACGGCGGTCTCGACGCCCCGAGGCGAGCGCGCATTCCCGCCGAGCGCCACGACGCAGCGCAGGGCGGGAGACGCGCTCACCTCGGGCCGTCGCTCGTCACGAGGTCCCGGCGACGGCGGCGAGGATGACCTTCGTCACCTCACGCGGCCGCGTGATCAGGGAGAGGTGGCCCGCCTTCACCCGGCTGACGTGCGCGCCGGCGCGCGTCGCCATCTGCTCCTCGAGCGCCGGCGGGATCACGTGGTCCTGCGTCCCGATCAGCGCCCAGGACGGGATCGTCTTCCACGCCGGCGTCCCGGAGGGCTCGGCGAACTCGGCGGCGGCTGCCGGCCGCTGCTCGGCGGCGAGGAGCGCAGCCTGCCGGGGGTCGACGCCGTTGGCGAAGCACCGGGTGAACCCCGGGTAGTCGCCGTTCGCGTCCCGGCGCAGGTACAGGTCGACGCCGCCGTCGTACGGAACCGGATCGAGGCCGTCCTGCGTGACGCACGACTGCCCGCGGGTCGCCAGGCCTGCGAGCGTCTCGCCCTCGTCGGGCATGAACGCGTCGACGTACACGAGCGCCTGCACGTTCGCGTTGCCGGTCGCGGCGTTCGTGATCACGAACCCGCCGTACGAGTGGGCGACGAGCACGATCGGCCCCACGATCGTCTTCAGGTAGCTCGCCAGGTACGACGCGTCCTCGGCCGGCCCGCGCAGCGGGTTCGGCGGCGCAACCGCCGTGAACCCCTGGTCGCGCAGACGCGAGAGCACACCCGTCCAGGACGACGCATCCGCCCAGTCGCCGTGCACGAGCACGATCGTCGGCCTGGCCGGCTTCGCGGCGTGCGATCCGACGGCGAGCACGAGGGCGGTCGCCACGAGGACGAGGGCCGTCGCCGTCTTCAGGATGGACATCGGCATTCCCTCCTCACGCGAGGACGGACTGGCGGTCGAGCCAGTCCTCGAACCGGGTCGGGGCGATGCGCGCGCCGGGGCCGGGAGTGAGCGAGTTCGCGTCGAGCACCGCCCCGAAGTACCGGGCGTGGGCGTCCGTCGCGACGAGGCGCTCGTCCCTGGCGGCGGAGAGGACGCGACGCGCGATCTCGTCGAGCCGGAACTGCTCGGGGCCGCCCAGCTCGACGACGCCGTTCACCGGTTCGTGCACCGCGATGTCGGCCAGCGTCGCGGCGACGTCGTCGGCGGACTCCGGCTGGATGAGCGCCGGCGCCAGGTGGATCGCCTCGCCGTCGCTGCTCGAGTCCGCGAGGCGGCGGATGAACTCGTAGAACTGCGACGCGCGCAGGATCGAGTACGGCACCGAGCTCTCCTCGACCGTCCGCTCCTGCGCGACCTTGGCGCGGAGGTAGCCGCTCTCCGGGAGCCGGTCCGCGCCGACCACCGAGAGCACGACATGGTGCTGCACCCCGGCCGCCGCCTCCGCAGCGAGGAGATTCCCCGAGGATGTCTGGAAGAACTCCAGCACCGCATCGTCCTCCATCACGGGCGAGTTCGAGACGTCGACGACCACCTGAGCGCCCGCGAGCGCGTCGGCGAGCCCCTCGCCGGTGATCGTGTTCACGCCGGTGTCGAGCGACGCCGCGAGCGGCTCGTGACCCGCCTCGCGGAGCTTCTCGACGAGCTTCGAGCCGATCAGGCCCGTGCCGCCGATGACGACGATCTTCATGCCATCCCCTTTCGTTCGTCGGTGCCCCGCCCGGCCAGCGGGCTGAGCGTGGGTGTGTCGATGCCGCGCGCCCGCAGGGCGAGCGCGATCGCAGCCAGGAACCCGGCCGCCGCGACGATCCCGCCGTAGCGGACGTCGCTCACGCCGACGGCCGTCGGCTTGGCGACCATGTCGAAGACCGCGAGGTAGAGAACCGTCGTCTCCGCGACCGCGAGCGCGAGCAGGTAGCGCGAGAGCCGTGCGGCGTCGACCGCGCCCCGCCGGCCCTGCCGGAGAAGCGGCAGCCGCACGGCGACGGTGAGCAGGAACGAGAACGTGAAGGCTCCCTCGCCGACGTGGAAGAAGAAGAGCTCCGACCAGTGGCCGGTGTGGGCCGCGGCGACGCCGACGGCGGGCGCGGCCAGCGAGGCCGGGAGCAGCACCCAGATCGTCAGCCACCGCACGAGTGCGCCGAGCTGCCCCAGGAAGGCGTGGTTCCGGTGGTTCTGTGCATAGAGCGTCAGGAACAGGAGCGTCGTCGCGCCCCCGACCCAGACAATCACGGCGGTGACGTGCAGCGACACGAGCAGGCCGTAGCGGGTCATCCTCTTCTCTCTCCTCTCGGCGTGTCCGGGGAGGATCGTGGGGCCGGGGAGCGCTCGAATCCGCCGACACGCCAGGCCGAGTGTTAAGACACCCGCGGCCGCACCGGGAATCCCGCATACTCACTCGGCCGCGTCGCGCTCAGGGGGTGAGGACTCGTAGCGGCGACCGAGACACGGGATGTCGGGGAGCTCGAGAGAGCGCTGTCCCTCGATCAGCACGGCATCGAGCCTGTCCCCGAGCGGGACCGCGACTCGACCGCCTGGCACCAGTTCTGGATCTGGTTCGGCGCCGACATCGGCCCGACCGCCTGGGTGATCGGCGCGATCGGGCCCGAGCTCGGCCTGAGCCTCGTCCAGTCGATCGCGATCATGGCGATCGGCCAGGCGGCCGGCGCGCTGATCTTCGGGGTGTTCACCCTGATGGGCGAGCGCACAGGGGTCTCGCAGCTCGCCCTCGGCCGGATGGCGTTCGGGCGGCGCGGCAACCACATCCCGGCGATCGTCCAGGGCCTCATCACCCTCGGCTGGATGGGGCTGAACACCTACGTGGTCCTCAGCCTCGCCACCTACTGCCTGCACAAGCTGGGGCTGCCGGACGGTCGCGCGACCGAGTACGGCGTCGCCGCCGCGATCATGGTCACGCAGCTGATCATCGGGACGCTGGGCTTCTACGCGATCCGCACGTTCGAGAAGTGGACCGTGCCGCTCCTCGGGACGGTGATGGCGGTGATGACGGTGCTGGCGTTCAGCAAGGGGCACGTCGTGTGGAACCACTCCACCGTCCACGGCGCCGGCCTCCTCACCGCCGGCAGCGAGTTGATGACGGCGGTCGGCATCGGCTGGGGGTTCTCGTGGATCGGGTTCGCGTCCGACTACTCGCGGTTCACGCGGCGCGACGTGACCGAGAGGAGCCTGTACTGGGGGTCAGTGCTCGGCACGTTCCTGGCGCTCATCTGGCTCGGCGTGCTCGGCGCGGCCATGGCCAGCAGCGCGGCCAACCGCGACCCCGCCGAGCTCGTCGCCTCGCTGTTCGGCGTGATGACGATCCCCGTCCTGCTGGTGATCGTTCACGGCGCCGTCGCCGGGAACATCGAGTGTGTCTACTCGGCGCCGCTCTGCTTCCTGGCCGGCGGGATCAAGGTCAGGCGCTGGCTCGGAAGCATCGTGGGCGGCGTGGTCTCCAGCGCGATCGTCGTCGCGTTCCTCGCGTCCGGCGCGTTCGCGTCGACCTTCACGAGCTACATGGACTCGTTCGTCATCTGGACGGCGGCCTGGGGGGCGATCGTGGTCATCGACTTCTTCGTCGTCAACCGCGGCCGGGCCGACGTGCCGGCCCTGTTCGAGTCGCACGAGACGTCGCGCTACGGCGACATCCGCTGGCGGTCGCTCGCCGCGCTGGCCGCCGGGCTGGTCGCAGGCTGGGTGTTCGAGTACGGCGGGGTCCCGCTGTTCCAGGGGCCGTTCTCGCGCGCCACCGGTGGGGTCGACCTCTCGTGGCTCGCGTCGATCGTCGTCGGCAGCTCGGCGTACTTGCTCCTCTGCGGCTCGGATCCGCACGTCGCGCGCGAGGGCCGTCCCGGACATCACCACCTCGACGCCGTCCGGACGCTCCCTGACGCGCCGCCGCCGTGATACTCCTGCTGGGATGCCTGAGCCGAACCTGCCTCGGGCGGGGCTGCTCGACCGCGTCCACGAGTGCGGCGAGCTGGAGCGACTCGTCGCGGGTGTCCGCGCGGGCGAGAGCCGGGTGCTCGTCATCCGGGGCGAGGCGGGCATCGGGAAGACCGCGCTGCTGGAGCGGCTGTCGGCGATCGCGCACGACTGCCGGGTCGCCCGCGCGGCGGGGGTCGAGTCCGAGATGGAGCTCGCTTTCGCCGGAGTGCACGCGCTGTGCCTCCCGATGCTCGACCGGGTCGGGCACCTCCCCGGCCCGCAGCGCGACGCGCTGAACACGGCGTTCGGCCTCACGGCCGGCACGCCGCCGGACCGCTTCCTCGTCGGCCTCGCCGTCCTCAGCCTGCTCGCCGACGCCGCCGAGGAACGGCCGCTCCTCTGCATCGTCGACGACGCGCAGTGGCTCGACCGCGTTTCCGCCCAGACGCTCGCCTTCGTCGCGCGCCGGCTCCTGGCGGAGCGCGTGGGGCTCGTGTTCGCGCTCCGGGACTCACGCGAGGAGCGCGAGCTCGACGGGCTCCCGAAGCTCCAGGTCGAGGGCCTCCCCGCACCCGACGCGCGCCGGCTGCTGGACGCGACGATCCCGGTCGCGCTCGACGCGAGGATCCGCGACCGCATCCTCGGCGAGGCGGGCGGCAACCCGCTCGCACTGCTCGAGCTGCCGCGCGGGCGTCAGCCCATCCCCGTCGCGGGCGGGTTCGGGCTGCCGGGCGAGCCGCCGCTGACGAGCCGCATCGAGCAGGGCTTCGTCCGGCAGCTGGAGGCCTTCGGAGCGGACAGCCGGCAGCTCCTGCTGCTCGCCGCGGCGGAGCCGGTCGGCGACGTGATGCTGCTGCGGCGGGCCGCCGAGCAGCTCGGCATCGGGGCGGCGGCGGCCGAGCCGGTCGAGGCGGAGGGCCTCGTGAAGATCGGCGCGCACGTGCGGTTCCGGCATCCGCTCGTGCGGTCGGCCGCGTACCGCTCCGCCTCGGCGGCCGAGCGGCGGGCGGTCCACCGCGCGCTCGCCGACGCGACCGACGAGCAGCTCGACCCGGACCGGCGGGCGTGGCACCGGGCGTGCGCGGCGGAAGCACCCGACGACGCGGTGGCCGACGAGCTCGAGCGCTCGGCCGACCGGGCGCAGTCACGCGGCGGGCTGTCCGCCGCCGCAGCGTTCCTGCAGCGTGCGGCCGAGCTGACGCAGGAGCCGGGCCTGCGGGTGCGGCGATCGGTCGCCGCAGCCCAGGCGAAGCTCGAGGTCGCCGACCTCCGGGCCGCGTCGGACCTGCTCGCCGCCGCCGAGCTCGGCCCGCTCGACGAGCTCCAGCGCGCCCGGATCGAGCGGCTGAGCGCCCAGATCGCGTTCTCCGGCCGGCGCGGCCGCGACGCACCGCCGCTGCTCTACGCCGCCGCCCGGCGGCTCGAGGGCCTCGACCCCGCGATGGCGCGCGAGACCTACCTCGAGGCGATGGCCTCGGCGATGTTCGCCGGCCGGCTCGGTATCGGCCCGGACACGCGGGAGGTGGCCGAGGCGGCGCACGCGTCGAGCCGGCCGCAGTCGACCGGGCCGGCAGACCTCCTCCTCGACGCCCTCGTCGTCCGGTTCACCGAGGGCTACCCGCCGGCGGTCGAACCGCTCGTGCGGGCGCTCCGCGCGTTCGACGGCTCCGGGTGCGACGCCGCCGACCAGCGCTGGCTGTGGCTCGCATGCCGCCTGGCCCAGGACATCTGGGACGACGAGCTCTGGTGCCTGCTCGCGACGCGCGGAGTGCGCGTCGCACGGGAGACCGGAGCCCTCAACCTGCTCCCGAACGCGCTCAACTACCTCGCCGCCTTCAACGTCCTCGCCGGCGCGGCGAACAGGGCAGCCGCACTGATCGAGGAGCTCGACTCCGTCGTGCAGGCAACGGCGTTACCGCCGCTGAAGTACGCGGCGGCCTTGCTCGCCGCCACGCGCGGCGACGAGGCCCGCGACTTCATGGACTGGGGCTGGCGGAACCTGACGGAGCGAGGCGAAGGGTCGGGGCTCGGCGCGTGGCTGGGGTTCTCCGCCCTGCGGGCGAACGGTCGCGCGCTCTACGACGAGGCCTTCGCGTCCGCGCGGCAGGCCTGCGAGTACGACGACGTGATGGTGTACGGCTGGGCGCTCGCCGAGCTGGTCGAGTCCGGTGTTCGCAGCGGCCACCGGGACGAGGCCGGCGCCGCGCTCGAGCAGCTGACCGCGCGCACGCAGGCGAGCGGCACCGACTGGGGCCTCGGCGTCGAAGCGCGCTGCGGGGCGCTCGTGCACGACGACGAGTCCCTCTACCAGGAGTCGATCGCGCGGCTCGCGCGGAGCCGGGCGGCGCTCGACCTCGCGCGCGCACGGCTCGTGTACGGCGAGTGGCTGCGTCGCGAGAGTCGCCGCGTCGACGCGCGCGAGCAGCTGCGCGCTGCCCACGACACGTTCGCCCAGATGGGCGCCGAGGGCTTCGCCGAGCGCGCGCGCCGCGAGCTCGCGGCGACGGGCGAGACGGTCCGCAGGCGAACGGTCGAGACGGCCGCCTCGCTCACCACGCAGGAGGAGCAGGTCGCACGGCTCGCCGCCGAGGGCCACACCAACCCGGAGATCGGAGCACGGCTGTTCATCAGCCCGCGTACCGTCGAGTACCACCTCCACAAGGTGTTCGCGAAGCTCGGCATCAACTCGCGCAGGGAGCTGCACGCGGCCCTCCCCCTCGAGCGTGCGGCGGCGCCCGCGTAGCGCGGGCTCACTCCCGGAGCGACTCGACCTGCTCGCGGAAGCGAGCGATCGCGTCCCACTGCAGCAGCGGGCCCCAGCTCACGCGGGCGACACCGAGCTCGGTGAGCTCGGCGACCGACGGCGCCTGCGCGAGCCGCGCGATGTTCACCGGCCCGTCGACCTCCGACAGGAAGCGGCGCAGCGCGTTCGTCTCCCACAGGCAGATCGGGTACACGCAGTCGACACCGGCCTCGAGGTACGCGTTGGCGCGCCTGACCGCCTCCGGGACGAGCCCGTCCTGGGCACCTCCCTCGTCGGCGAGGAACGGGTGGAAGAAGACGTCGACCCGGGCGTTGATCACGAGCGGGTAGCCCTGCGCCGACGCGATCCGGCGCACCTCCTTCAGCCACTTCGCCTGCCGGTCGAGGTCGCGGAGCGTGCCGGCGGGCCAGTCGGTGTCCTCGAGGTTGCAGCCGGCGGCCCCGGCGTCGCGCAGGCCGGCGACCAGCTCCGCGGGCGACAGGCCGTAGCCGGCCTCGGCGTCGACGGTGACGGGCACGTCCACGCCCCGGACGATCCGTGCCGCCATCCCGAGCATCTCGTCGGGCGGCGCGCCCTCGTCGTCCTCGTAGCCGAGGGTCACGGCCACGCCCCAGCTCGTGGTCGCGACCACGGGAAAGCCCGCCTCGACGACGACCTTCGCGGTGGCGACGTCCCACGCGTTCGGTAGCAGGAGAGGATCGCCCGGGCGATGGAGCGACCGGAGCAGCTCGCAACGGCTCTTCAGGTCGGCGGTGGACGAAGGCGTCATCGGCGTTGCCCGCCACGCGAGTCTACTGGCTGGGGATCGACCGACTAGGGACTCGACTCGGGTACCGACCGATGCGACCCGGGGCCGCGCCGATGCAGGCTTGCACGCGACGAATCCCGACCAGGAGGACCGCATGGAAGGCTCCGACGACCACACTCCCCTCGTCGTGCTCGCACGACGCCAGAACGCGGGCATCCGGGTGATGCTCCTCTGGTCGGCGGACACGAACACGGCCGCCGTGGTCGTCCGCGACGTCGGCGCCGAGCGGCAGTTCGAGCTGGTGGTGGAGCCTTGCGGCAACGCTCTCGACGTCTACCGGCATCCCTATGCGTATGCCGCCTGGCGCGGTGTCGACTACCCGACGGCCTCGCTCCGCCTCGCCGCATGACCGCGCAGGGGATCACCGAGCTCCGGCTCGACTACAGGGATCTCGCCTCCGGCCAGGTGATGATCGTCATCGACGGCTTCCCGGCCCCGGGCGAGAAGCCGCTGGCCGAAGAGGCGCGGGCGGTCAACGAGGCGGCCGGCTGCACCTCCGCCCTCGTCACCTCGCTCGTGCTCGCCGCGTGGCGCGGCCACGAAGAGCGCGCCACCGAGCTGGCGGCCGCGGCGATCGAGGACGCCGAGGACATGCGCCGGGCAACCGCGGTCGCGGGCCATGCGCGGGCGATCCTGTGCAACGGGCTCGGCCGCTACCGCGAGGCGCTCGCCGCCGCTCAGCGCGCCTGCGCGCACGCGGATCTCGGCTCGGGCGCCGCCACCCTCGCCGAGCTCGTCGAGGGCGCGGCGCGGGCTCACGCTCCCGGCACCGCGCGGGAGGCGCTCGGCCGCCTCGAGGAGCAGGCCGAGGTCGGCCTCCGGGCGCGCTCCGCCGCCCTGCTCGCGGAAGGGACACGGGCGGAGGGCCTCTATCGCGATGCGATCGAGGCGCTCGCGCACGGCGGGACCTCGGCGCAGCTCGCGCGTGCGCGCCTCGTCTACGGCGAGTGGCTGAGGCGCGAACGGCGGCGTGTCGACGCGCGCAAGGAGCTCCGGGCCGCCCACGAGACGTTCAGCCGCATCGGGGCCGAGGCGTTCGCCGAACGGGCCCTGCGCGAGCTCCTCGCCACCTGCGAGACCGCACGCAAGCGCACCGACGACACGCGCGGGCTGCTGACGGCGCAGGAGGCCGAGATCGCCCGCCTCGCGCGCGACGGCCTCTCCAACCCGGAGATCGGTGCGCGGCTCTTCATCAGCCCGCGCACCGTCCAGTACCACCTGCGCAAGGTCTTCCAGAAGCTCAGCATCAGGTCGCGCAACCAGCTCGGACGGATTCCCAGTGAGCGACTCGCCGCGTAGCCGCACGCTGCTCCGCGTGCTCCCCCACGAGCGCCGGGACGGGTTCTGGGCGAACATCCGCGGCCACGTCCTCGACCTCGCGAAGCCGGGGTCGGACGAATCGGCGGCCCCCACCCCGAACGACCTCTACGCCGCCTCGGTCGCGGCCGAGCTCGCCTGGTCGGTGCGGGACGCCCTCCGCGGCGCCGGGGCCCCGGACGACGTCAGCGTCTCCGCGGAGTGGCAGGCGGAGCCGGACCCACCGCTCCTCTCCCAGCTCACCCTGACGGTCACCGTGCCGAAACCTGCTGAGGCGCTGGCCGCCGAGCTGGCGGCGTCCTTCGAGGAGCGCCTCGCGGCGCGATCGTCCGCCGCGCCCATCGTCCACTGGAGGTCTCTCTGATGGTCAGAACGCTTGTCTTCCTGTTGCTCTGCCTGGTGACGCTCGGCGCGATGGTGACGCCCGGCTTCGCGCCGCTCGGACTGCTCATGCTGGTGTTCCTGATCGGCCTTCCGATCTGGTGGGCGGGGTTCGCGGTGACGACGCGCGGGTACCCCGGCGAGGCGGTCGCAGCGACGAAGCGCCACCGCCTCCTCGGCCCCGGCGGCGACGACGACCCGTTCGCCGACCTGCCGTACCTGGACGACGAAGAGCACCGGCCGTGAGACGGCGCCGCCCCTGAGCTAGCGGCCGGTCAGGGCCCGCTCGAAGCGGCGGTCGGGCACGAGCCACACCAGCGCGACGACGACGTAGAGGGCGACGCCGACCCAGCGCTCCGCGAACGTCGACCCGATCGCCAGGCAATAGAGGACGGCCGAGAGCTTGCCCTTCAGGTCCGAGCCGAGAGCGCCGCGCAGGCGGGAGTCCTCGCCCTCCGCGCGGAGAAGCGCCGCCTGCAGGATCAGGTACGCGATCCCGGCTGCGAGGAGGACGACCCCGTAGAGCGCAGTCGGCGTCGCCGGGAACCGGCGCTCGCTCATCCACGCGGTGGTGAACGGGATCAGCGAGAGCCAGAAGAGCAGGTGCAGGTTGGCCCAGAGCGTCATGCCGTCGATGCGGGAGACCGCAGCGAGCATGTGGTGGTGGTTGTTCCAGTAGATGCCGAGGTACACGAAGCTCAGCACGTACGCGAGCACCGCGGGCAACTCGTGCTGGAGCGCGTGCCATGAGCTCCCGTCCGGGACGTGGAGCTCGAGCACCATGATCGTGATCAGGATCGCGACGACACCGTCGCTGAACGCTTCGAGCCGCACCTTCGGCACAGCAGGAACCTAAACAGGCCGTCCGACGGAGGCGCCGGGCCGGCCGCCGGGCTGCGTATCTTCTCCGCGAACGATGAGTTTGCCGCTGCAGGCGCGTCTAAGTCCTGACACTCGGAAGACGGCACCCGCAGACACGAGGAGATCGACATGACCGACCATCTGAGCACCCGCACCCGCTGGCTCGCGCTGATCATCCTCTGCGTGGGCGACCTGATGATCGTGGTCGACACCACCGTGGTGAACGTGGCGCTGCCGTCGATCCGCAGCGACCTCGGCTTCTCGCAGACGTCGCTCGCCTGGGTCGTGAACGCCTACATGCTCACGTTCGGCGGCTTCCTGCTCCTCGCCGGGCGCTTCGGCGACCTGTTCGGGCACCGCCGGCTGTTCCTCGGCGGGACGGCGGCCTTCACCGCCGCGAGCCTCGTCTGCGGCGTCTCGACCTCCCAGGGAATGCTCGTCGCGGCCCGCGCGGTGCAGGGCCTCGGCGGCGCCGTCGTGTCCGCGGTCGCGTTCTCGCTCATCGTCGTCCTCTTCACCGAGCCGGGCGAGCGCGCGAAGGCGATGGGCGTGTTCGGGTTCGTCATGTCGGGCGGCGGGAGCATCGGCGTGCTGGCAGGCGGCGTCCTGACCGACCTGGCCGGCTGGCACTGGGTGTTCCTCGTCAACCTCCCGATCGGCGTGGTCGTCACCGTCGCCGGCCTGCGGCTGCTGCCGTCGATCCACACCGGCGCGGAGCGCACGAGCGTCGACGTGCCGGGCGCGATCGGGATCACGACGGCGATGGTGCTCGCGGTCTACGCGATCGTCGACGGCAACAGCAACGGCTGGACGTCCGCCCGCACGCTCGGGCTGCTCGGCGCGGCGGTCGCGATCGCGATCGGGTTCGTCGCCTGGGAGTCGCGCGCCACCGCGCCGCTGATGCCGCTGCGCATCTTCGCCCACCGCAACCTGTCGGTCGCGAACGTGGTCGGCATCCTCTGGGCGGCGGCGATGTTCGCGCTCTTCTTCCTCTCGGCGCTCTACCTCCAGCTGGTGCTGCACTACAGCCCGCTGCAGGTCGGGCTCGCGTTCCTGCCCGGGAACCTGATCATGATGGCGTTCTCGCTCGGCGTCTCCGCGAAGCTCGTGATGCGCTTCGGCTTCCGCGCGCCGCTCGCCTTCGGCCTCGGCATCGCGTCGCTCGCGCTCCTCTGGTTCGCGCGGGCACCCGTCGACGGGTCGTTCGTGGTCGACGTGCTCCCCGCGATGGTCCTCATCGGCATCGGCGGCGGGCTCGCGTTCAACCCGGTGCTGATGGCCGCGATGAGCGACGTCGAGCCGCAGGACGCCGGACTCGCGTCGGGCATCACGAACACCGCGTTCATGATGGGCGGCGCGCTCGGCCTCGCCGTGCTCGCGAGCGCAGCGGCCGCCCGCACCGGCGACAGCACGAGCCCCGCGGCGCTGACGAGCGGCTATCACCTCGCCTTCCTCATCGGCGCCATCTTCGCCCTGGCCGCAGCTGCCGTCGGCGGGACGTTCCTGCGGAACCGGGACGCAGCGCCCGCCGCGGCGCACGACGCGCGGCCCGCCCTCGAAGGCGTCTAGGGGCTGGACTAGCGCGCGACGAGCAGGTCGCAGCCTGCCCGGGCGACGAGCCGCTCGCCGACCGAGCCGCGCAACGCGCGCGCGGGATAGCTGTTCCCGCGCGCCCCGACCACGATCAGCGCCGCATCCGTCTCGGCGGCCGTCGTGGCGAGCACGTCCGCGGGGTCACCGTCCGCGATGTGGGTCGAGACGTCGAGATCGTGCTCTCGAAGCAGCTCGCGCGCTTCCGCGATCAGCCGCTTCGGGTCGGCCGGGGACGAAGCGATCTCGTCGTCGTGCGGTGCGAGCGTGTCCGGCGGCTGCACCGCGGTGACGACGACGACGCGTCCATGGCTTCCCGCGGCCTCCGCGCCGCGGATGAGCGCGCGGCGCGCCGCGTCCGAGCCGTCGTAGCCCGCAACGACCGTACGGCTCGGGCGCAGGTCAGTGAGCCGCGCCACGGTTGCGCGCGTCTCCCGCCCGCACGGCTCGCGCGTCGTCCCGCCGCGCCTGCGGCACGATGACGGCAAGCCCGGCGAGCGCCACGAGAACCGCGATCCCGACGAACACGATCGTGATGAAGATGTCTGGGTTCAACGTCCGCTCCTGGTCACGTCTCCAACGTAGCTCTCCGGCGTCGCGCTGTCGCTCGGGTCGGGGCTCCATCTTCGCTCGACGGGAACGGGATACCCACTCCGGCGCCCGCGACACGTGGGACGGCGCGAAATGGATGGCGCCACCGGAGGAAATGGCGCCGTCGCCCCATCGCCGCAGGCGTGCGGCGGGGACACGATGGCCGCAGCGCAATTCACCCTTCGAAAGGAGCGAGACCATGCGTCTGCGGGTTCCACTGCTGAGCGCAGCCGCCCTGCTGGTCGCGGTGGCACTGGTCGCCGCAGGCTGTGGCGGAGGCGGAGACAAGAAGGGAGCCGGCGGCGACGGCAAGCAGGCTGCCCAGCAGGTCCTGAGGATGGCCTGGGGCGCGGAGCCCCCGTCGCTCGACCCCGGACTGGCGACGGACACGACGTCGTCGAACGTGCTGCTGAACATCATGGACCCGCTCGTGCGGCTCGGTGACGACCAGCAGCCGGTGCCTGCGCTCGCGGAGAGCTGGGACGTGGACGGCAAGGTGGTCACGTTCCATCTGCGCGACGACGGCCGCTGGACGAACGGCGACCCGGTGACGGCGCACGACTTCGAGTACTCGTGGAAGCGGACGCTCGACCCGAAGCTCGCCGCCGACTACGCCTACCAGCTGTACGGGATCGTCGGCGCGCAGGCGTACAACGAGGCGAAGCCGGCACAGGCAGCGGCGCTGCGGGACAAGGTCGGCGTGAAGGCGCTCGACGACCGCACGCTGCAGGTGACGCTCACCTCGGCGCAGCCCTGGTTCGTGCAGCAGATGGCTCATCACTCGTTCCTGGCCGTCCACAGGCCGACGGTCGAGAAGCACGGGGCGAAGTGGACGGAGCCCGGCAACATCGTCACCAACGGTGCCTTCAAGCTCGCCGGCTGGAAGCACGACGCCTCGATCACGCTGGTCAAGAACGCCGACTGGCGCAACGCCGACGAGGTCGCGCTCGACCGCGTCGAGGGACGGATCATCGTCGACGGCACGACCCGCGTGCAGGCGTTCGAGGCCGGCGAGGTCGACGCGCTCGACGGCGGCGGCCTGCCGCCGGCGGACATGGCGCGGCTGAAGCAGCTGCCCGAGTACGAGAAGTACCCGGCGCTCGGCACCTACTACTACGGCTTCAACCTGAAGAACATCCCGGACGTCAACCAGCGGCGCGCCATGGCGTTCGCGATCGACCGCCGGTCGATCATCGACAACGTCGCGCAGGCCGACCAGATCCCCGCGACGGGGATGGTGCCGCAGGGGATGCCGGGCTTCGACGTGATCAAGCAGGACTTCCTGCCGGTGCGGGCCGACCTCGACAAGGCACGCGAGTTCATGGACAGGGCGAAGAGCCCGAAACGCAAGATCACGCTCTTCTACAACGACTCGCCCGGCCACAAGGAGATCGCGGTCGCGGTGCAGGGCATGTGGAAGGAGCTCGGGATCGACGTGACCATCAAGGCGCAGGAATGGGCCCAGTACCTCCAGTTCCTCGGCCCGCCCCCGTCCGACGCCGTCTACGTCTACCGGCTCGGCTGGATCGGCGACTACGTCGACCCGATGAACTTCCTCGAGCTCTGGACGAGCAAGTCGGGCAACAACAACAGCCGCTTCGCGAGCCCGGCGTACGACCGGCTGATCGAGCAGGCGCGGAGCACCGCGGACGACGACGCGCGCTACGAGCTCTACCGGCAGGCCGAGGCGATGCTGACCGGTCCGCAGGGCGAGCTGCCCATCACGCCGATCTACTGGTACACGTACACGAACCTCGAGCGGGAGTCCGTCAAGGACACCTTCCACATCAACCTGCTCGACCAGTTCGACCTCTCGAAGGTCGTCATCGAGGAGGCCTGACCGAGGGTCGAAACGCGGCTGCCGGGCGACCCCCGATCTCCCGCCCGGCAGCCACCAGCCCTCAGAGCCCGCCATGGCCGCCTACATCATCCGCCGCGTCGTCTGGACCGTCCCGGTCGTGCTGCTCGTGATCTTCATGACCTTCACGCTCATGAAGCAGATCGAGGGCAACCCGTTCCGCAAGACCGAGCGGGCCGTGCCGGCGGCGGTGCAGGCGAACCTCGAGCGCAAGTTCAACCTCGACCGGCCGTGGTACGTGCAGTACGCGAACTACGTGAGGGGCGTCGCGACCGGCGACCTCGGCCCTTCGCTCGTCCTGCGCGACCGCACCGTCAACGACATCGTCGAGGAGCAGTTCCCGCGCTCGATCGAGCTCGGCCTGCTCGCGTTCGGCTGGGCCGTGTTGCTCGGCGTCCCCGCCGGCGTGCTCGCCGCGCTCAAGCCGAACTCGCGCTTCGACTACGGCTCGATGCTGTTCTCGAACGTCGGGTTCGCGCTCCCGAACTTCCTGGTCGCGACGCTGCTCATCTACTTCGTCTCTGTCAAGTGGGGAGTGCTGCCGACGAGCGGCTGGACGACGTGGCAGCACAAGATCCTGCCCTCGTTCACGCTCGGGCTCGTGCCGATGGCGTACTTCGCACGGCTCGTGCGCGGCACGATGCTCGAGACGCTGCAGCAGGACTACGTCCGCACCGCGAGAGCGAAGGGGCTGCGGCGCCGGCGCGTCGTCGGCGTGCACGTGCTGCGCAACTCGCTGATCCCGGTGGTGACGGCCGCGGCGCCGCTGCTCGGCTACATCATCACCGGCTCGTTCATCGTCGAGAACATCTTCGCCGTCCCCGGGATCGGCCGGTACTACGTCACGGCCGTCAGCGCCCGCGACTACTCGGTCGTGATGGGGCTGACCGTGCTGCTCTCGATCATCGTGATCGTCGCCAACCTCGTCGTGGACATCCTCTACGGGATCCTCGACCCGCGGACGAGGGAGGCGCGGACATGAGCGTGACGGAGATCGCGGGCCGCCTGGCAGGCGTCGACGCGGGCGCGCCGATCCGGCAGTCGAGCCTCTGGCAGGACGCCTGGCGGCGCTACCTGCGCAATCGCGGCGCCGTCGCCGCCGGCGTCGTCTTCCTGCTGATCCTCGCCTGGTGCGTGGTCGCGCCGATCGTCTCGCCGCACGACCCGAACCGGATCGCGTTCTCGGACGCCTACCAGGGCCCGAGCTGGAGCCATCCCTTCGGGACCGACCAGTTCGGCCGCGATCTCTTCACGCGCGCGGCGCTCGGCGGCCGCATCTCCATCGGCATCGGCTTCGGCGCCACGCTCGCGATCCTCGGCGTCGGCGTCGTCTACGGCGCGATCTCCGGCTTCGTCGGCGGCAAGCTCGACAACGCGCTGATGCGCTTCCTCGACGCGCTCTACGGGCTCCCGTACCTGCCCTTCGCGATCCTGGCGCTCGCGATCATCGGCACCGTCAACTTCTGGACGATGGTGGTCGCGCTCTCGATCGCCAGCTGGTTCATCACCGCGCGCGTCGTGCGCGGCCAGATCATCACCTTGAAGGAGAACGACTACGTGCGCGCCGCCAGGGCCGTCGGCGTCCGCTGGTACGCCGTCCTCGGGCGCCATCTGCTCCCGAACACGCTCGGCGTGCTCGTGATCACGATCTTCCTCGAGCTGCCCGGCGTGATCCTCGGCGAGGCGTTCCTCTCCTTCCTCGGCCTCGGCATCAACCCGCCCGACGCCTCCTGGGGGTCGATGGCGCAGGACGGGCGCGACGCCTACCGCGCGCACCCGCACATCATCGTCATCCCCAGCCTCGCGATCGCGACCCTCGTCCTCTGCGCCAACTTCATCGCCGACGGCCTGCGCGACGCGCTCGACCCGCGCACGAAGGAGACCTGAGATGCCCTTGCTCGAGGTCGCGGACCTGCGTACGCACTTCTTCACCCGCGCCGGGGTCGTCCAGGCGGTCGACGGCGTCGACCTCACCGTCGAGAAAGGAAAGACGCTCGGGATCGTCGGCGAGTCCGGCTGCGGCAAGTCCGTCACCGCCCTCTCGATCATGCGCCTGCTCCCCACCCCGCCGGCGCGAATCGTCTCCGGCTCGATCCGCTTCGACGGGCGCGAGCTCACGACCCTCTCCGAGCGCGAGCTCGAGGACGTCCGCGGGCGCGAGATCGCGATGGTCTTCCAGGACCCGATGACGGCGCTCAACCCGACGCTCACGATCGGCACGCAGATCGTCGAGGTGCTGCAGCGCCATCTCGGGCTCGACCACGGCGCCGCCCGCCGGCGCGCCGCGGAGCTCCTCGACGAGGTCGGCATCCCACGCGCGCGCGAGCGGCTCGACGACTACCCGCATCGGTTCTCCGGCGGCATGCGCCAGCGCGTCGTGATCGCGATCGCGATCGCCTGCGAGCCGCGGCTGCTGATCGCCGACGAGCCCACCACCGCGCTCGACGTCACCGTCCAGGCGCAGGTGCTCGACCTGCTCGACGACCTCCGCCGCGAGCGCGAGATGGCGATCGTCCTGATCACCCACAACATGGGCGTCGTCGCCGAGTCCGCCGACGACGTCGCCGTGATGTACGCCGGGCAGATCGTCGAGCACGCGCCCGCGCACGAGCTCTTCGCGAGCCCCGAGCATCCCTACACGGAGGCGCTGCTCGCCGCGCTCCCCGACCTCGACGACCCGGCCGCCCGCGAGCGCCGCCTCGCCGCGATTCCCGGACGGCCGCCCGACCTGATCGACCCGCCCCCCGCCTGCCGCTTCGCCGCCCGCTGCCCCTACGCCGGTTGCGGCGACGGCTGCGCGCTCGAACCGCCGGTGCTGCGGGAGCTGCGCCCGCAGCACCGGGTGCGCACGACGCACCCGGCGAGCGAGCGCACGACGGTGCCCGCATGAGCGAGCCGCTCCTCACGGTCTCCGACCTGCGCGTGCACTTCCCGATCCGGCGCGGGCTGCTCTTCGACCGCACCGTCGGCCACGTGAAGGCGGTCGACGGCGTCAGCTTCGAGATCGAGGAAGGGCAGACGCTGGGGCTCGTCGGCGAGTCGGGGTCCGGCAAGTCGACGACGGCCTACGCGGCACTGCAGCTGCTGCGCCCGACGAGCGGTTCCGTCCGCTTCGCCGGCCGGGAGCTGACGACGCTCGGCGGCGAGAGCCTCCGCCGCATGCGCCGGCAGATGCAGATCGTCTTCCAGGACCCGTACGCCTCCCTCAACCCGCGCATGACCGTCGGCCGGATCGTCGCCGAGCCGCTGCAGACACACGGGATCGGCAGCCGCCGCTCGCGGCGGGCCACGGTCGCCCGGCTGCTCGAGGTCGTCGGCTTCGACCCCACCTACACCAACCGCTATCCGCACGAGTTCTCCGGCGGCCAGCGGCAGCGCATCGGCATCGCGCGCGCGCTCGCCCTCAATCCGAGGCTGATCGTCTGCGACGAGCCGGTCTCGGCGCTCGACGTCTCGATCCAGGCGCAGATCCTCAACCTGCTCAAGGACCTGCAGCACGACCTCGGGCTCACCTACCTGTTCATCGCGCACGACCTCGCCGTCGTTCGCGGCATGAGCGACAGGATCGCCGTCATGCGCGACGGCGTGATCGTCGAGCAGGGGCCTGCCGAACGCGTCTACACGCAGCCCCGGAGCGACTACACCCGCGCGCTGCTCGCCGCCGTCCCCGTCCCCGACCCGGAGCGGATGCACGAACGCAAGGAGGAACGCCGGCTCCTCCGAACGACGTAGGCTGCCGGGCACCGGCCGATGACGCTTGCCGCACTCGCGATCACCGTGAGCCTTCTCGCCGCTCTCGGGCTGGTGGCGAGCCGGCTCGGCCTGTCCGCGATCCCCGCGTACCTGCTTGCGGGGCTCCTGCTCGGCCCGAACGAGCCGAAGGTGCTCAGCCTGGTCCGGCCGTCCGAGGTGACGAGCTTCGTGGCCGAGATCGGGCTCGTCTTCCTGCTCTTCTTCCTCGGCCTGGAGTTCTCGCTCGGGCGGCTCGTGCGCAGCCGCCAGTTCGCGCTCGTCGGCGGCGCGATCGACCTGCTGGCGAACGCGGGGCTCGGCATCGCCGTCGGCGTGGCCGCCTTCGGCTTCAGCTTCGGCGCGGTCGTCCTGGCCGCGGCGATCTACGTCTCGTCGAGCGCGATCACGGTCAAGGGGCTGATCGACTTCCGCCGGCTCGCGGACAGCGAGACCGACCTGGTGCTCGCGATCCTCGTGGCGGAGGATCTCGTGATCGGCCTCGTGCTCGGCTTCGCGTCCGGGGGCGGCGGCGCGCTCGGCGACACGGTCGCGCTCCTCGTCAAGGCCGTCGCCTTCGTCGCCGCGGCGCTCGCGATCGCGAAGTGGCTGAGCGGGCCGATCGACCGCGCACTCGACTGGCTGCCGCGCGAGTTCTTCCTGCTCGCCGTGTTCGCGGTGCTTACGGGCGCGGCCGCGCTCGCCAAGGAGATCGGGCTCTCCGAGGCGATCGGCGCGCTGATGGCGGGCGTCGTCCTGTCGGAGACGTCCGTGCGCGAAGAGATCGAGGAGCGGTTCTTCAGCTTCCGCGACATCTTCGCGGCGCTCTTCTTCTTCGTGTTCGGCCTGTCGATCGACGTGGCGCGGATCGGGAGCGTCGTCTGGATCCTCGTCGCCGCCGTCGCCGCAGCGCTCGTCGGGAAGATCGGCGGCGGGTATGTCGCCGGCCTCACGGGCGGGCTCACGCGACGGCAGAGCTTCAACGCCGGCGTCGCGCTCGTCGCACACGGGGAGTTCACCGTCATCCTGGCGCAGATCGCGAGCGGCAACCCGCAGATCTCCGCCCACACGCACGAGCGGCTCGTCGCGTTCGCGGGCCTCTACGTCCTGATCACGGCGACTCTGGGCGTCGCCCTGATGAAGGAGTCGAAGGTGATCGGGCGGCTCCTGTTCCCCGTCCCTAGACTGGCCGAAGGAGGCTGACGATGCCCATCGACGTTGAAGAGACTCGTCTGCCGGGCATCGGATCGAAGTTCACGCTTCGGCTCGATGCCGGCGCCCGCGTTGCCGTGATCCAGCACAACGACGGCAAGCGCGAGCTCTACTACTTCCGCAACGCGACTGACGAAGAGCCGCGCGCGGTGATCAGCCTCGACGACGACGAGGCCCGCCGCCTGGGCGCGGTGCTCGGCGGCGCGTACGAACGCCCGAAGATCGTCGAGGACCTCGAGATGGCGCTGGGCGAGCTCCAGATCGAGTGGATCCGCGTTCCCGACGACAGCCCCTGGATCGGCCGCACCCTCGCCGAGGCTCGCTTCCGCGTCAAGACCGGCATCACGATCATCGCGATCCTGCGCGACCCGGAGCCGATCACCGGCGCCCAGCCGACCGACACGCTGCAGCGCGGCGACACGCTCGTCACGGTCGGGAAGGCCGGCCAGTACGCCGAGTTCCGGCGCGTCCTCGGCAGCGTGTAACCCGCCACAGCCGTCGCCCGAATGGAGCCGCGCCGCCGCCGCGATGGAGCCGGCGACCGATGGCCGGGACGTCCCGACGCGACGACGCTTGTCGTGTTCCGTGGGTCGGTCGAATGCGAGGAGGAGCTGATGGACGGTTCAATCGTCTGCGGTGTGGACGGCTCGGACGAATCGCGCGACGCGCTTCGCGTCGCTGCGCAGCTCTCGGGCCAGCTGGGCGTGCCGCTCGTGGTCGCGCACGTGACGCAGGCCGAGGCCGCTGCGCCCGCGGTCGGCGCTCATCCCGTGACGCCGCCGCCGGCCCGGCGAGAGCCGCAGGCCGGCCAGGTGCTGCTCGAGCAGGTTGCAGCCGAGGTCGGGCTGTACGACGCGGATCTGCGCTCGCTCCACGGCCTTCCGGCGGAGCGGCTGGCCGAGCTCGCGGACGAGGAGACAGCGGCATTCGTCGTGGTCGGCTCGCGCGGCCGCGGCGCGTTCAAGGCCGCCTTCCTCGGCAGCGTCTCGCGGGACCTGATCGGCGTCGCTTCGTGCCCCGTGCTGGTCGTGCCGCCGGGCGCGATCTCGGCGCACGGATGAAGGGTCTACGCACTCTCGTGTTCCCAGCTGCGCCGTCACCCGTCGCTAGCTTCGAACCGTGAGCACAAGCGAGTCCCCCGACGCGGTGGCGTCTCCAGGCATGAACGGCAGGTTCGCGAAGGCGATCCTGGCCGGAGGGTGCTTCTGGGGAATGCAAGATCTCCTCAGGAAGCGCCCGGGAGTCGTCGCGACCCGCGTGGGCTACACGGGCGGCGAGGTTCCGAACGCCACCTACCGCAATCACGGCACACATGCCGAAGCGATCGAGGTCGTGTTCGACCCGGAGGTGACCTCATACCGCGACGTGCTCGCGTTCTTCTTCCAGATCCACGACCCGACGACCGTCAACCGCCAGGGAAACGACGTCGGGCCGAGCTATCGCTCCGCGATCTTCTACGTCGATGACGAGCAACGTCGCGTCGCCTTGCAGATGATCGCCGACGTCGATGCTTCGGGCCGCTGGCCGGGGAAGGTCGTCACGGAGGTAGTGCCCGCGGGCCCCTTCTGGGAAGCGGAGCCTGAGCATCAGGACTTTCTCCAGCGCTATCCGAACGGCTACACGTGCCACTTCGTCCGCCCTGATTGGGTCTTGCCCGAACCCGTCGCCTGATTACGGACGTTCCTGCCGCGCGGCGTCAGCTCGCGCGAATGCGGATGATCGTCTTCCCGCGAACCCGCTCGGTTGGGTTGAACGCCGAGACCGCGTCGTCGAGATCCGCCACGGCGCCGATGTTCGTCCGCAGCCGACCCTCCCGGACCCCCTGGGCGATCTCACCGAGCTGAGCGCGGTCGGAGATGACGACGAAGTCGATCGCACGGCCGTCTGCAGGCCACGCTTCCGGCGGCCCCGTGACGGTCACCAGCGTCCCTCCGGCTCGAACCAACCGTGCGGAGCGCTTCTGGATGTCGCCGCCGAGGGTGTCGAACACCACGTCGACGCCTCCGACGTCTTCCAGGTTCTCGTCGTCGAGGGCCACGAAATCGTGCGCGCCGAAGTCGAGAGCGATCTGACGCCGCGCAGCGCGTCCCGTGCCGATGACGTAGGCGCCCACCTCGCGTGCGAGCTGCGTCGCCATCGAACCGACGGCACCCGCCGCACCGTGCACCAGAACGCTCCGACCGGCCCGGAGGCGGCCGTGGTCGAACAGGCCCTGCCACGCGGTCAGGCCGGTCATCGCGACGCCCGCGCCGACCGCGAAATCGACGTCGCCCGGCAGCGGCGCGAGGTTGCGTGCCTCGACGACGACATACTCGGCGAGGGTGCCGTCGCGAGTCCAGTCCGTCAGGCCGAACACCCGCTGGCCCACCGACAGCCCCGTCGTTCCGTAGCTGAGGGAGGTGACCACTCCGGCCACTTCGTGCCCGGGGATCGAAGGCGTGCGGTCGCGGCCGAGGCGATCGACCCAGGTCGAGGGCCACTCCAGCTCGTTGCCGGTGAAGCCCGAGGCGTGAACCTCGACGACGACGTCGCCGTAGTTCGCGCCCTCGAGGCCTGCCAGCGCCGCCGAGTCCGGGTCGGGCCGCTCTGCGAGCGTCATCCCGGCCGTTCCCGCGGCCTTTTCTGTCACCACGATCGCCTTCATGAGCGAACCCGGATGATCGTCTTGCCCGTGACCCGCTCGGTCGGATTGAGAGCGGCAACGGCGTCGTCGAGGGTCGCCACGGTGGCGACATTCGTGCGCAGCCGGCCGTCCCTGACCCGCTGGACGATCTCGCGCAACTGCTCACGATCGGCCTCGACGACGAAATCGACCGCGACGCCCCTGGCGGGCTGCGCCTCGGGCGGCCCGGCGATGCTCACCAGCATCCCGCCGGCTCGAACGAGGGCCGCAGACCGCTTCCCGATGTCGCCGCCGATCACGTCGAACACGAGATCGACGGCACCGACGTCTTCCAGCGCGTCGCTCTCGAGGTCGACGAATTCCTGCGCACCGAAGTCGAGCGCCGTCTGACGGTCGACGGAGCGCCCGGTGCCGATGACGTACGCGCCCACCTCGCGCGCGAGCTGCGACACCATCGATCCGACCCCGCCGGCCGCGCCGTGCACGAGGACGCTCTGCCCGGCCTGGATGCGGCCGTGCACGAACAGCCCCTGCCACGCGGTCAGCCCCGAGATCGGCAGGCTCGCTCCAACCGTGAAGTCGACATCGCCGGGCAGCGGCGCGAGGTTACGCGCCTCGACGGCCACGCATTCCGCCAGGGTGCCGTCGCGCGTCCAGTCCGCGAGCCCGAAGACCCGCTGGCCGATCGACAGCCCGGCCGCGCCGTAGCCGAACGCGCTGACCACTCCGGCCAGCTCGTGCCCGGGGATCGAGGGTGCCCGATCACGGCCGAGGCGATCGGTCCACGTCCCGCCCCACGTCAGCTCGCCGGGGGTGAACCCCGACGCGCAGACCTGAACGACGACGTCATTCTCCGAGGCGTGCGGCTCGGGCCGCTCCACGAGCGTCATCCCGCTCGTTCCCGCGGCCCTGTCCGTCACGACGATCGCTTTCATCCGCCACCTCCTCGTTCGAGCCGTGCTCTTTCTCCGTTGACCTGCAGCCACAAGTAGGCATCCCTCGCGGCGAGACGGGAACCGTTGAACGACCGTGGGCACGCGCTGGGGGAAAGGGCACCCGGACTCCCGTGCGCCCACCTCCCGGAACGGCGCGGCAGCCGCGGGTCAGCCGCGTCCGACTCCCACCCTCTTGGGCTGCGGCGTGACCGTGGCGAGCCGTTCGCTGGCGGCGAGATACCGGCCGGCGTTGTCCAGCGACGGCTCATCCACGAACGCGAGCAATGCGTCCTTGAACGCCGCGGCGGGACTCCGAGACGTCGCACGCTGCACACCGCTCGCCGAGGTGTGCACGACCCGGGTCAGCCCCTGGGGAGCACGCGGCTCGCCGCAGTCGGCCCCGAGAGTTCCGGCTCGTCGAGCGGGGACGCGGCGAACGTATCGTCCGGCCCGCCCGGGCCGAGGAGCCGGCTGGGCGTCGTCACCGCCACGGCATCGGTGGAGCGGCCGCGGGTGGAAACGGCGAGCGCCGTCCGCCAGAGAAACCCGAGGCCGAGGAAGGGAGCTGCGACCAGTGCGACAGCGCCGAAGCCGGGAGTGAGGATCGTCCCCAGCACGACGAAACCGATGATGACGTACACGACGGCTCTGACCATGGCGGCCTTTCGGATCGATGGGGGTCGGGGGTCGAGCGCAGAGCCAGGGGTAGGTCGGCGGCAGCGACGAGTTGGGAACACCGGCCGCCCATGGCCACCTAACGGCTGCGCCGCGCGGGCTCGCGGCCCGGCGGCTGTGTCGGGACCCGGCCCACCGACAAGGCGGGAATGGGTCTCGTGACCGCTCCGCCGGTCGCGATCTCGACACGGTCGCCGTGGTGGGCGATCGAGAGCGGAGGCCCGGCGAGCAGCGTGTACGCAGCCTCGTCCTGGTCGAACGAGACCTGGAGCCGCCGGCCGCGGAACCGGATGCGAAAGGTGAGCCGCTGGAGCCGGGACGGCAGGCGCGGCGCGAAGGTGAGGTTTCCGTCGTGGTCGCGCATGCCGCCGAACCCGGCCACGGCGGCGAGCCACGCACCGGCGAGCGAGGCGATGTGCACGCCGTCGCGCGTGTTGTGCTTGATGTCGCACAGGTCCATCAGGGCCGCCTCGCCGAAGTAGTCGTGGGCGAGGTCGAGATGTCCGACCTCGGCGGCGACGACCGACTGGGTGCACGCAGAGAGAGACGAGTCTCTGACCGTCAGGGCTTCGTAGTAGGCGAAGTCGCGCGCCTTCTCCTCGTCGCTGAACGCATCGCCCCGCCAGTGCAGGGCGAGAACGAGGTCTGCCTGCTTGACGACCTGCATGCGGTAGAGGTCGAAGTACGGGAAGTGGAGCAGGAGCGGGTACTGGTCGGGCCTCGTGCGGTCGAAGTCCCACCGCTCGTGCGACGTGAAGCCCTCCGACTGCGGGTGCACGCCGAGCGCCTCGTCCCACGGAATGACGATGTCGTTCGCGGCGTCCCGCCAGCTCGCAGCCTCCTCGAGGTCGGCGCCGAGTGCGGCGGCATGACCGGGGTGACGCGCGACGGCGTCGGCGGCGGCGCGGAGGTTCTTCTGCGCGGTCAGGTTGGTGTAGACGTTGTTGTCCGCGATCGCGCTGTACTCGTCGGGACCGGTGACGCCGTCGATCCGGAAGCGGCCGTCCCCGTCGTGATGACCGAGTGAGCGCCACAGCCGCGCAGTCTCGACGAGGAGCTCGATCCCGACCTCACACTCGAACTCGTCGTCCTCGACCGCGGACTGGTACCGGTCGACCGCGTCGGCGACGGCGGCGGCGATGTGGAAGGCAGCAGTCCCGGCCGGCCAGTAGCTGGACGTTTCCTGGCCCCGGATCGTGCGCCACGGGAAGGCGGCGCCGCGCAAGCCCAGCTGGGCCGCTCGTTCGCGCGCGAGGTCGAGGGTGGCATGCCGCCAGCGGAGCGCGTCGGCTGCCGCCTTCGGCGCGGTGTAGGTGAGCACGGGCAGGACGAAGCGCTCGGTGTCCCAGAAGGTGTGGCCGTCGTAGCCGGGACCCGTCAGGCCCTTCGCCGGAATCGCGCGCTGCTCGGCGCGCGCGCCCGCCTGCAGCGTGTGGAAGAGCGCGAACCTGACCGCCTGCTGCAGCTCGGCGTCGCCCTCGAGCTCGACGTCGGCGCAGTTCCAGAACTCCTCGAGATACGCGCGCTGTTCGTCGAGGAGCCCCTGCCAGCCTGTGTGGCGCGCCTGGGTGAGCGCCGCCACGACCTGGTCGCGCACGGCGGGGAGCGAGCGCTCACTCGACCATCCGTACGCGAGGAACTTGATCACGCGCAGACGTTCTCCCGGGGCGAGTCGAGTCGCGACGGTGACGCGACCGACATCGGCGCTGCTCTCCGACGCCGTTCCGGTGCCGCTCGGTCCCTCGACGACATGATCCATGCCGGCGGCCATCAGGAGGTTGCTGCGGCGCGTCGAGTGGGTGAGAACCACGCGGGCATCGCGCTCGAAGTAATCCTCGGAACGAAGCGGGGCGTCCAGGGCAGCCGCAGCGCGCGGGTCCTCCTGGATCGAGCCGCCGGCCTCGTTCGCGACGAGCTCGGACTGCACCACGAGACGAACAGGCCCGTCGAGCGGCTCGACCTCGTACAGGACGGCCGCAGCCGAGCGCTGCGCGAGCGAGACGAGCCGCGTCGAGCAGATGCGAACGGACGCTCCCGCCGGTGATCGCCATTCGGCGCGGCGGCGCAGCACACCGGCGCGCAGATCGAGCTCGCGCTCGTGTGCGAGCAGCTGCCCGTACCGGACGTCGAACGGCTCGTCGTCGACGAGGAGCCGGATGACCTTCCCGTTCGTCACGTTGACGATCGTCTGGCCCGACTCCGGATAGCCGTATCCCGCCTCGGCGTACGGGAGCGGCCGGAGCTCGTAGAACGAGTTCAGGTAGGTGCCGGGCAGGCCGAACGGCTCGCCCTCGTCCAGGTTCGCACGCAGCCCGATGTGCCCGTTCGAGAGCGCGAACACCGACTCGCAGGTGGCGAGCATGTCGAGATCGAGGTAGGTCTCCCGCACCGACCACGGCTCGACCGTGAACGCAGGATGCGCGATCACGCGAGCAGCTCCGCGAGATCTCCTACGACGACGTCTGCACCGTGCTCGCGCAGAGCCCCCGCTTGCCCGGCCCGGTCGACGCCGACGACGCACCCGAATCCGCCGGCCCTGCCGGCGGCGACGCCGGCGAGCGCATCCTCGAACACGGCCGCCTCGCGCGGATCGACCTCGAGAGCGCTCGCGGCCGCCACGAAGGTGTCCGGCGCGGGCTTTCCCTGCAAGTGTCGTTCGGCGGCGACTGTTCCGTCGATACGCACCTCGAACAGATCCGCGATTCCCGCTGCATCGAGCACGGCGAGCGTGTTCTCGCTCGCGGAGACGACGGCGCGCCGGAGCCCGGCATCGGCGGCCGCCCGCACGTAGCGCACCGATCCCTCGTAGACATCGACTCCCTTCGTCCGGATGAGCGACAGCACGAGCTCGTTCTTCCGGTTGCCGAGCCCGTGCACGGTGTTCGCGGCCGGGGGATCCGTCGCCGAACCCTCGGGCAGCTCGATCCCGCGCGCGGCGAGGAACGAGCGCACGCCGTCGCTGCGCAGCTTGCCGTCGATGTACTCGCGATAGTCGGCGACCGGATCGAACGGCACGAACCCCTCCCTCCCGCCGCCCGCCTGCGCGGCGCGATCGCGGAGGAACGAGTCGAACATCGCCTGCCAGGCGGCCGCGTGGACCCGAGCGGTGCGGGTCAGCACCCCGTCGAGGTCGAAGAGGCACGCCCGGATCGTCCGAGGTAGCCCCAACCGTCCAGAATCGATCGATCGCATCGCCGGGAGACGGTCAGGGCTGCGACGGCGCGCCGTCATGTCAGGCGCCATGGTCGTCCGATCGCTCGCACCGAACGGGAACCGTTCGGTGCGTTGGCGACGCCCGACGCGCAAGTCGTCTCGCACGGATCTCAGGGACGCAGCTAGCGTCGAGACATGACGACGCATTCGAACCTCTACGACGACGCAGGCAAACCGACCGAAGACGACAGCCACGCAGCACACGGCGAGGTGGTCGAGCTCGACGACCAGGGTCGGGTAGTCGCGACGTATCCAGGCCTCTCCTGGAACGTGGACCCGATCTCGCTCGACGGTGACGAGGGCGAGCTCGCGACCAGGCCCACGAGACCGTCCGGCCCCAGCTAGCTCGTTGCCACCCCGGTGGATCCAGCACACCTGATCGTGCCCGAGTGCGACGGCGGCCGACGGCACGGTTGAGGCATGTCGGCCGACCCGACCTCTCTCTTCCCTTCTGCAGTCGAGCTGCGGGAGCTGGGACAGCAACTGCGGGTCGATTCGATTCGCGCGAGCGACGTGAAGAAGTCGGGGCATCCGACTTCTTCGATGTCAGCTGCCGACCTGATGGCCGTTCTCTTCGCGAAGTACCTCACGTACGACTTCGACCAGCCCGAGAACCCGCTGAACGATCACCTGATCTTCTCCAAGGGGCACGCTTCGCCTCTGCTGTATTCCCTCTACCTCGCAGCGGGGGCGATCACCGAAGAGGAGCTTCTCAGCTTCCGCACGTTCGGCAGCCGGCTGCAGGGGCATCCGACGCCGCTCCTTCCCTGGGTCGACGTCGCGACCGGCTCGCTCGGGTTCGGCCTGCCGGTGGGTGTCGGTATCGCGCTTTCGGGCAAGCGACTGGAAGAGGCGCCCTATCGCGTCTGGGTTCTCTGCGGCGACAGCGAGCTGGCGGAGGGCTCGATCTGGGAGGCGCTCGAGCACGCCGCCCACTACGGGCTCGACAACCTCGTCGTGATCGTCGACGTCAATCGGCTCGGCCAACGCGGCGAGACGATGAACGGGTGGCACATCGACCGCTACCTCGAGCGGGCACGCGCGTTCGGCTGCCGTGCGATCGGAACCGACGGACATGACCTCGGCGCCATCGACGCTGCGTTCGCGAAGGCGATCGAGGGCGATGGGCGGCCGACCGTGATCGCCGCGAAGACGATCAAGGGCAGGGGTGTCGCCGCCTTCGAGGATCAGGAGGACTGGCACGGCAAGGCGCTGGCACACCCGGACGAGGCGATCGCCGAGCTCGGCGGGGTTCGGCGGCTGCGCGTGCAGGTGGCCAAGCCGCCTGCGTCGACACGACCCGTGATCGCTTCCGTGCCGGGCGAGCTACCGCGATACGAGCGCGGCGCCCAGGTTGCGACGAGACACGCGTACGGCGAGGCACTCGCGGCGCTCGGGTCGCAGCGGCCGGAGATCGTCGGTCTCGACGGCGAGGTGTCCAACTCGACCTTCGCCGATCTGTTCGCGCACGCCCACCCGGAGCGTTACTTCGAGATGTACATCGCCGAGCAGCAGCTGGTCGCAGCCGCCGTGGGGCTCCAGGTCCGCGGCTGGAAGCCGTTCGCCTCGACCTTCGCGGCATTCTTCACACGCGCCTACGACTTCATTCGCATGGCCGCGATCAGCCGCGCGAACATCAAGCTGTGCGGCTCCCACGCCGGCGTCTCGATCGGAGAGGACGGCCCCTCGCAGATGGCGCTCGAGGATCTCGCGATGCTCCGAGCGGTGCACGGCAGCACCGTTCTCTATCCGTGCGACGCGAACCAGACCGCGAAGCTGGTCGCCTGCATGGCCGACCAGGAGGGGATCGTCTACCTGCGCACGACGCGCGCGGCCCTGCCGACCCTGTACGGCGCCTACGAGGAGTTCGAGATCGGCGGCAGCCGCGTCGTCCACTCGTCGGAGCGGGACCAGGTGGCGATCGTCGCCGCGGGGATCACGGTGCACGAGGCGCTCGAGGCCGCCTCCCAGCTCGACGCCGAGGGGGTGCAGGCCCGGGTGATCGACCTCTACTCGGTCAAGCCCATCGACTCCGCGACCCTTCGCAAGGCGGCACAGGCAACCGGGGGGCGGCTGATCACCGTCGAGGACCACTGGCCCGAGGGCGGCATCGGCGAGGCGGTCGCGTCGGTGTTCGCCGAGGACGCTCACCCGCCCCGGGTGGTCAGGCTCGCCGTCCAGGGGATGCCCGGGTCGGGCACCCCGGCCGAGCTGCTCGCCGCGGCCGGCATCGACGCCGGCGCCATCGCAAACGCCGCGCGCCGACTGGCATTCGACGCTCCAGGCGAGGCGAGGCACGCGGCCTAGGGCGGTCGACCCCGATGCCGCTCGCCACTCCCGCCCAGTACACCGAGATCCTCGATGCCGCGAAAGCCGGCGGTTACGCGCTCCTCTCCGTCAACGTCACCTCGTCGACGACGCTGAACGCCGCGATCCAGGGTTTCGTCACCGCGGGGTCCGACGGCATCGTGCAGGTGTCACGCGGCGGCGGCGATTTCGCAGCCGGGCCTGCCGAGAATCGTGCGCTCGGTGTTCGGGCGCTCGCAGACTACGCTGCAGCCGTCGCAGGGCAGGTCCCCATCCTCGTCGTCACGCACGGCGACCACTGCCCGCCGGAGGACCTCGACAACTTCCTTCGCCCGCTGCTCGCCGCGTCGCGCGAGCGCCGCCGGCGTGGGCGTCAACCGGTGCTGCTGTCGCAGATGTTCGACGGCTCGAGCCTGCCCCTGAAGGAGAACCTCGCCATCGCAGCGCCGTTGCTCGCGGAATGCGCCGCTGCAGACGTGATCCTCGAGGTCGAGATCGGCGCCGTCGGCGGCGAGGAGGACGGGATCCGCGGCGACGAGTCGAACGGGCGCCTGTATTCCACTCCCGAGGAGGCACTGGCGGTCGTCGATGCGCTCGGGAGCGGCGAGCGCGGCCGATATCTCCTCTCGGCGACCTTCGGGAACGTCCACGGCCGCTACCGGCCCGGCAACGTCGCCCTCCGTCCTTCGATTCTCGGCGAGATCCAGCAGGCGGTCACCGCCCGCTACGGCGAACGAGCCGCGCTCGACCTCGTGTTCCACGGCGGCAGCGGCTCGACACCGAAGGAGATCGCCGAGGCAATCAGCCACGGGGTGGTCAAGATGAATCTCGACACCGACGCCCAGTACGCGTACACGCGTGCCGTCGCCGACCACATGTTCGTCAACTACGCCGGCGTCCTGAAAGCAGACCGCGGTGTCGGCGACAAGCACGCCTACGATCCCCGCACCTGGAGCCGCAAGGGCGAGCAGGCCATGGCGGAGCGAGTCGTCGTTGCGTGCCACCACCTTCGCTCCGCGGGTAGGAGCCTCGCTCTTTGACGGCAGCCTCGATCGAGCGCGAGAAGCGCGCGGCGGCAGAAGCAGCGGCGGAGCTCGTCACCGAGGGGATGCGGGTCGGGCTCGGGACGGGGTCGACGGTCGGGTTCCTCCTGCCTGTCCTTGCTCGACGCATGCTGAACGAGGTCGTCTACGTGGCCACCTCGCCGGAGACCCACCGGGCGGCACGGCGGCTCGGGTTGGACGTCCGCCCCTTCGTCGGCTTCGATCGCCTCGATCTCGCGATCGACGGGGCCGACCAGGTGGCGCCCTCGGGGTGGCTCGTCAAGGGCGGCGGGGGCGCGCACACGCGCGAGAAGGTGGCCGCCATCGCCGCCGACCGCTTCGTGGTGATCGTCTCCTCGAACAAGCTCGTGCCCGCACTGACGCCTCCGGTCCCGCTCGAACTGCTGCCGTTCGGGCTCGACTCGACGCTTCGCCTGCTCGAGCCGGCGGCTCTTCGGCCTGCACCCCCGACACCGGACGGCGGCGTGCTCGCCGACTACCTCGGCCCGGTGGAGGACCCCTGCGCGCTGATGGCGAGACTTTCGCTGACGCCGGGCGTCGTCGAGCACGGCCTCTTCCCGCCGGGGCTCGCGTCCGAGATTCTCGTCGCGACCGGAGCGAGCGTCGACGGCTTTCGGCCCGCCGTGTGACCAGTGAGGTCAAACAAGCCACGAGGCGGCCACCGAGCCGCGCCGCCGTACCTCGGCGACCCGGTGGCCACCTGGTAGCCAGGCCCGTCAGGCCTCCGGGGGAGGCCCCTGCACGATCAGCCCGAACCGCGCGGGGTCGGCGTCGTTCTCGTCCCGGGGGACGAGGAAGTACTCGGCACCCGCAGGCTCGAGCGTGACCAGCAGGCGCGCCTCTTCTCCGCGCACCCTCAGACCGTGGGGGACGTCCTTGGGAAGGGCCGCGTACGAGCCGGCCTCCACCTCGATTCGCTCGTCGCCGACGAACGCGGTGATCGCGCCTTCCAGGACGTAGATGGTCTCGTCCTCACGCGTGTGGATGTGGATCGGCGGGTCGTCGCCGGCGCAGACACGCCATTCGACGACCGACCAGTCGCCGCCCGACTGCTCGCCGGCCAGCTTGAGTTCGGCGCTCGAACCATGACCGTACGTGACGGTGCGTCCCGCTTCGGGAGCGGTCAGAACAGGGTCGCTCAGAGACATGTGATTCCTTTCGAGACAGAGGTCCAATACGACGATGAGCACCCTGCCGCCGCCCGTCGACCCGGGTGGACACCGGCAGGTGCGAAGGGGCTCCCCGGCGCCTGCAGGAGCGGCGCCGGGGCCGGAGCGCATCATGCTCTCGCGTGTGCAGGTCGCCGGGCGATCGGAGGACACGGGGGCACGGTGCCGGGCCCGGGAGGTGCGTCGGGATGATCGGCTCCCCGGCTCGCCGTCCCGGTAGCCGTCCGGCGGCGGATCAAGAGGCCGACCGCCGCGACGGCGAGCCCCGCGACGACCGCGAGGTAGCCGAGGGCGGTCTCGTGCAGCCCGAAATGCGACGTGGCGATGCCGCCGATCACCGCCGGGATGCCGGTTGCCAGATAGCTGACGATGTAGATCGCGGCGATCAGGCCGACTCTGTCGTCCGAGGGAGCAAGCGCGATCGTCGAGCGGTAGGCGCCCATGAAGGCCGGTCCCAGACCGAGCCCTGCGACCATCGTGCCGACGAAGAGCGCCGCCGGCGTCTCGGTCTGGATCGCGGCGAGAGTCACCGTGGCGCCGACGATCAGCGCGAGGCAGCCGCCGAGCATCACCGCGGCGGGCTCTCGCTTGGCGAGCACCGCCGACGCTGCGGCGCCGAGGCCGGTGAGCAAGAAGATCAAGATGCCTCCCCAGATCAGGTTCCTCGAATGCAGCAGCTGCGCGGCCAACGACGGCCCGAGGGAGAGGTACACGCCGGCAAGGGCCCACGTTCCCACCAGGGCCGGCAGTGCTGCCGCGAAGGCGCCTCTGGCTGCACGCGGCACGCTCACCTTGAGGCGCAACGAGCTCGCAACCCCCGGTCCCACGGCGCCCGGCTCCGGCATCAGCAACACCGCCAGGATCCCGATCGCGAATGCGGCGAGCACCACCCACCAGACCAGGCGGGTCGGCGCCGCCGCGTACTGGGCGAGCGCACTCGCACCGATCGCGCCGAGAGCCTGACCGCCGGTCGGCGCGGCGCTGGAGACCACCGGTGTGGCTCGGCCGTCGGGCCGGAGGTCGTGCAGCGCGGCGCTCGCCGTTCCGGCGAGGAGACCGGCGGCGACTCCTTGCAGCGCGCGAGCGGCGAACAGCAGCGCAAGCGCGTGCGCCTCCAGAAACAGGCCGCACGCAGCCGCACCCACGATCAGGCCGGCCAGCATCACCGGCCGCCGGCCGAGGTAGTCCGAGACGGATCCCAGGAACAGGAGCGTGAGCAGCAGGACGGCGATGTAGACCGCGAACAACAGGGTCAGGGTCGTGGCGGAGAAGCCGAACTCGACCTGGTAGATCCGGTACAGGGGGGAAACGGCTGCGTTCGCCGCGAACACCAGGAACGCGATCGCAGCCGCGACGTGGAACGACAGGTTCGTCGACAGCGCTGGTCGCCGCGACCGCTTGCCTTTGACTCCCGTAGTGGAGGCGGAAACGGTCGGCACCCTCAATCGTGGCTCCGGCATCGTCGACCACAACGCACGGCGTCGATCCCAGGGATGATGAAGCGCTCTCCTGACGGTCATCGGAGGCGCTGGACACCTCAACGTGGCCGGAATCAACGGACGAGGCCGGCACGCTCCTTCACAGCGCCATGGCCGGAGTTTCGTTCGAGCACGTCGCGAAGATCTACCCGGACGGGACTCGTGCGGTCGACGACCTGACCCTCGAGATTCGCGACGGCGAGTTCGTCGTCATCGTCGGCCCTTCCGGCAGCGGCAAGACGACGGCTCTGCGGATGGTCGCCGGCCTCGAGGAGATCAGCGAAGGGGCGATCACGATCGGCGACCGCGTGGTCAACCACGTTCCCGCCCGAGACCGGAACATCGCGATGGTCTTCCAGACCTATGCGCTCTATCCGCACCTCTCCGTGTTCGACAACATCGCCTTCGGGCTCAAGGTGAAGAGACTGGCGGGGTCTGTCGTCGAGACGCGTGTCGAGCGAGCGGCCGAGCTGCTCGAGCTCGAGGAGCTGCTCGACCGGAAGCCGCGAGCGCTGTCCGGCGGTCAGCGGCAACGGGTCGCCATGGGCCGGGCGATCGTGCGCGAGCCGTCGGTGTTCCTGATGGATGAGCCGTTGTCGAATCTCGATGCACAGCTTCGTGTCCACACGAGAGCCGAGATCGGCCGGCTGCAGAGCCAGCTTGGCATCACCACCATCTACGTCACTCACGATCAAGTCGAGGCGATGACGATGAGCGACCGCGTCGCCGTCATGCGCAACGGCAAGCTGCAGCAGTTCGCGCCTCCGCAAGAGGTCTATGCCCGACCGGCGAACGCATTCGTCGGCGGGTTCATCGGGTCACCGGCGATGAACTTCGTCGAAGGCGAGCTCCAACGGTCGAACGGAGACCTGCGCGTCCTGCTCGGCGGGCAGCAGCTCGCGCTCGCCACCTCGATCTTCGACCGGCGACCGGACCTCGTCGCCTACACGGGGAGACGCGTGATCGTCGGCATCAGACCAGAGAGCATCCAGGATGCAATGCTGGTGCCCGACGCGCCGCGGGAACACCTGCTGCACGGGACGGTCGAGCTGCGCGAGGCGCTCGGCCCCGAGCTCTTCATCCACTTCACCGCGCCACGCGTCGAGCTCGCGGAGACCGAGTCGATCGCCGACCTTCCACGCGATGCAGGTACCGTCGGCATGAACACCGATGCGGGAGCACTGCTCGTCGGTCGTTTCAGCGCGAACTCCGAGGCGCGTAAAGGCGCCCCCGTCGATGCGGTCGTCGATACCGCGGCGCTGCACTTCTTCGACCCTGAGACGGGTCTCGGGATCTACGGCTCGGACGAGACCCTTCGCTAGGAGGCGATCGCCGCGCGTGCGCGCGCGGCCTGGACCGCCTCGGTGAGGCTGCGGATGTCGTAGGAGCCGTAGTGGCGACGGCCGTTGACGAAGAACGTCGGCGTGCCGGCGACGTTGCTGCGGTCGGCGCCCTCGACGTCCTCGGCGACGCGGCCCCGCATCCGGTGCGTTTCGAGCTCCTCTCTGAAGCGCTCGACGTCGAGGCCCAGTTGCTCTGCGTACGCGATCAGGTCACGCGGAGAGAGCGCACGTTGCCGGGCGAGGAGGAGGTCGTGCATCTCCCAGAAGGCGTCCTGCTCTGCTGCGGCTTCGGACGCTTCTGCGGCGGGCCATGCGCGGGGGTGGACGTCGCTCAGCGGAAGGTGGCGCCACACGTAGCGGACGTCGCCGGAGTCGCGCAGCAGCTCCCTGACCGCGGACTCCGCCTGGCCGCAGTACGGGCACTCGAAGTCCCCGTATTCGACGAGTGTGACGGGAGCATCCTCGGGCCCGCGGAGGTGGTCTCGCTCGGGGTCGACCGGGATCGCCAGATCGACGATCGCCACCGCGTCCCCGAGCAGTGCCCGGAAGCGGGCACGGTCGGGCAGGTGGTCCGCCGAACGGAACACGATCCAGGACAGCAGCAACGCACCGAGCCCGGCGGTGAGGATGCCGAGCTTCGCCTCCGCAAGCTGCTCGCCGCGGAACGCGATCGCGGCGATCAGCAGCGACACGGTGAATCCGATCCCCGCGATCGAGCCGCTGCCGGCGAGCGCGAGCCAACCGATGGGCAGGCCCGGCGCATGCCGATCGAGCCTGGTGGAGGCCCATGAGGCGACCCCGATACCGACCGGCTTGCCGATGACGTAGCCGGCCACGATCCCGAGCGCGATCGGTGACGAGAACGCGTGCTCGAGGAAGCGGCCGTCGATGCGGATGCCGGCATTCGCAAGCGCGAACAGCGGCACGATCGCATAGCTCGTCCACGGATGGAGAAGCTCCTGGAGGTGCTCGTTTCGGGAGAGCGCCGAGGTCAGGCCGACGTGGGCAGATCGCGCGAGCTCCGGCGTCGGCTGTTCACGGAAGCGTCGGAAGAGCTCGGACGCCCGCTCGAGGTTTCCGCGCCCGGCTGGAGCAGCGGAGGTCACGAGCCCGATCGCCAATCCGACGACGATCGGGTCGACGCCGGACATCGAAAGAGCGACCCACGCGGCGAAGGCCACCGGCACGGAGATCACCCGCGGCTCGATCCCAACCCGTATCAGCCCGGCAACGAGGGCGAAGAGCGCGCCGGCGAGCGCGATGTCGAACGCGTCCACGCCCCGTGAGTAGGCGACGGCGATCACGAGGAGCGCCACGAGGTCGTCGACGACGGTCACGGTGAGCATGAAGGCCCGGACCTGCACGGGGAAGCTCGGGCGGACAAGCGCGAGCGCCCCGAGTGCGAATGCGGTATCGGTCGACATCGCCACCCCCCACCCGCGCGCAGACGGATGACCTGCGTTCACAGCCAGGAAGATTCCCACCGGCACGACGATCCCGGTGAGACCTGCGACCAGCGGCAGGAGCAGCCTTCGCCGCTCGCGCAGCTCGCCGAGATCGAACTCACGGCGTGCTTCGAGTCCGACGACGAAGAAGAACAACGTCATCAGACCGCTGCTCACCCAGTAGCGCAGATCGTGCGAGACCGAGGCATGGCCTACCTCGAAGGCGAGCGTCGTCCGCCACACGTGTTCGTAGGACGCCGGATCCACGTTCGTCCAGACGAGCGCGGCCACCGTCGCCAGGAGCAGCATTCCGGCGCTGCCGGTCTCGGTGCGCAGGAAGCTGCGGAGCGGTGTGTCGAGCCGCTGCGGCCACAGCGTGCGCCCGGTGAACGGCGTCTCGCGGCCCGAGCGGCGATCCGCACCCCCACTCGGGGCCCTCACCGTGCTCTCCATCACGTCTGCCGCGAGAGCGAGGCCCGGCGCCCGCTCACGGCTCCGGCTCGAGCGCCTCGAGACCTTGCAGGTCGACGCAGCCGACCCCGTGGGCAGCCACGATGACCATCACGAGGCCGGCGCAGTGCCGGCACCGGACGACCGTCCCCGGCCCGCGCACGTAGACGGCGAGCTCTCCCACGAGGCTGCGCCTTCCACAGCTCGCACACGTACCGATGGCGGTCGTCATCTCCCTGCCGAAGACCGCGGCCAGGGTGCCCGCGATCGCGTTTCCGTCGAGCGCTGTCATCGGCCTACCCTCCGGTTGCCCCAAAGCGTTCCGTGAGAATGCGACCGGGCTCGTGGCCGAGGTCGACGAGAGCGTTCGCCGCCGTCTCCACGAACGCGCTCGGCCCGCACACGTACACCAGCGGCCGCTCGCCCGGCGACCACGCGACGTCGGCCAGGATCTCCTCGTCGATTCGTCGCCCGTAGCCCTGCCATCCTTCCGGCCGTTCGCGGGTGAGCGTATAGCGGACGTCCACCGCACCTTCGGCAGCCGCCCGTCTCAGCTCCGGGAGATAGATGACGTCGGCCAGGGAGCGCGCCGAGTACAGCAGCCTCACCGGCACGGAGCTTCCGATCGCCTGGTGATGGCGGAGGATCGAATGCAACGGGGCGACCCCCGAGCCGCCGGCGACGAGCAGCAGGGGGCCCCCGCGATCCGACTCCCAGACGAAGTAGCCGCCGACGGGGCCGCGCAGCTCGAGTGTGTCGCCTGGTCGCATCTCGTCGACGAGGTACGGCGAGACTTCGCCGTCGTCGAGCCGCTCGACCGTCAGCACGACAAGCTCATCCTCCGGCGCCGAGGCGATCGAGTAGCTGCGCTGTGCCTGGTAGCCGTCCTCGGCGGTGAGACGCACGTCGACGTGCTGGCCGGCCCGATGCCCTGGCCACCGGTCGAGCTCGAAGGCGATGCTCTTCGTACGGGGCGTCTCCGCGAAGAGCTCCACCACGGTCGCCGGCTGCCAGGTCAGTCGCCTCGGTAGCGCTGCTCTTTCCACGGGTCGCCGTAGTTGTGGTAGCCGTAGTACTCCCAGAATCCCGGCTTGTCGTCCGCGCGCAGCTCGAGGCCGCGCACCCACTTGGCGCTCTTCCAGAAGTAGAGGTGCGGGACGAGCAGCCTGGCCGGGCCACCGTGCTCCGGCTGGAGTGGCTCGCCGCCGTACTCGTAGGCGATCCACGCCTTGCCGCCGGTCAGATCTGCGAGCGGGACGTTGGTCGTGTAGCCGCCGTCGCAGAACGCGAGCACGTGCTCGGCACTCGTCTCGACCTGCCCGAGCAGCACATCGATCGGGACACCTCTCCAGACCGTGTCGAGCTTCGACCACTTGGTGACACAGTGGATGTCGACGGTGATCGTCTCGCTCGGGAGCGCCAGGAACTCCTCCCAGGTCCAGGAGAAAGGTCGGTCGACCTGACCAAGAATCGCGAAGTCCCACTGGGCAAGCGGCGTGTGCGGGGTCGGGCCGGCCGAGAGCACCGGGAAGTCGCGCGTGACGTACTGGCCCGGCGGCACGCGCGCCGGATCGGCGGCTCCCCCGTGCCTGCGGTGAAAACCACGCGAGACGGCCATCAGCCCTGCCCCCCGAGCTGCGCTCGCAGCATCCACTGCTGCTTCTCGAGCTCGCGCACGACCTCGATCAGGACGTCCTGCGAGGCAAGATCGGCGTCGCCCAGCCGGTTCATGCGCTCCCGCATCCGCTCGCTCACCTCTGCGACGCGATGAGTCAGCTCGCGCACGACCACGTGATCCTCGATCGGCCCCACCGCGACCGGTGCAAGTACCGAGCCGGCCGCGACTGCGCTCGCCTGCCCGTCGGGGACGAAACCGAGCGCGACGGCCCGCTCTGCAACCGTGTCCGACAGCTCGTGCCATGACTCGACGAGCTCGTCGAGATGCAGGTGAAGCGGGCGAAAGTGGGGGCCAAGGACAGCCCAGTGCAGCTGCTTGCCGATCAGCGCGAGGTCGATGAGCTCGTGCAGAGCCGCCTGCAGCGCCTGGCCGACGCCCTCGCGCTCATGAGGCACTTCGAGGGCCGGCAGATAGGCAGATGTTCCCGCTGAAGCCATTCCGTCTCCTTCCACGATGCGTTCAGCACCTACGGTGCCTGGCCTGGGCTCCGCCTCGGGAACGACGAGGTGCGCTTGTGGCGCCCAGGGCCAAAGTCGTCTTGTGACCTGCCCCCGGCCGCGCCTACCGTCGCGTCATGACAACAGACGAGCACACCGGCAGGAAGACCGACACGTCCTCAGCCGCCGCGAGCGCTCTCTCGCTCTACTTGCGCGAGATCGGGCGGTACCGGCTGCTCACACGGGCGGAAGAAGTGCAGCTGGCAAAGCGGATCGAACGCGGGGACGTGCAGGCGAAGGAGCGCCTCATCAACGCGAACCTGCGGCTGGTCGTCTCGGTCGCCAAGCACTACCAGCGTCCGGGGATCGCGCTCCTCGACCTCATCCAGGAGGGAACGCTCGGGCTGATCCGCGCGAGCGAGAAGTTCGACTGGCGCCGCGGCACCAAGTTCTCCACGTATGCCATCTGGTGGATCCGTCAGGCCGTCGATCGCGCAGCCTGCAATCAAGCAGAGCCGATCCGGATCCCCGTTCACGTCCACGAACGCCGGCGCCGCCTCGAACGCGCGAGGCAAGAGCTCTCCCGCGAGCTCGAGCGCGAGCCGTCCCTCGACGAGCTCGCCGCAGCGGCAGCGCTCTCGCCCGCCCAGGCCGAGCAGGCCCTGAACGTCCCGACCGGCTTCCTCCCCCTGGAAAGCCACGAAGCCGACCAGCAGAAGCCGACAATCGAGCTCGTCGACCCGCACGCGAACGGGGCCTACGAACGCGTCGACGGTCAGCTCGCGGGCACCCGTCTCGACCGGCTGATCGACGCACTACCCCCGAGGCAGCGCCAGGTGATCGCGCTCCGCTACGGCATCTCCGGCGAGGAGCGAACGACCGAGCAGGCGGCCGCAGATCTGAGCATCTCCCCGGAGCACGCACGGCAACTCGAGCGCGTCGCGTTGCAGCGGCTTCGGGAGCTCAGCTCGCTCGCCGAGCTCGAGCAAGCAGCTTGACGAGGCCTTTACGCCCTGGACAGGAGCTCTGCGCCCGACGCAACCAGCGGATCGCCGAGAAGCGGGATCTTGACGTCGATCCGGGTCCCGCTTCCGGGCGGGCTCACGAGGTCGATCGTCCCGCCGAAGGCTTCGACGCGATCCTTGAGCCCGATCAGACCGGAGCCTCCACCCAGCCTGGCTCCTCCCACCCCGTCGTCGGCGATGGAGAGGTACAGCGTTTCCTCCTCGACGTCCAGAGCGACGTGCACGCGCGAGGCGTCGGCGTGCTTCGCCGCGTTCGTGAGCGCTTCGGAGACCACGTAGTAGGCAGCCACCTCGACCCCTTCGGCGAGCCGCTGCTCGGAGCGTAGGGCGAGCTTGACTGGGACGGGCGAGCGTAGCGCCAGCGCCTCGATGGCCGGTGCGAGCCCGCCCTCCGTGAGGATCGCCGGGTGGATGCCGCGCGACATCTCGCGGAGCTCCTCGATCACGGTCGTCAAACGGTCGGCGAAGCGCCCGACCTCCGTTTTCAGGTCGTCGAGACCGGCCGGGAGCCGGTCTTCGGCGGAACGCAACTCGAGCGCCAGGGTGACCAGCTGCTGCTGCGCTCCGTCATGAAGATCCCGCTCGATCCGCCGGCGCGTCTCGTCGCCGGCGGCGATGACGCGGGCGCGGGAGGCTGCCACTTCCCCGCGCATCGTCGCGTTCGAAACGGCGGTCGCCACGAGCTCGGTGAACCGTCCGATGCGCTCCGTCGTCTCGGACGGATTGCGGTCGAGCTCCGGCGTCCCGACGCACAAAACCCCCCAGAGGCTGCCGTCGACGATGATCGGCACGCCGAAGTCCGACTTCGAGAGGTGGCCTTCCCACATCTCGCGCGGGATGGCCGCCGCGATGTCCTCGTAGTCGGCGACGTGAACCGGCCGCCCGGTGGCGTACACGCGAGCGGCGAGGCTGTCGACGTCGAGGGGCCAGCGGCTGCCTACCGGGAAGCCGATGCCGGTGGCCGCGAGGACCGTGGAGACGCCGCCGTCGTACCGATCGAGCGTCACAGCAGCGTCCTCGAAGAGCCCAGCGACCTCTTCGGTGACGGCCGAGAACAGCGTCGCAGGCGCAGCGCCCTCGGCGATGAGTGTCGCGACGCGCCGCAGCGCCGCTTGCTCATCCACCACTCGGCGAAGGTGGTCGCGCGCCTCGCTGTTGGCGATAGCGGTGGCGACGAGCTCGGTGAACCGCTCGAGCCGGCCCTCGGTGTCGGGCGGCAGCTCTGCTCCGGCGTTCAGGGTGATCGCACCCCACAGACGGCCCTCGACGACGATCGGGCTCGCAACCTGCCAGATGATTCCCTGGCGACGCAGGGTTGCGGCGTCGTGTCCGTCTGCGGAGACGAGGTCGGCCTCGTCGACGCGCGCGAAGCGTCCGGTGCTGTGCACCCTGGTCGAGACGTACAGGTCATTCGGCGGCCAGCGCGTCCCGAGCGGAAGCCCTTCGATGCCTTTCGCCGCGCCGACGAGAGCGAACTCCGGGCCGGGGTCGAACCTGACGACGGTCGCGACGTCCATGGTCTCCTCGCGGAGTCCGAACAGGCGCTGCACCTCCTGGCTGACGGCCGAGAAGATGTCGTCGGGGCGGACACCCCGGGCGACGAGCGTCGCGACCCGCCGCAACGCCGCCTGCTCGTCGGCGAGTCGCGCGATCTCGGCGTGTGAGTCGGCATTGGCCATCGCCGTTGCGACAAGCTCGGTGAAGTCCGCGAGCCGCGCCTCGGTGTTCTCGGAAAGAGGCTCCCGACGCGGAGAGAGGACGGCGATCGCGCCCCAGAGGCGGCCGTCGACGACGATGGGGCTGGCGACCGCCGAACGCATCCCCGCCAGCCGCACGACGGCTGCGGCTTCTCCTGGAAGGTCGGTGTAGTCGTCGAGCCGCGCCGGTAGGCCGCTTCGCCACACGGCGGCGAGCACGCCTGGCCCGTCGAGTTGCCAACGTGTTCCGAGCGCGAGCGGATCCACGCTCTCACCCCACACGCCGATGAGCTCCGCCGTCGACCCGTCCGACTCGTAACGGGCCAGACGGACGAGCGGGACGTCGATGATTCGCGCAACCTGCTCGGCGACAAGCGCGAAGAGCCGTTGCGGCGACGACTCGCGCGCGACCAGCATCGCAACGCGTCGCAGGGCAGCCTGCTCTTCGGCGAGCTCGCGCAGATGGCGTTCGGCCTCTTTCGCCGCGGAGACGTCGCGCAGCGTTCCGCAGATCAAGAGCGGCTCCGAATCGGCCCGACTGAGCGCCAACTCGACGGGGAACTCGCTGCCGTCCGCCCGCATGCCGGTCAGCTCCCGTCGCCGTCCGAGCATGGTCCCATGTCCGGTCTCGATGAAGCGCGCAAAGCCGTCGCTGTGCCTCTGGCGCAGGGAAGGAGGCACGATCAACTCGGCCATCGTCCGCCCGATCGCCTGATCGCGTGAGTAGCCGAACGTCCGCTCGGCGGCGGGGTTGAACTCGACCACCCGTCCCGACGCGTCCGCGATGATGACGCAGTCCAGCGCCGCCTCGAAATAGGCGCCCGCGATTCCTCCGGCCCGCTGCGGCTCTACTTCTTCGCCTGCCGCTTCGTCAGTACGCTCGGCCGCCTTCGTCGGCGCCGCGCCCGCGGCTGACCGGCCGACAGGGCGAACCAGGTACGCCTCGCCGTGGCCGAGTGGCACCGCAGCGGCGATCGAGCCGTCGGCGAGGACGATCTCCCCGCCGTCTGGGGGAATCGCGAACGGCTTCGCCGGTGCGGCCATCCGCTCGCCGGCGAGGACGTAGCCGTCGGAGCTGACCAGGAGATCCGTCGCTTTCGTGGCGAAGTCGGAGTAGCGCCGACGTAGCCGAGCGTCGCTGTGGCGTCGGGCGTCCGCAAGACAACGCTCCAGCGCCCGCGCCGCCGCGACCGGGAGCTCGAGGCTGAGCGGGTCGTCGTTCTGCCAGGCGCTCGAGATGTCGACGACGCCGAGGAGTCGGCCCGATACGGGGTCGTGCACCGGCGCTCCCGAGCACGACCATCCGTGGTGCCGCTGATTGAAGTGCTCGGAGGCGAACACCTGCAGTGCGTGATCGGCTGCGAGCACCGTCCCGATGCCGTTGGTCCCCGCAACGGCCTCGCTGTACCGAGCACCTTCGACGAAGTTCATCTCGGCGGCCTTGTCCTTCAGCGAGCTCGGGCCGTCGATGTGCAGCAGCAGCCCCGTGGCGTCGCTTACGACCACCAGGCTCTGGGACTCTCTCGCGAGGTCGCCCAGCCGCGCGCGCAGAACGTGCGCAAGAGAGCCGAGCGGATGCTCGGCCCAGCGTTCCCCTATCTCCGCCGGGTCCGCCTCGAGCGGAGCAAGCAGATCGAGCGGGTCGAGACCGGTGTCGAGTGAGCGCTGCCACGACTCGACGATCGGCTGCCGCAGCTCTCCGATCAGGTCGGGACCGGGCTCGGACCTCAGATCGCGAACGGCGAGGAGCCGTTCCCAGCTCTCTCGAAGCTGGCGAGCACGCGAAAGCGAGTCGGCCCCCACTGGAACTGCCAGCCAATCCGAAGGCATGGCCCGGCGATCATAGCGCCAGCTCGGATCGCACACCGATCTTTCCCCTGAACGGCGGCTCCCGACAGGTCACGCCGCCTCCCACCGCTCCAGATCAGCCGAGCAATCCGCCGCGGAGGCGGCGGTTGCCCGGTAGCTCTGCCGGGCCTGCTCGACGGCCGGCAGGTGCTCCTCCGCCCAGTCGGCCAGCGCGATCAGCAGCTCGGTCGCCGACCAGCCGAGCGCGGTCAGCGAGTACTCGACGCGAACGGGAACCTCCGCGTAAACGGAGCGCTCGACGAACCCGTCCCGCTCGAGGCCGCGCAGGGAGTCCGTGAGCATCTTCTTCGACGCCCCCCTCAGATTGTCATACAGCCGGCTGTAGCGATGAACGCCGCGCGCCAGCAGGTACAGCAGATCGACTTTCCACTTGGACGAGAGCAGATCGCGAGCCGCCCGGGTGCGGTCGATCATCTCGAGATCCTGCCGTGTCGGTCCTGCGTTCTTTCTCAGCGCGCGCTGGGCGCGATCCTCCGGGTGGTCACGGCGAGACATGAGCTCCGACATACGTCCTCCCCTTCCGTCGTTGCCCGGTTGCCAGCGCACCGGGCGGAGTGCAGTTCAGATCTGGCACTCGTAGGGTCGCCAAAGTGCTCGTCGATGTCGTCGCCGTCAGCGCACAACCTCGGCACCGGCCAGCACGGATCTCGGGATCCCCGCTAGCGCATAGGGAGATGTGACGCGGGCCGGTGGAACCATCAATTCTAGGCCAGCACCCATGCCGATCAGCACATCCCCTGCGATGCTGGAAGCGTGGCTCTACGGTGCCTGATCGTCGACGACCAACGAGCGTTCTGTGACGCGGCGCGCGCGTTGCTCGAGGGGCAGGGCCTTACGGTCGTCGGCTGCGCGACATCGAGCGCCGAGGCGCTCCAGAGTGTCCGTGACCTGCGGCCGGAGGTGGCCCTCGTCGACATCGACCTTGGTCCCGACAGCGGTTTCGATCTCGCACGCAGGCTCGCCGAGGTCGACGGCGGCTTCACGCGGGTGATTCTCGTCTCGACCCACGACGAGCGAGAGTTCGTCACGTTGATCGAGGCCAGCCCCGCCGTCGGCTTCATCGCCAAGACCGAGCTGTCGGCCGAACGGATCCGGCAATTGGTCGACTAGACCGCAGGCAGGCCGGCGTCGTTGTCGCGCAGCGAAGATCGCAAGAAGGTGATGACGGCGAGGACGCGACGGTGGTTGTCGTCGGTCTCGGGCAGACGAAGCTTGGCCATGATGTTGTGCACGTGATTCTCGACCGTTCCCTCGGTCACCCACAAGCGCCGGGCGATTCCGGCGTTCGAGCGTCCTTCTGCCATCTCGGCGAGTACCTCGCGTTCGCGAGGGGTGAGCTGATCGAGCGGGTCGTCGACTCTCCGCGCGGCGACGAGCTGCTGCACCAGGCTGGGATCGACGACGGAACCGCCCCGACGCACGCGTTCCAGGGTCTCGAGGAACTCCTCGAGGTCGGTCACACGGCTCTTCAGCAGGTAGCCGCTGCGACTCCCGTTCGCGAGCAACGTCATCGCGTGTGCGATCTCCGCGTGTGCCGAAAGGATGAGGATCGCCGTCTCCGGAAGCTCCTCCCGGATCACCGCAGCCGCCTCGAGACCCTCCGTCGAGCCGGTTGGAGGCATGCGGATGTCGACGATTGCGAGATCCGGTCGCTGCTCTCGAACCAGGCGCAAGAGCTCCGGCCCGTCGCCGGCCTGACCGACGAGCTCGTATCCGGCGCGCTCGAGCAGACTTGCGAGGCCTTCGCGCAGGAGCACGTCGTCGTCGGCGACGACGACGCGTCTGCCACTCGGCTCGGCGGTCTTGCTTGGCACACCTGGAGTATGCGCTACGCCGCTGTCGCTCAGCGCACGATCTCGAGCGCCAGCTCCGGCGAGCAGCCGCGCTCGACCAGACCGGCAATCTCGTGCCAATCGACGAACGACGCCACCAGGCTCGCAATCACCTCCGAGAGCCCCAGGCCCGAAAGCTGCTCGACGCGCCACGCGTAGATCCGTGCGTCCTCTTCGGACTCTTCGAACTCTTCGGACTCGAACTCGATCTCGGACAGGTCATACATCTCGGCTCCTCTCTCGTTCGTGTTCTCGCAGTCGAGAATCGCCGAGAGACGGGCCGTTGTCGTCACCGCCAGCGCACAACCGGAGCAGGAGCCAGCTTCGATCTTGTTGCGGTGGCCGGCGCACAACGGCGGGCACCGGATCGAGCGCAGGGCACGGGCCTGATCCCGTGAGCAGCTGGGGGGACCGGCACGATCGAACCGTGACGCGCATCGCGGTCATCTACTACAGCGCGACAGGAAACGTGCACGCGCTCGCCCGCGCGGTTGCCGAGGGTGCCGCCGACCAGGGCGCCGAGGTTCGCCTCCGCCACGTCGCAGAGCTGCCACCGGAGATGCTGATCTCGTTCAAGCAGCACTGGGGCCGTCACCGCTCCGAGATCCAGGACCAGCCGGACGCCTCGCTCGACGATCTCGAATGGGCCGACGGGGTGGCCTTCGGCACGCCGACCCGCTTCGGGAACGTCGCTGCGCAGCTGAAGGCGTTTCTCGATCTCGCAGGCGAGTTGTGGGAGCGCGGAGCGCTGGTCGACAAGGTCGCGACGTCGTTCACCTCGTCGCAGACCGAGCACGGTGGCCAGGAGTCCACGATCCTGGCGCTCAACAACACCTTCTACCACTGGGGTGCGATCGTTCTCCCGCTCGGCTACACCGTGCACGAGGTCTTCAACGGCGGCGGCAACCCGTACGGCGCCTCGTACACGAGCGGCCACGGCGTCGGCGGGCGACCGAGCGACGACGCGTTGACCGTCGCTCGGGCGCAGGGTGCGCGGCTTGCCCGGGTAACGAGCGTGATCGCGGCAGCGCGAGACGCCGACGGCGCACGGCCGTAAGACCCGCCTCGACTCCATCCGCGGAACCAGCAGGCCGCCCTGGCCACGCCGCGGTGCGCGAACGCCGCCTCTCCGAGGACTACAAGCGCTGTAGACCCTGTCACAGCAACAAGGAGCACGTAGATGATTGACTCGTCCGAGCATCGCACCAGCCGTCGCGCTTTTCTCGCCAAGGGAGCAGCGGTCGGCGTGACCTTCGGCGCAGGGAGACTTCTGATCGACGCACCTGCCGCGCTGGCCGGTGAGGCGCTCCCCGCGGGAGACGCTGCCATTCTCAAGTTCCTCGCTGCCGCGGAGCTGCTCGAAGCCGATCTCTGGAAGCAGTACAACGAGCTCGGCGGCGTCCAGGACGCGGAGGTCGCGGGCGGAAGCGGCAACCGCGCCTACTCGAAGGCGCTCGCCGTCATCGACAAGGACATGCACCAGTACATCCACGACAACGCCGACGACGAGCAGAGCCACGCCAACTTCATCAACTCGTACCTGCAGGCGCGTGGCGAGCAGCCGATCAACCTGGATCCCTTCCGCACCCTCCCGAGCAGCAAGGCGACGGGCGCGGCGCAGATCGGGCGGCTCACCAACCTGATGGAGCTCACCGTCGACACGAGCTACTGGACGCGCTACCGCAGCGACTCGCGGAACCCCGACCTCGGCGACACCCTGCCGCAGGCCGTCCCCGGGCTTGCCGCCGGGAAGTTCCCTGCGATTCCGCGAAGCGACGACGACCTGCACCCGCGGAGGCACCTGCAGGCGATCGCCAACACCGCGGCCTTCCACTTCGGGATGATCGAACAGGGTGGAAGCAGTCTCTACGCCGCGCTCGCGCAGAGGGCTTCCGACCCGGAGGTCCTGCGCATCCTGCTCAGCATCGGCCCGACGGAGGTCATGCACTTCCAGACCTGGCAGGACAAGGCCGGCAACGCTCCGGCTCTCACCGACCCGACCAACGGCCTGGTCTTCCCCGATCTGAACAAGGGAGGCGAGGATTCGAAGCCGAACCGGATCATGCCGGAACCGACGGTCTTCCTCGATCGGAAGCTCGCGACCTGCTCGATCCTCCGCCCGACGGAGACCGTGGGCGCCGCCGTGAGCGTCGTCAAGGGACTCGCTGCCAGCGGGCTCTTCGTCGGTCAGTCGCAGGAGTTCTTCACCGCCGCGACCGCCCTCGCAGAGGCGGCGGACGCCGCGACCCGCAGCTAGCCCTCGAGCAGCCGGGGGCCCGCCGAGCAGGAAGGAGGAGCGACGCGATGACGGATGCGAACGACGCGCCCCAGCGGTGGCAGGTCGGGACCGACGAGGATCCCGTCACACGGCTGGCCATGGCCCTCCGCCGGGCCGAAAGTGCCCACCGCGCCTACGTGGCCGAGCTTTGCCTGGGCGATGTCGAGCCGGCCGAGGACTGGTCGACGTGGTACGCGGAGTACCTCCTTGGGGAGCGTTGACGCGGAGGGCCGACCGGTGGATTACCGAATCGCGCGCCCGGGAGCTGAGAACGCGCACGTGCGCAGGTTCCGCCTGACGCTCAAGCCGCCCAGGACGCCCCCAGAGCAGAAGGCACGCGAGCCTACGCTCGACCCGTCAACGAGCAGGGAGGTTCGTCCGATGTCTGGCCTCAACAAGCTCATGGGCCGCGGGATTCTTTCTCCCGTCGTCCACGGCGTACTCGACTACCCGCTTGCGGCCGTGCTGATCGTGCTGCCGCTCGTCCTCAGCTTCGACGATGCCCCCGCCAAGTGGATCGCGTTTGCGTTCGGCCTCGGCGCCGCCGTGCTTGCCGTGGGAACGGCGTGGCCGACCGGGATCGTGCGGATCATTCCGCCACTCCTCCACGGCTACGCCGACGTCGCCGTCACGGTCGCACTGATCGTGCTGCCGTTCATCGTCGGCTTCTCCGACCACACGACCGCGCTCGCGTTCTACCTGATCGTCGGCGCGGGCGGCCTCGCCGCGACACTCGTCACGCGTTTCGAGCCGACCATGCGGACGCAGTCCGCGACGGCGCTCCACATGGCGGCGTAGCGACGCTTGAGCGCCTCCTACGAGATCACGACGCAGGACCGCAGCGGTCGCGAGCACGTCCGCCCGTACAACAGCGAGGACGTTCTCGCGGCCGGCACGGTCGTGCTGCTCGGCGGCCGCTACTGGCTCCTGGACCGAGTCGACGGATCGCGCGGCCACGCGCGCCCGGCGCGCTACCGGCTCACGCTGAGCCATCCCGACGGACGTCGAGAGCCCGGGGCGTTTCGGAGGTTTCGTGCGGACGCCCCCGGTGTCGGCCACCAGCTCACGACCATCGAGGACGGTGCACCGATCAGCTGGACGGTGACCGAGCAGCGGCTCGCTCGCGACGATGCGGGCGAGCCGTTTCTCGAGTCGATCGCCGAACGCGATTACACGGAAACCGAATCGCTCCCCGATCACCAGCTCGAGCATGCACTCGAGCAGCAGCCCGAGACCAGCCCGGCCGCCACCATGCTCGAGCGCGCCACCCGGCCAGGGGCAGCGATCGAGCTGGTAGGGCTCGAGGGCACCCAGGCCCCGGACTGGGACGAGGCGACCAGCTACCTCGACTCACTCATCCTCGAAGAGCTCGAAGACGATCTGCTCGAGCAGTGCGGCGTCAATCCCCGCCGTGATCCACCTGACACTTGGCTCGAAAAGGCGAAGCAGCGACTTCGAGACGATCTCGTCAGCTTCCGCGCCGACATCGGACGCGACCACGACCAGACCGAGGAGTGGGACTTCCAGGGAGGGCGGATCTTCGCCGCGCTCGGGAGCTTTTCCGACGACGCGAACCCGGACAGCGGCTACGGCTGGATGTGCCGACTCGTCGACGCCGGCGTCCTGCAGGCGGCAGGCTTCCGCCGCGTCCGCAAGCCGCTGCTGTTCTAAGCGATCGCGGCGCCTTCAATCGAAGAGCGGCGTCGACGGACGTTCTCGAAGCAGCATTCGCAAATCGTGTGGGTGAACGCCGGCGGGGCAGCATCCTCGTAGGTCCGGAGACGACGAATCGCGTCTTCGGTCTCGACCCAACCATTCGCGAGCCGGACACGGTCGCACCAGGCGCAGACGGTCACGAGGGTGCGGCCGTCGTCGAGAGACGGCCGGCGCGGCTTCCCTTCACGCAGAACGGTCGACCCCAACAGCTCGAGGATCACCAGATCCTCGGTGGACTGCTCGGCATTGCTCATATCTCCCGCCTCCTCTCGATGTGGTTCAGCGTTCGCTACAGGTGAGAGCGAGTCGGCCCGCCCCCGCTTGACGATGCCTTCGCGGGGAGGGGCCGACGGCCACACGGAGGTGACCAGCGCTACGGGTTGGGTTCAGGCGAGGCGGAGCTCATTCTCAGGCGAGGCGACCACCATGCGGAATGAGTCGCCGGGTCGCGCTGCTCGAGCAGCGTGTAGACGAGGCCGATCGTCGTTCCAAGGGCGAGATGTGCGATCCACCACACCCACGGCGGACTGATCAGGCCGGTCGTGAAGAGCCTGTCCTCGGGCGTGTTGATCGGCAGGAGCACGTACCGCTGCAGCGCCCAGAGCCCGGCGCCGTAGGCCGCGCCGACGACGACCGCCCCGCGTGGGTTGCGTAGCACTCGCATCAGCGCGACGAACACGGCCGCGACGACGATCGCGTTCAGCACGTGACCGCCGATCCCGAGCACGATCGGCCCGATGTGGTCAAGCGGGCGGCCGAAGTGATCGAGACCGCCGATGTAGGCCCAGATTCCCATCGGTGCGTCCCACGCGGTGTGGGCGCTCGATGCCCAGCCGTAGATCATCTCGACCCCGGCCATGGCGAGGCCCGCTGCCGCGCCGGCGACAACGGTGACGAAAAGAGTGCGCTTGGTCATCTGTCAGTCCTCCCACGCGGTTGCCTGGAGCTGGTCACGACGATTCCGAAGGCGGTCGCTCCCGCCGGCAGCGAGGTCGGCGAGGACGGCAGCTCGGCGAGGCTGCCGCCGGAGACGGCGAATCCACTGACCGTCGCGGAGCCGGTGTCGAGAACCCACAGCGTCCTGCCGTCGGGAGCGAGCCGGGCGTCGAACGGAGTGCTCACGCCGCCGCCGAGCGACGTGTTGCCGAGCAGCGTCAGGGAGCCGTCGGTCGCGATCGCGTAGCGCGCGATGCTGTCGCTGCCGGTATTGACGGCGAAGAGGAACTCGCCGTCATGCGAGATCTCTACCCAGCAGGGCGCCGTCTGGAGATCGGGAAACGGCGATCCGCCGACCGCGCTCAGCGAACCGTCGGCGGCGACGCCGAACGCCGACACGGTGCCGTTGCCGGCGCCGTCGTGGGCATTCGAGACGAACACCTGGGAGGGATTCGTCGGCCGGAACTCGCTCCCGAACGGTCCGGCGCCTTGCGTTGCGAACGGCGAGCCGGGTGCTGCCTCGAGACGCCCGTCGCTCCCGACCGCGAAGCTGTCGATCAGCGACGGGTCGACCCGCACGCCGAGCAGGTTCGTCCCGGTGGAGTTGAAGAGCACGTCACCGGGTGCGGAGCCGTCCGGCAGAGGGGCCGTCGACGCTGCCAGCGGACGCAGACGACCGCCGCCGTTCAGCGTGAACCCCGTGTAGTTGCTCCCACCGTCGCCCGCGTTGGCGACGTAGGCGAGGCGGCCGTGCACAGCGATGCTGACCGGCTCGAGGCCGCCGGACGGGACCGTGCCGCCGTGGATCTGCCTGAGGGCCCCGTCGTGAGCGATCCGCAGGACGGAGATCTCGTTGCTGCCTGCGTCGACGGCAAGCAGGTACCTCCCGTCGGCGCTGATCTGCAGCGCTCCCTGCGAGGGAACGGTCGTGCCGGTACCTGCGCCGCCGGTCGCAAACGGCGAGCCGGAGATCGGGGACAGGCTGCCGTCCGCATGGCGGTCGAAGCCCGCGACCGTGTTGACGACAGCCGTGTTGTCGTTGACGTACACGTGCCCGACCACGGGCGACGCCGTCGCTGACGCCGGTCCTGCACCGGCCGTGAACACCGCCAGAGCTGTCACGACCAGAAGCGACGCGAAACCGAGGAGCTTCAGCCTCATGTGTTCGGCTCGCCCCGGCGCCACGCGCGGCTCGCCTCGTAACCGGCTCTCGTGCTGAACGGGCATTGATGGTTCCTCCTCTTGGTCGCTGGCGTGCACGTCCCCAAGGCTCTCCCCCGTCGCTGCGGCCCCCGGCCACCACGAGGTGCGCATGTCCGGATCGCATGCGGACCCGCGCGCCCGCCCGGCCAAGCATCCGTGCGGTGTTGTGCGACGGGCCTCGGTAACGATCGCGTGCGCTGGACTGCGGTGCGGGCAAAGTCACCGGCGAAATCTCCGTTGCCGAGCGTCCCTGCGATCAGGGTCGGGCGTGACCACGGCTGCCCGTTCCGCGGAAGGAGACAGTGATGTCCGAAACGACCGATCGCTCCCCCAATCTGCTCGTGCTCGCCGACGTCTGGTGCCGGGTGGAGGGCCTCTGCGACGAAGTCGTCCGCCGCTCAGCGGACGCCGGCCGTGTGCTCGTCGTCGCACCTGCGCTCGCCAGCCGCCTGCATTACTGGACGGATGACATCGATCGCGAGCACGAGACCGCGGAGGCCCGCCTGGAGAGCGTCATCTCGCGCCTGGAGCAGCACGGCGTCCGCGCCGAGGGGCGGGTGGGCGACCAGGTTCCGGCGCTTGCCGTCGAAGACGCTCTCGACGGCTTCCCGGCGACGGAGGTAATCGTCGTCACCGACGATCACGAGCACGCGAACTGGGCGGAGCACGATCTCGCCGAACGGATCGGCCGGCCCGGCCTCTCCGTCACCCGCCTGACCGTGGCGCACGAGCATGCCCTCTAGGCCGAGAAGCAGAAGGCCCACGGTTGCGGGCCTTTCTGCTTCTGATGGGCGGTACCGGGCTCGAACCAGTGACCCCCAAGCTTGTCGACTCGGCTCAGCCGTTCGCAGCCGTTCACGCGAGTTCGCCCAAACCGCCTGGTTGAGCCAGATCCCGAGCCACAGCGAACGGCTGAACGAACGCCGACGAACGACGATCCTTGCCATTCTTGCCACGACCGCGTCGACGTGGGAACCATGGGGCCAACCCAGAAACTATGGGTTGTGACGGGATCAACCCATATTTGTGGGTGTGCGAGCCGGTAGTTTCACGGTGTGCAGACGTTTCGTGATCTCGGTCGGCACTTCGACCTGATCCCTGCAGCGCTCAACCGCCAGTTGAGCGAAATCGATATCGGCCGCGGACGCCAGGAAGCGTTTGCGCGGCAACATCCCGCCGCGCTCGAATCACTCAAGCAGCTCGCCCTGATCCAGAGCGTCGAGGCCTCCAACGCGATCGAGAACATCACCGCCCCGCAGAGGCGGCTCGAGGAGCTGGTAGCGCAGAAGACGACACCACGCAACCGCTCCGAAGCCGAGATCGCCGGCTATCGCGCCGTCCTCGACACGATCCACTCAAGCGCCGAGCACATCCCGTTCACGCCGAACGTCGTCCTACAGCTCCACCGCGACCTCTACCAGTTCGCGCCACAGCCGGGCGGCCGCTGGAAGAACTCGGACAACCTCGTCACCGAAGAGCGCGCCGACGGCACCGTCGCCGTCCGCTTCACCCCCGTTCCCGCGCTCGAGACACCTGCAGCCATGGACGAGCTGCACGGCCGTCTCGACGAAGCCTGGCGCGCCGATCAGCACCACCGGCTCCTCCTGGCAGGAGCCTACGCCCTCGACTTCCTCGTCATCCATCCCTTCACCGACGGCAACGGGCGCATGTCGCGGCTGCTGACGCTGCTACTCCTCTACAAGGCCGGCTACGAGGTCGGACGCTTCATCAGCATCGAGAAGCTGATCGAGCAGAGCAAGGAGACCTACTACGACGCACTGGCCGCCTCGACTGAGCGCTGGCACACCGGGGAGCACGATCTGCGGCCGTGGCTCTCCTACTTCCTCGGCGTGCTCACCGCCGCCTACCGCGAGTTCGAGCCGCGCGCCCAAGCCGTCACCGCCGGCCGCGGCTCGAAGGCGGAGCTCGTGAAGTCATTCGTCCGCTCCAACCTCAGCGACTCCTTCACCTTCGCCGACGTGAAGCGCGCCTCTCCCGGCGTCAGCGACGAGTACATCCGCCAGGTCCTGCGCGAGCTCCGCGACGCCGACGTCATCGAAGGAACCGGCGCAGGTCGGGGCGCTGGCTGGCGGCGCCTCCGGCGCGACTTCTGAGCGCGCTGGACGGCAGCTCCGGAGGCTTCAGCCGTCGCAAACGTCGCCTTCCTCCAGTGGCGCGTACTGGGGTGGCGGAACCCCCTCTACCTCGACCAGCATCGGATAGGTCTCGTCCCCCGCCTCCCAACGCTCCACAACCTTCAGCAACAGACGCCATTCGTCGCCGAAAGTCGAACAGATACGCGAGCGCCTTCCCTTTCCGGAGTCCGAGCTCGCTCAGCGCGGTCCGGCCGCTTCTGACTCGATCGTCATCCGGATCCAGCTCGTACGGCGTCCCGAAGCTGAGCCGCAACGCCTCGTGCAACTGCTCGAGTGTCTGATCCTCGCGCACGGCGACCGTCCGCAACACCGGCCCCGCCGGCCAGTCGACGTGCGGCGCGTACGGAATGAGCACCGCCTGAAAGGCGAACACCTGCATCAGCCGATGCGACGACACCCGACAAGGCAAACCCTGTCCTCCACGAGGATCACGTCGAGCGCGCTGACATCCAATCAGCACGCCTCTGGGCTCAGCGACGCCGAGCGAACACCAAACCCTGCTCTTCGCCCTGATCGTTCGCGCCAGTGCGCTCCCGTGCGCTCGTCGACGAGGGCGACGAAGCCAGATCCTCGCTTGTCAGGCGCCTCGGTCATTGCCACGACTCACGCGCCGTCGCCGCTCCTGCCAACAAGAAAGCCCTGTTTCCAGGGCTTTCTTCATGGGCGGTACTGGGCTCGAACCAGTGACCCCCAGCTTGTCGAGCTGGTGCTCTCCCAACTGAGCTAACCGCCCGGGTCGCGGGACAGTGTAGCGGGGTCGCCTAGAAGATCTCCAGGCACCAGGGCTCGACGGCGGTGCGGAAAAGCGCATCCGCCCGCTCGACTCCGCCCGCGCGCAGCTCCTGCAGCCGCGAGCCCTGCTGCAGGTCGGCGAACGAGAAGCCGCCCAGGTAGACCGAGCCGAGGCCCGTGATCTCGAGCGCCACGTCGGCGTCCGCGTCCGTGCGCTCGCACCCGCCCGGGCCGACGCGGTAGCGGCCGCCGTTCTCCGGGAAGAACGCGTCCCCCACCTCGAGCACGACGTCGGGCGCGTCCTGGTACGACCGGGCCGAGAGCGCCCCCTCCACGTCGAGCAGACGCACCCACACCCCGTCGTTCAGCACGAACCGCATGCGCCGCGGCTCGGCCAGCAGCAGAAACAGGGAATGGTCGAGCGGCAGCTTGTCGTGGACGAACTCGGACGTCCAGTCGAAGTCGAGAAGCCACCGCCAGAGCTCCCGTTCCGCCTCGGGCGTGAAGGCGACCGCCTCCTCGATCCGAACCGAGCCCGTCGAGAAGCCGGCGTGATCCCACTCCTGCTTCACGAAGTAGATCGCGTACCCGGCCGGCTCGCCGTCCAGCTCGAGCAGCGCGAGGTTCTTCTCGCCGTGCTGACGACTGATCGGGCTGTCGAAGAGGCGGCGCTTCTCCCACCAGTTGACGGAGCGCGAGAACACCCCCGGGCGCTGCGCGGCGAACGCCTCGTAGAGCGGCGGGAACGTCCGCGCCGCCTCTGCGAGATCGACGAGCCGCACGGTGCCGCGCGGCTCGAACGGGAGTGCGAAGCGCGTGCGGTCGCGTGAGAGCGCCATCCGGCCGACGCGGGAGGCGAGCCCGTAGCCGAAGCGCGGGTAGATCGTCGCCTCCGACGCCCACAGGTAGGCGGCGGCCTCGCCGCGCGCCCGGCAGTCCTCGAGCTGCGCGCGCATCAGCGACGTCAGCACGCCGCGACGGCGGTGGGTCGGAAGCACGCCGACGACCGTCACGCCGCCGGCCGGGATCGAGCCGCCGCCGGGCACCGACATGCGATACGTAAACGCGCCGGCCCCGCCGACGATCCGTTCGCCGTCGAAGGCGGCGTGCATCCGCTCGAGCTCCATCAGCTCGCGGAATCGCTCGACGTCCTCCTCCGTCGCGGAGCCGCCGAAGTAGTGCCAGATGCCCGTCATCGCCGCGCGCAGCTCCTCGGCGGAGACGCACGGCCGAACCTCGATCGCCATGCGCCTACCCTAGGCGCTCGAGCGGTGCGTACTCCAGCATCAGCCGCCGCTCGTTCCCGTCCTCGAAGCGAACGGTGACGACACCGCCCGGCTCGATGCGCGTGACGATCCCCGTGCCGAGCGTCTCGTGGCGCACGGCGTCGCCGGTCGACAGGTCGGGGAAGACCTCGCGCGGCGCGTACTCGTGCGCCACCGCCTGGCGGCCGTAGCCCGACCACGACGCCGGCCGCAGCCGCTCGCGCTCCACACCGAGGTTCGGCAGCTCGTCGAGGAACCGCGACGGCAGGTTCGCGTCGTAGCGTCCGTACAGATTGCGTCGCATCGCGTGCGTCAGCGCCAGCCGCTCCTGCGCGCGTGTCATGCCGACGTAGCAGAGCCGCCGCTCCTCCTCGAGCGTGTTCTCCTCGATCGACCGCGAGTGCGGGAAGATGCCCTCCTCCATCCCGATCATGAAGACGGCGCGGAACTCGAGGCCCTTCGCGTTGTGCAGCGTCATCAGCGTCACCTGGCCACCCTCGTCCTCGTCGCGGATCGCGTCCTGGTCGGAGTAGAGCGAGATCTCCTGCAGGAAGCCGGAGAGCGACGGCTCGGCTGCGGCCGCGTCGTACTCGCGCGCGACGCCGACGAGCTCCTCCAGGTTCTCGACGCGGCCGCGCGCCTCGATGGTGCGCTCCGCCTCGAGCGCCTCCAGGTACCCGCTGCGGTCGAGGGCCGCCTCGACGAGATCGGCGACCGTCGAGTCCGTTGCCGTCGCCATCAGCGACTCCATCGCACTTCGGAACGCGGTCACCGACTTGATCGCCGCAGCGCCGAGCCCGGCCTCCTCCGGCCGCCCCATCGCCTCCCACAGCGTCACCTCGAGGCCGCCCGCGTACGCCTGCAGGCGCGCGAGCGACGTGTCGCCGATCCCGCGCCGCGGACGGTTCGCGATGCGCGTCAGCGAGACGGCGTCGTACGGGTTGTCGATCGCCTGCAGGTACGCGATCGCGTCCTTGATCTCGGCGCGCTCGTAGAACCGCGGCCCGCCGATCACCTGGTACGCGACGCCCTGCCGCACGAGCACGTCCTCGAGCACGCGGCTCTGCGCGTTCGTGCGGTAGACGACCGCGATCTCACGCTGGCTGTATCCGCCCTCGATCAGCGCGGCGATCTCGGCGGCGACGAACCGCGCCTCCGCGTGCTCGTCCTCGGTCTCGACGACGCGCACGGGCTCGCCCTCGCCGAGGTCCGACCAGAGGTTCTTCTCCTTGCGGTCGCGGTTGTGCTGGATGACCTCGTTTGCCGCGTTCAGGATCGTGTTCGTCGAGCGGTAGTTCTGCTCGAGCGGGATCACCTTCGTGTTGGGGAAGTCGCGCTCGAACTCGAGGATGTTGCGAATGTCCGCGCCGCGGAAGGCGTAGATGCTCTGGTCCGGGTCGCCGACCGCCATCAGGTTCTGGTGGACGCCGGCAAGCAGCTTCAGCAGGACGTACTGCGCATGGTTCGTGTCCTGGTACTCGTCGACCATCACGTAGCGGAACGACTTCGCCCACCGCTCGCGCGCCTCCCGGAACCGCTGCAGCACGTCGACGGTCAGCATCAGCAGGTCGTCGAAGTCGACGGCGTTCGAGCCGAACAGGCGGCGCTGGTAGAGCGCGTACGTGTCGGCGACGGTCTGGTCGTAGAAGCTCGCGACGCGGCTCGCGTACTCGTCTGGGCCGATCAGCTGGTTCTTCGCGTTCGAGATCTGCGAGTGGATCCCGCGCGGCACGAACCGCTTCGGGTCGCGCTCGAGCTCCTCCAGGCACTGCTTGACGAGCCGCACCTGGTCGGCCTGGTCGTAGATCGTGAAGTTCGAGCGGTAGCCGAGCCGCTCCGCCTCGCGGCGCAGGATGCG